>NZ_SOFK01000022.1:0-444254 GCF_004402675.1 Cryobacterium sp. MDB2-A-1 | reverse complement strand
TGGTGGGCAGATCTGTTGGCCATGAGTGGGCAGTTTTCATGGCCATCAGCGGGCATTTTCCGTGGCCGCCAGTGGGCAGTTCTTCATGGCCCTTGACACGTCTCAGACCAGGATCCTCCAGACCGCTCAACCGCGTGCTGCCATAAACCCACGCCGCGTATGCCCAGTCGTCCAACCCTCCGACGAGGACGTCGTCCTTGGGCGAGCGGTTATGCATTCCGTTGGACTCCAGACTCAATAGACGCTCCGGGTAGGCGCAGCGTTACATCAATCCAGCCGCTGTGGCCGGGTGGCACTCATCGCGTTCATCTATTGCGTGAGCCGGCGGATTACCCAGAGAACCGTGCCGACCAGAGCCGCACCGAGCGCGGCCACCACTCCAAGATTCAGGAGCGGCGCGAACGCCACGAGCAGCGACGGCAGAACGCAACCAGCCGGGGACGTGCACGGCTGGTTCGCGACGCCTTCGATCACTGACATCGCTGCGATGATGAGTCCGCAGGCGAGCCACAGCTTGACGAGGTCACCCAGGGTCACACGCTCTCGACGCTTACGTCGTGCCGGGGAGCGGGACGGAGTCGCGCGACTGCGGGCGGGAGTGCGATTCAGAGCGCGGTTGGGAGCACCGGTCGTGGGTCGAGTGGTTGTTCGAGTCGCCGCGGTCTTGGCTTGGGAGGGGACCTGAGCGGCAACGTTGAGCGTCCCGACCTGAAGAACGAGTCGCTCGAATCGTGGCATTACCCGCAGGGTGTCGGCCGCTCGCGGGTCCACATGCCAGGTTTCCGGCTCTTCGGCTGCGAACTCGATCAAGGCCAATTCGCTGTCGCTCAATTGCTGAGGCCGGGCCACGAGCCAGGAGACAAGGTTCTTCGCATCCACGACAGAGACCGCGCCCGCGGCGGGGGCGCGGTTGTCGTTGATCGACCTCGCACCGAGAATCGCCAGGACGGAGATGACCGGCACGGGGAACCCGACTTTTGTCGTCAACCGTCGGCCCACATCCGTCGCGTCACTCTGCGCCTGCTTCAAATGCCGGGTGTTGACGTTGTTGACTCGAAGCACGAAGTCGCCCACCCAAATGGATGCGCCGGCGTGGTGTTTCGTGTTGATCGCGAACACTCCCCCGGACCCGATGACGAGGTGATCCACATCCTTGGTGCCGGCACCGATCGGCACCGCATGCCGCACAAACCACTTCGGACCTAGCGCAGCAAGAAGCAAGCCGACCTCGATCTCGCCGAGAGCGCCCACGTACCAGGACCGGGCATCCGCGTGAAGCGTCACTCCGTCGGAGGACCGCAGGGAAGGATCGAGAGCCTCAGCGTCAGCCTGGACCTGCAGGCATTTCGCCGCCACCGAATAGCCAGCTCCGCGCGAGGACAGCGCCTGAATGCCCGCAAAGTCAACGCGCCCACCCACATCGTCAGACATTGGCACCCGTACCCCCGAGGCCTGACGCTACCCGCATGCGACGAGCAGCCGCTTCCCCCAATGCGGGGCCGAGCAGCCATGTTTACGCCAGGACCGTCTACCCTTCCGTCAGGATGCGATGCGGTTGACCGCAGACTCATCGCGTGATTGCATCGGGCCCGATCGTTCGTTCTTGGCCGTTCGCATCCAGGACGCGGACGTCCAGGGGCATGCGATTGCGGCGGCGTAGTCGTCCGGTCAGTACGCTATGAACACCGCGGGTCACCAGGGCCAACTTCGTCAGGCTGCGAAACTCGGCAGCGTCCGACGTGACAAGGTTCAGGAGAGGACGCGCGGCGGCCTCCGGGGCCTGCCCCCACAGCCCAACGACCGCCTGGAGTGCAGTTAGACGCCCTTCGTATCCTGGCTGTGACGTGATGTGGCTGAGAAGGGCTGTCGTCACCAAGCCGGGGTTCATACCGTGAACGCGGACTCCGGTTCCTTTGGTTTCGAGTCGTAAAGTCTCCGTGAGCTGGCGGACCCAACGCTTACTTGACGCGTATGCGTTCTGCATCGCGACCGGGCCTTGGTCGCCTTGGCCGTAAAGGTTGACGAGGTCGCCGTGGCCTTGGGAGAGGAACACCGGCAGTGCGACCCGTGACCCATGAAACGTTCCGAGGATATTCGTTCGCACCACGCGCTCGAAGTCGTCGATCGGCGTGGATGCCGTGGGCCCGTAAACGCCAGAGATTCCAGCGTTATTGACCCAGATGTCGAGCGTCCCTTGCCGGAGGGCCTCGTCACGAAGAGTCTCGACGTCGGCCATTTCCCCGGTGTCGCAGCGACACCCGGAGACCGAAATGCCCTCCAGTCGAAGCCGTTCGACGGCGGCTGCGACGTGGGCTTCCGAACGGGATGCCAGCACAACGGTTGCACCCTGTTGGCCCAACAACCGGGCCACAGCGAAACCAAGGCCGCGAGTGGAACCCGTGACGACCGCCACGCGCCCGCGAAGGGCACCCTGCTGGGCATCCATGCCTCTCCTCACGCCGCAAGCCTCACGCCGCTACCGCAGGAGAAGTGCCGAGAGGGCATTAGTCCCACGTTTGACGCGACGGTTACTGAACCGGTCGCGTCCATGATGGCACGGTTGCGGTTCGCGCGTTCGGACCGACCCTGCTGCGGAGTCGATCGTGGAGATGGCTGGCGCAGCACGGAGTCCGTCGGCACGTCTTGATGAACCCAAGTCGACCTGACCCGCTACCTCAGCATCAGCGGTTTCCTCGTCACCGAGCTGACTCGCCACCGATACACCCGGCAGATAGTCGGAATCTGGCACCAAGCCTGACGTTGATACTCCCGATGCAGACCCCGAACAGCGGGCACTCTGTCGATGACACGCTGGGCGCTTACTCGATCGCGTCAGCGACGGAGGTCCTCAGCGCGGGCACTAGGTCAGTCTCGAACCAGGGATTGCGCGCTTGCCACCGGAAGTTGAGCGGTGACGGGTGCACCACGGGAAACACATCGGGCAGGTACTCTCGGAACGCTCGGACAGTCTCGGTCAGGTTGCGCTTGCCACGGCCGACGAGATACTGGTCCTGCGCGTACTTGCCGATGAGCAATGTCAAACGAATCCCAGACAGCTGGCCGACGATGAGCGGATGCCACCGCGGTGCAAAGTCTTTTCGTGGCGGCAAGTCGCCGCTGGTTCCTTTGCCCGGGTAGTAGAAGTCCATCGGGAGGTCGCGAACAGCGCGGGATCTCGGAATTGATCCTCCGTCACACCCAGCCACAGCATCAGCTTCGCGCCGCTCGCGTCGTCCCAGGGGATTCCGGAGGCTTCCGCCTTCTGTCCGGGCGCCTGACCGATGATCACAATCCGAGCGGCAGGGTCCGCGACGAACAGGGCCCCCACGCCTCGTTTCGCCCAGGCAGCGTTCGAGGGATCGGTGTCAATGGCCTGCCGGATCTCGTCGAGGGTCACGTGTCCCTCCTGAGCCGACTCGCCAAGCTCGAGAACGGTTGCAGCATTCTGCAGACAGTAGCAGTTGTGAAAGTGCGGCGCCGAGATCGTGAAATCGTCAAATTTTGATGCGAATAGTTCCCCGGTAAGCGCCCTTGTCATCGTCGCCGGGCAAGGGGGCCGGCGCGGGCAAGATCGACTGGCGGTCCATCTCTACCTGCGCTTCGTAACGTGTCGGATTGAATGCCTCATCGGCGATTGTCATCGATCCGCCTCGACGCCTCTGATTCCAGGAGAAGTCGACCCACCCCTTGCGCTGCCCGACAATGGCTACAACAGTGATCACGGTGATGACACCTGCAACGATTATCCAGTTCACCCTTCAAATCTAGTTTGATTACATTCCGAGGTGGCGAGTCTCTTGGGGCCCCTTCCCGGAGCTGTTGCGGTCAGGCCAAGTCCTTGAAGCTGTCCTCGCCGGGGCGCCAGACCATCCACGCTTCGTCGTGGAATCCCCTGAGCTCGGCGATCTCAACGTAGACGTCTTCTTTCTCAGGGTGGATCACGATCGCGCCCGTGTCGAGGTCAATGCGGATACCTGCCCCGGTGGATTCGCGACGTCACCGTGCCAGGGGTCAATCGGCGTAGAGAATCTGCGTAGCCACGGTCCTGCTGCGGCAGATGCGAACGGCTTCTAGAAGAAGTCGAAAACGAAGCGGCCAAGCGCCCGCAGAGATCGGCCAAGACTGCGCACCCACCCGATACCGCGACGTCTCGATTCTGCCCAAGTGGCGCCGGCCACCATCACTGCGGCAACCAATGCGACGAGCAGCGCGACCTCGACAATCGGGCCGGGCAGACGGACTACACCATCAAGGGCGATGACGATTCCGTCTGCGAAAAGAACTACAAGCCCGAGGACGGTCGTCCACAACGGCCAACGGGACCTTGGTCGGTGTTCCTCGGGCGGCAGCACAGGCCAGACGCTAGCACGCGAACTCCCATTCCATGCAAGCATGACACTCATGCGTGACGCCGACTGCCCGGCATCTAGAGCGGCCTACGTCACGCGTTTGAAGGAGGGCTGCCAATTCCGAGCTCCCACGGGCCCGCACCCGACCAGATCAATACGAATGCGCACGACTGCCCCAGCGTCGAGCCCTGCTTCGCCTTGCCCACCAAATCAACCGTCATCAGCTTCGGGGAGATATCGGAGGCACTGCTCATTTCGCGTCCAACCGGAGAGATCTTGGAACACTGTTCGAAGACGACACCCGCACTCTCGGCATTGTATGCCGACGCTGCGGACGTGAAGAGATCCTGGAGCGCCTGCTGGTCCCCGGCGTCAATGGCCGCGATCACCTGCTGACGAAGCTCTCTTGCCGATCCGTCAGGGGGCAAGGACATCGTGGGCTCATCGAATGCGGTGCACCCGGAAAGCACCAATCCTGCGAACGTTACAACGAAGCACAGGAGCAAACGCTGGGGGTGACCGCGATCCCTTCTGGACGATATCGGCATTAGATTTCGCGGACTGACCGGGCGTCGTCGATTCCGTGGTCAAGCGTCCTGCCGGCTGCCAACTCGTTGACTTTGTTATTCGAACTCATCTCGACACGCGGCCACGCAACACGCCCAGAATTCAGTACGGCCCAGTTCGAGAGGGATCGTTGCATCGCGCTCTTCGTCTTCCCCATGGGTTTGATCATTGCAGCCCCCGCGGGCATTGCCCAGAAGTGCGCAGACTCACTGCGGTGCAAGCCTGCCGAACCGGCCCAAACCATTTTCTTTTTGGGTACGCACATAGGTACACACATAGACCTGGAGAGAAACGGCGGATACCAACGGTCCAAGTGACCGGAAACGCCGATAAGGCCCGGTTCGGCGTGAAAGAGTGTGCCCCTGGAGGGATTCGAACCCCAACCGTTTCCTTAGGACACAACCGAAAACGCTACCCCTCTCGCCAAGATTTCCCGTCTAATCAGCGACAATATCCGGCGATCTGATTCAGGTGTTCACATACGGATTGATCGGCAATGCGCGCCTCCTGAGCAGCTGTGGACCTGACGGTCCAAGCCGGCTACCAATACTCCTTGGTTCTCGCCGCGATGATGAAGACAACGGAAAGATACGCGATCACTGCTACCTGGACCGCCGTCGAGACGGACGGCGTTGCGCCGAGGTTAGGGAACTTGGGGCGCCGCTCGTTGGCGCGGTGGGGTCGCCGGTGAACCCAGCTCAGGACGTAGCCCAAGTGCTCGTCAGGTGTGCAACGTCCAGTCGTCCAGAGCGCGGTAGCCGACTACCTCATGGACGATGATCGTGGAAGGAAACATGGGCCCGGCAGATGGCGAAGTGACGCTAGTTGGATTCGCCCCCACCTCGCGCCTGGTCTTTCTGAATACGACGTTCCCTGATCGTTCTGCTGGCGCCCACAACGCATGAAACCACTGTCACGACCCCCATCACGGTTATGAGAATTCCCATGAGGAACATGACTCCCATCGGAACTGCGGGACTACGTCCACCTCCGCCGACCAGTACGGCCCAGTCACCGTTGGCTTGAAGGAAGACCCTGCGCGACATAGATGCGCCGAAGACAGCGAACGCAGCGAATGCGATCGATTGTATGACGTCCCGAGCGACGGGAACCTGTTGAACGCGCCTCTGCCCCAGACTCACGACTGGAAATCCTCCGCTTGTCGAAGCCGTTCCGCGATGTCCTGCAATGCAGCCCCGGTCGCGCGACGAGGTAGCAGTCCACTCTTCTGGTCGTCCCTGAGGAACATTGAGAAGGAATGGGGGCCCGACGGAGTGTGAATCGTCGCCTGAAGTGCTTCAAGCGTCCGGGCAAGATAAGGTGCCTGTACAACCCTGTACTCGATCTTCTCGAGCGAGCCGATTGCGGCCACTTGAGACACCTTGCTCAACCCCGACCACCATGAGCATTCGTACTCACCAAGCATGACGACGCTGGACGTGTTCACCCTAAGCCCACGGCCCGAGCCGAAAGTCGCGACGGCATCGAAAACTTCGGGCAACACGGTTGTCACATACGCCGGCACCAATGGGTTCTGATCCCGGACGGACTTGAGCACCCGAGGCCAGCGCCACATGGTGACCCAGAACACACCCAGGATCAACAATATTGGGAGCGCAACCCCAATGAGTAACGCAGCCCGGCCGGATGATCCACCCTCAGCGCCGTCTAGCTGTGATGCGCCGACGAATGCAATTGCTAGTCGGACAAGTAGAGCGACAACTAGAGCTCCACCACTGATGTAGATCCAACGGGTCCTGCTTGAGCCATTCATCGTTACCCCCAAAGACCCGGCAGCCCGCCATTGGTTGTGGCTGCGCCAGCTGGCAGGAGCCCCGCTTGTGCCGCTCCCTCTAGCAGCCCGATCGTACCCTGTGTTGCGCGGGCTATGCGCCCAATCCCAGCGCCTCGCAGCATGGGATAACTTCGCCGAGAAGAATAGGCAGGAAGACCTCGAGGCGGCCCATAAGTTCGCGGCCGCGAAGAAGCTATCACCGCCCACGAAGTGAAGTAGCGGGGCCGGCTTCACAACACTCTCACCCGCATAAGAAGGCGCTTCGCTGTGATCGGAAACTCCCTTCCGACGCGGCGGGGGGGGGGTGCCGTCGGCTGCGCCTTCGAGATCGCAGAGCCAGCGGTCATCCAATGGGCTGACGGCGTGACGACTAGCGATGGCGAAGAAATGCGCTTCACCAGCGTTTCACTGGCATCGAAGGCTGTTTCAGTGTGCCCCTGGAGGGATTCGAACCCCCAACCGTTTCCTTAGGACGGAACTGCTCTTCCGTTGAGCTACAGAGGCTGGCTGTCAAAGTTTAGCTGGTGCGAGCCCGATCAGGATTACGCGGGCGGGTATAGGAACAGCGCGACGTCGCTCGGCGAGACCGTGCGCTTGTGATACGCGTGGCTGCCCATCCAGTTGTACTCCTCGAGCACGACGGATCCGTCACCGCCGATCGACTGCACATAAGCGACGTGGTTGTAGTTGAACCAGGCGACCGCGCCGACGACGGGGGTCTTGCTCGTGGTCCAGCCGTGGTTGGACCACGCACTCGCCCAGGCGCTCGCGTTGCCGCCGCCGGGGGTCAGACTGTTCCAGGTCCAGCGCCAGGAAGAGCCGGTCGAACCGGCGTCTCGGTTCAGGCGCCAGGCCACGAAGTCGACACACTCGCGGTAGTAGTAACTGAGCGGGGATAGGCCGCCACCCTGCGACTCGGTGGGCATGTTGTACCAGGGGTAGTCATCACCCTCCGCACGCACGCCGTAGACGGCGAAGGCCGCCGCAGCGGCACGGGCGGTCGCCACCTGCTGGGCAGCGAGGGCCTTCTTGGCCGCGAGCGCCTGCGCCGCGAGCTGCTCTTTCGTGGTGGCAGCGAAGCCGTCACGCGAAACAGTGACCGCGGTCGCCGCTGCTGCGACGGTGAGGCCCTGCACGGTCTTGTTCCCCGACGAGTGCGTTGCGCTCGTCATGTCACCGGCTGCGCGCGGAGTGAAGGCGTACGCGGGCAATGCCGCGGTGAGGAAAATGGCCGGGATGGCGAACACGGCGATCGCGATCTTGACCGGATGCCGCCGCTTGCGTGGGAAACGACCGACCGGCTTCGCGGGCGAGGCCGAAAAACGGCTACGCGGCCTCACTGCGGGAACGACGACGGATTCGGGCTTCGGTGCCAGGAATTGCTCCGTGGCCGGGCTCAAAGCCGGGAGCGCCTCGCGCTGGGCCCGGAGTTCGCGACGAGTGAGAAAGACCTCGGGGCTCGCTTCGGAATCGGACACGCCAGACTCGGGCAACAGGATTCCTCTGGATCGTGGCGTATCAATCGGGTTCATCCCACCCTAGGGGAAACCGTCGAAGAAGTCACCCCCGGCGTTACACATCCGTTACATTGCCTGATCAGGCGGCAGGCGCAAGATACTCGTCCCATTGCGGCAATGGTCGCTCGACTCCGCGCACGACCCAGCTGGACCCGATCGGGATCTTCGGGTGGAAGAGCAGATCCCAGCCCATCTCGGCGGGAGTGCGATCGCTCTTGATGTTGTTGCAGCGCAGGCAGCAGGCCACGAGGTTGTCCCAGCTGTCCCGGCCACCACGGGAACGGGGCTGCACGTGGTCGATCGTATTCGCAGTCCGGCCGCAGTACGCGCAGCGATGGTCATCCCTGCGGAGTACGCCGCGCCGGCTCACCGGCAGCGAACGGGAGCGCGGGAGATGCACGTACCGCGTGAGGATGATCACGCTCGGTCGATCCCACGAGCCGGTCGTCGCCCAGACCGGGTGGGCCTGGTCGGCGGCCACAATGGTGGCCTTCTGATTCATGACCAGCACGATGGCCCGTTTGAACGAGACCACGGCGAGGGGCTCGTAGCCCGCGTTCAGAACAAGTGTGCGCATTCGTTCCCTTTCGAAAAGGGCTGGACGGCTTCCAGCCATTCGATCTACTCCCTCGCACCGAGAGTCAGGGGCAAACGGGCAAACAAAAAGGGCGCTGTCACAATGACAACGCCCTACGGTCTGAAACGCGAGAACACGCGCAACTCAGACAAGTTTGACTGCCGTGCCGCAACGCAAAGCGGCAGCGCACATCCATGGTGTGGATCGTGCATCGCTCGCGCATTGGCTCTCCCAAAAGACTCGCAGTACTACAGAGCATCAGGTTAACGCACAAGCGACACGCCGCGCAGCACCCCACAACACTTCGTGGGCAAGCTGTTACGCATTGTTCACATCGTTGCCGCCCGGCGAGGCCACGTCGCGGCCTCGCCAAGCCCCGTCCGAGCGACTCAGATCCCGAGGCGGACGATGTAGTACGAGCTCGTCCAGATGGGCTGCACCCTCACGGAAGCCCCCTCATAGGGCGCGTGCAGAATGTTGCCATTGCCGGCGTAGATGCCGTCGTGACCGTCCATGATGACAAGGTCACCCGGCTGCGCATCGGCGAGGGAGATGCGGGTGCCCGCGGCGCCCTGTCCTGCTGCCGAATGCGGCAGGCTGATCCCGAACTGGGCGTAGACGTACATGACGAAGCCCGAGCAGTCGAAACCGGCCGGGGTCGACCCACCGTAGACATAGGGAACACCCTGGTACTGCAGGCCGACGTTATAGACGGATGCGAGGCTGAACGTCGGGTAGGACGGGTTCGCCAGGAAGTCGGAGACCGACGGCCCCGAATACGCGGCCGCATACGTCGTCATGGAGGCGGCCGCGGCGACGCGGCGCGCTTCGGCTGCTGCTGCGGCAGCCGCAGATGCTGCTGCCGCCTTTGCCGCGGCGATCTCTTCCGGCGTCGTGGCGCTGAAGCTGTCGCGGGCGACGCTGACGGTCGAGGCCTGGTCGGCGACGGTGAGCGACTGGGCGCCGGACCGGGTGAGGGCCGTGGATGCCGTCGTGCCGTGCGCGATATCCGTGCCGGGAGAACTCGGCGCGAACGCGTATGCGGGGATCGCCATGGTGGCGACGAGTCCGCCGGCCAGGGTCATCATCACGATGTTGGCGATGGCGCCGCGCCGGCGTGACGGGCGGGTGAAGATCCCGCGCGCGGGGGCCTCTTCACGCTGCGCCGGCGTCGGGGCCGGCCGTGCGGGTGTCGGGGCAGAACCTCGACGGGACAGTCTTCTACCTAATTCTTCGGCCAAAGTGTGTACCTCCGGCGCCTCGACAACACTAGGTAGTTGCCCCGTCCAATGCGTTGGTCGCATGTGTTACCGAACCAGGAGACGGGAAGAGAGACGTCCTGCTTCGAGCCCGGCGGCCGGTTCTGGCCTGTGGGACTCGTCCGACAGTACGTGAGGTTTCTCCGTTTGTCACCCCTTGGTGACGATTTAATAACGAACGCGTAACGAAAGGGTCATCTGTCGACCGCCGAAAACCCGGCATCCGTTCGGGTTTTGCCCCGCGAAACGGGCGGTTAGAGAGCGGCGACCGGGGTAGCCACGAAGATGTGGCTCGCGACTTCATTGGGCAGTTCGAGACCCTCAGCGAACCCCGCGACCTCGACGAGAACGTAGGAGCCGAGTGCCGAGAAAACCGCCGAATTGCCCGGCATCACGCCGGCGTTCTTGAGCTGGGCGAGGAGTTCCGGGTCGAACTGCACCGGTTCGCCGAGGCGGCGGATGACGGCGGTCACCGGGGTCGTCGACCCCGCGACGACCTCGACGAGGTTCGTGACTCCCGCCATGAATGCGACGGCGGGCGAGTCGCCCAGTTCGTCGAGCCCAGGGATCGGGTTGCCATACGGTGACTCGGTGGGATGCCCGAGCATCTCCAGGATCTTGCGCTCGACCTGTTCGCTCATGACGTGTTCCCAGCGGCAGGCTTCGTCGTGGACGAACTCCCATTCGAGGCCGATCACGTCGCTCAGCAGGCGCTCGGCGAGGCGGTGCTTGCGCATGACATGCACGGCCTTACGGCGCCCGTTGATCGTGAGTTCGAGGTGGCGGTCGCCGGACACGACGACGAGCCCATCCCTCTCCATGCGCGCGACGGTCTGCGAGACGGTCGGGCCGGAATGGCCCAGTCGTTCGGAGATCCGGGCCCGGAGGGGGACGATGCCCTCCTCCTCCAGATCGAGGATGGTGCGGAGATACATTTCGGTCGTGTCGATCAGATCAGTCATCGCCGGCCTCCCAGTGCCTCCGTGTGCGTCACAACCTTATCGCCGTGTTAGGGGTCGTTAGAATCGCCTCATGTCGAATCTGATAATTCCCTCCGAACTCTTGCCCGTTGACGGACGATTTGGCTGCGGCCCGTCCAAAGTCCGTCAGGAACAGCTTGAGTACCTCCTTAAATCTGGCACGTCCATTATCGGTACCTCCCATCGTCAGGCGCCGGTGAAGAACCTGGTCGGCCGGGTCCGAACCGGCCTGGCGGAGCTGCTCCGCGCTCCGGAAGGCTACGAAGTCGTCCTCGGCAACGGCGGGTCCACCGCCTTCTGGGATGCAGCCGCGTTCTCCCTTATTTCCAAGAAGGCCCAGAACCTCGTCTTCGGCGAGTTCGGCGGCAAGTTCGCTGCCGCGGCGAGCGCACCGTTCCTCGAAGCACCCGACGTGATCAAGGCCCCGGCGGGCTCGCTGAGCGCGGCCGTTCCGACCGAGGGCGTCGACGTGTACGCCTGGCCCCAGAACGAGACCTCGACCGGTGTGATGGCGCCCGTCACCCGCGTGCACGGCGACGCCGGAGCACTGACCGTCATCGACGCCACGAGCGCCGCCGCCGGCATCGACTACGCCGCCGATCAGGCGGATGCGTATTACTTCGCCCCGCAGAAGAACCTCGCCTCCGACGGCGGCCTCTGGATGGCGCTCTTCTCCCCCGCGGCCATCGAGCGCGTCGAGCAGATCGCCGCGAGCGGCCGGTATATCCCGGAGTTCCTCAGCCTGAAGAACGCGATCGACAACTCGCGCCTCAACCAGACCCTGAACACCCCGGCCGTGGCCACCCTGCTCCTGATCGAGAACCAGCTCGACTGGATCAACGGCAATGGCGGCCTCGCCTGGGCCTCCGCACGCACCCGCGAGTCCTCCTCGGTGCTCTACGACTGGGCAGCGACCGTTGACTACGCCACGCCGTACGTCGTCAACCCCGACCACCGTTCGCAGGTTGTCGCGACGATCGACTTCGACGACGCGATCGATGCCTCCGCCGTAGCCAAGGCGCTGCGCGCGAACGGCATCTCCGACACCGAGCCCTACCGCAAGCTCGGCCGCAACCAGCTGCGCGTCGCGACGTTCACGGCGATCGAGCCGAACGACGTACGCCAGCTCGTCAAGTCCATCGAATTCGTCGTCGCCAACCTGGGCAAATAGCGGTCCTCGTGCGCCTCTGGCTGAGAGACAGCGAGCGCCGGCCCGATCCTGAGCCGGCGAAAGCGGATGCGCGCACGCCGATCCTGATCGGAGCACTCGCCTGGCTCGTGGCCGCGGGTCTCGCCCTGGTTTTCCAGGGTGAGCTCGCGGCCCGCGGGCTCGGCTGGTGGCTGTGGTGCGCGGTGGCCGGGGTCGGCCTCGGCGTCGCCGGGCTGGCCTGGCTGCGCGTGAGGCGCCGGTAGTTCGTCAGACGCTATTCGTCTTCGTCGATGTCGTCCGGGTCGATGTCATCGTCTTCTTCTTCTTCTTCATCATCGTCGTCGTCTGCGTCGTCGTCGTCTGCGTCGTCGTCGTCTGCGTCGTCGTCATCGGTGTCGTCGTCATCGTCATCGGTGTCGTCGTCATCGTCGTCGGTGTCGTCGTCGAGAGCGTCGGCGGCCGCGGTCGCAGCGACCAGGTCCTGGGCCGTGCGGTAGTCGGCGAGGCGATCGGACCACGGGATCCACTCGGGTGCGACGAGGGCCTCGTCCCCCGGCGTGAGCTCGGTCTCGAGCACCTGCGGCAGGGATTCCCCGTCGATGCGCGAGAGCGTGACGGTCCAGCGCCAGCCCGGATACCCGGTCATGGTGCAGTCGAAGAGCAGCGACACGACCCGGTCACCCTCGACGACGTGTCCGAGGGGGTCGCCGATGGTGTCTTCCGGCGTGAAGGTGAGGAGTGCGGCCCTGGCCACCTCGACAGCCGCGACGAGTGTCTCGTCGGTGGGAACGGCATCCGCTGCCGGCGACTCGGCGTCGTCGGCCGCGGCGTCATCGGCGACGGCGTCGACAGCCGGTACGTCGAGTGTGGTGTCTTGGATCTGCTCAGGCATCGAGTTCCTCTGCGACCTTGCGAAGCATGGCGGCGATCTTGTGGCTGTGGGCGCTATCGGGGTAACGGCCGCGACGCAGGCTCGCACCGATGCCGTCGAGCACCTTGACGAGGTCCTCGATGATGATGGCCATGTCGTCGGCGGGCTTGCGGCTGAGCTTGACGAGGCTCGGCGGCGCTTCGATGATGCGCACGGACAGCGCCTGGGCGCCGCGCTTGCCATCGGCGATGCCGAATTCGAGCTTCGTTCCTGGCTTGACCGTCACTCCGGTGGGCAGCGCAGAAGCGTGGAGAAAGACCTCCTGGCCGTCATCGGAACTGATGAAGCCAAAACCCTTCTCCTCGTCGTAGAACTTGACCTTGCCGGTGGGCATCTGGACCTCGCTGAATTCCGGGCGCGCGACATGCGCGCCAACCGCACCCAGCTTATTCGGTTGCACTCGTCCCCGCCCCGTATCCTTGACACTGTGACCAATCAAACTCCACACGCCGCCGGCCGGCCGGAACGCATCCTCGCCTATATGGTCGCCGCCACCGTCGGCCTGTCGATCCTCGCGTTCTTCGCCGTCATCATCGGCACCTGGCTCGGCGCCGGCGCCAACAACGGCTTCGGCGAGGGTGTCTGGCCCGCGATCCTCGCGCTCCCGCTTGTCGGACTGCCGATTGGATTCATCCTGATCATCGTTCTCCTGGTGACGACCACCGTCCGCCGCGCTCGCGAGGCACGACAGAACGGGGAGTAACGCCGTGCTGACGCTCGCCTCACGCCTTCGTGCCCTCGACGACGCGGCGTTGCGCCGCACGATCGAGATCCGCGCGATCTCAGCCCACGGCATCCGTGATTTCTTCGACCTCGCCGAAGCCCTGCTGAATCCGGCCGCGGTCCAGGCAGCCCTCTCCCGGCTCGACCGGTCGACTCTGGCCGTGCTTGCGGTCACCGCCACCGAGGCGCCCGCCGAACCGACCGAGCCGACGGGTGTGCCCGGCGCGTCCCTCGGCCTCGATGCGCTCACTTCCCGCCTCACCGAGCTCGGCGGCCTGCCCGTCACCCGAGCGGATGTCGCCGCGCGCGCAGCCGTGCTCGACGAACTGATGCTCGCACTCCTGTCCGACGACGGCCTCAGGGTGTATCCGGCGGTCGCCGATCATCTGGCCACCTGGCCCGACCTCGGCCTGCCGTCCGCCCTCGAGCTCGCATCGACACCCGCGCCCTCCGCGCTCGCGACCGTGATCACGACCGACAGCCGCTTCACCGACCGCCTCGCCGCCGAACGTGCCTTCGCGGCGGTCTCCTCAATCGCCGAGCTCGTCACCGAACTCTCCCGGGAGCCCGTGCGCGAGCTCAGCCGGGGCGGACTCGGCCTGCCGGACACCAAGCGCCTCTCGTCCGTCATGGGCATCGATATCGACGCCGTCGCCACCTACGTCGCGACAGCAGCCAGGGCGCAGCTCATCGCGCACTCGACCGGGTACTGGAACGAGACGGAGGCCGGCGAGGCCTGGCTCCTCGAGGGCACTGCGCACCGCTGGGCGGCCCTGGCCGGCTCCTGGCAGGCGGCACTGCCCGCCGACGTGCGCAGCATCCTCGCGCACCGCCCCGGCGTCTCCTGGGGCGAGGGACTGCGCAGCTTCGTGACCTGGCTCTACCCAGCAGGCGGCGAGTGGATGGACACCCGCGTCACCGAGTTCGCCCGCGACGCCGAGCTGATCGGCATCACCGCTCACCAGACCACGAGCCCGGCGGGTGCCGCTGTCCTCGCCGAAGACCTCGACGGCGCCATCGCCACGATCGGGGCGTCCCTGCCTGCAGAAGTCGGCGCCGTCTACCTGCAGAACGACCTCTCGATCGTCTCCCCAGGCCCCCTGGCTCCCTCCATCGACGCCCGGCTCCGCGGCCTCGCCGACGTCGAGAGCCGCGAACTGGCCCTCAGCTACCGAATCTCGGCGACCTCGGTCAACCGGGCGCTCGCCGCGGGTGAAACCGCCGAGTCACTCCTCGACTTCCTGCGCACGATCTCGCTGACCGGCATCCCCCAGCCCATCGAGTACCTGATCCGGGAGTCCGCAGGCCGGTATGGACGGATCCGGGTCGGCGAGGTGGCCGCACCGACCGCGCTCAGCCGGAGCTACGTCCGCTCGGACGACGATGAACTCCTCGGCACCCTCGCCGTCGACCAGACCCTCGGCCCGCTCGGACTCGTCCGCGCGGACGCCCACCGCCTCACGAGCCGGTTCACCTCGGACGTCGTGTTCTGGGCGCTCAACGACGCCAAGTACCCGGTCGCAGCGGAGAGCTCCGACGGAGAGGTCCTGCACCTCCGCAGGCACCAGCTCGCCAGGGTCCTCCCCCCTGAGGCCCCTGACCTCGCACTCATCCTGGTCGAAAAACTCCGTGCCACGGATGGCGGCGAAGACGTCGCCGCCGACGCCTGGCTCGCCCGCCAACTCGATTCGGCGATCAAGTCCAAGCAGACCGTCATCGTCAGCATTGCGATGCCGGGCGGGGTCGTCGTCGACTACCTGCTCGAACCGGCCAGTGTCGGCGGAGGCCGATTCCGCGCCAGGGACCGCCGTGCCGACATCGAACGCACTCTGCCGCTCTCGAGCATCATCAGCATCACACCTGCCCCATAAGCGGGGGTGGGCCGATGGGAGGCTCCCAGCCATGCGGGCGTAGGATTAACGGCTATGTCTGATGGCCCACTGATTGTCCAGAGCGACCGCACGGTTCTGCTCGAAGTCGCCCACCCCCTCGCCGAAGATGCGCGCCACGACCTCGCCGTGTTCGCCGAGCTGGAACGGGCCCCTGAGCACATCCACACCTACCGGATCACCCGGCTCGGCCTCTGGAACGCCCGCGCGGCGGGACATGCCGCCTCGGACATGCTCGGGACCCTCGAGAAGTATTCCAAGTTCGCGATCCCGCAGACCGTGCGGATCGACATCGAGGAGACCGTCGGGCGCTACGGCCGCCTGATCATCGAGCGCGACGACGAGGGCCAGCTCGTGCTGCAGAGCAACGACCGGGCTGTGCTGATGGAGATCTCCGGCGCCAAGCGGATCGCCCCCCTGCTGATCGGCCACCCGACCCCGGATTCCTTCCTCGTCGAACCCTGGGCCCGCGGCCAGCTCAAGCAGGAGCTCGTCAAGCTCGGCTGGCCGGCCGAGGACCTCGCCGGCTACACGCCGGGGACCCCGCACGACATCGCGCTGCTCGAGAACGGCTGGGCGCTGCGCGACTACCAGAACAAGGCCGTCGCGAGCTTCTTCGACGGCGGTTCCGGCGTCGTCGTCCTGCCCTGCGGAGCGGGCAAGACCCTCGTCGGCGCCGGCGCAATGGCCACGGCGAAGACCAACACGCTCATCCTCGTGACCAACACCGTCTCGGCCAGGCAGTGGCGCGACGAGCTCCTCAAACGCACCACCCTCACCCAGGACGAGATCGGCGAGTACTCGGGGCAGGTCAAAGAAGTCAAGCCCGTCACGATCGCGACGTACCAGATCCTCACCGCGAAGCGGAAGGGCGAGTACGCCCACCTCGAACTCCTCGACGCGATGGACTGGGGCCTCGTCATCTACGACGAGGTGCACCTCCTTCCCGCGCCGGTGTTCAAACTCACGGCCGAACTGCAGGCCCGCCGCCGCCTCGGCCTCACCGCGACGCTCGTCCGCGAGGACGGCCGCGAGGGCGACGTGTTCAGCCTGATCGGCCCCAAGCGTTTCGACGCACCATGGAAGGAGATCGAGGCCCAGGGCTTCATCTCCCCCGCCTCCTGCTACGAGGTACGGATCGACCTGCCGCAGTCCGAGCGGCTCACCTATGCCGCCGCAGCGGACGACGAGCGATACCGCCTCGCCGCGACCGCCCCGGCCAAGCTCGACGTGGTCAAGCGTCTCGTCGCTAAGCACCCCGGCGAACGCATCCTCGTGATCGGCCAGTACCTCGACCAGATCGACGAACTCGCCGACGCCCTCAACGCGCCGAAACTCACCGGGGCGACCCCCGTCGACGAACGCGAACGGCTCTACCAGGCTTTCCGGGTCGGCGAGGAGAACCTGCTCGTCGTCTCCAAGGTCGCGAACTTCTCCGTCGACCTGCCCGAGGCGACCGTGGCCATCCAGGTCTCCGGGTCGTTCGGCTCGCGCCAGGAGGAGGCGCAGCGGCTCGGCCGGCTGCTCCGTCCCAAGGAGTCCGGCCTCGCCGCCAACTTCTACACGCTCGTCGCCCGCGACACCGTCGACCAGGACTTCGCACAGAACCGCCAGCGCTTCCTCGCGGAGCAGGGGTACAGCTACACCATTCTCGACGCGAACAACCTCGACACCGACGCCCTGGTCGACGAGGCCGCAGCAGGAATCCGCTGACCTGCCCTGACCGATCCGACGGAATCGGTCAGGGCGACGGGCGCGTGTAGCGCAGGAAGAGCATGTCTCCGGCAGTGAGCACGTGGCCGAGACGCATCGGGCGTGACGCGGCCGCGGCACTGTGCGCGATACGGCCAGAGGTGCCTGCCTCGAGAACCGGGCTCAGGCTCAGGCAGAGTTCGTCAACGGCATCGGCCGTGAGCAGCGCCCCGAACAGGCTCGGGCCGCCCTCACAGAGCACCTGGCGCAGGCCCCGCGCGGCAAGCTCGCGGAGCGCGAGCGGGAGATCGATCGTCGCCGCCCCGCAAACGAGCACGTCGGCCACGGCCTCGAGGTCGGCGCGCTTGTCGGCCGGTGACCCCGCGTGCGTGATGGCGATCGGGCGCGTCGCGGCGTCCGTGAACAGCGGATGCCCGGCCTCGAGATCCAGGCGCCCGCTCACGACCGCGATCCGCGGCTGCGGCGGGAGCCCGTGCGCGACGCGCCAGGCCTCGGCTGCGGCATCCAGGCGGATGCCACCGTAGCCCTCGGCGCGGACCGTTCCGGCGCCGACCAGGATCACGTCGGCGAGGGTCCGGAGCGTGTCGAAGACGAGCTTGTCGTCGGCATTGTTCAGGCCACCGCTCAGGCCGTCGTGGGTCGCGGCGCCGTCGAGGCTCGCGATGAAGTTCACCCGCAGCCGCGCGGCGGTCCTGTCCTCGATGCGGTAGGCGTCGAGGAGACCCGCCTGGCTGAAGTCGGTCATCGTTCAGGCCAGGTTGTGGCGCTCGTACGCCGGTTCGCGGAAGCCCAGGATCGCCTCGGTCATCCGAACGGCGTCCACGGCGGCGCGCACGTTGTGCATCCGCACGATCCGGGCGCCCTGCATGATGCTGAACACGGCGGCGGCGAGGGAGCCCTCGACACGTTCGTCACGGGCGCGGCCGAGGGTCTCGCCGATGAAGTCCTTGTTGGAGACCGCGACGAGGGTCGGGTAGCCGAGCGCGGCGATCTCGGGGAGGCGCCGGGTGAGCTCGAGCGAATGCCGGGTGTTCTTGTTGAGGTCATGGCCGGGATCGATGATGATCCGCTCTGCGGGGATCCCCCGGGACAGGGCCAGCTCGGTGCGCTCACGCAGGAACGCGGCGACCTCGCCCACGACGTCGCCGTAGCGCGGGGCCGGGTGCGGCATCCGCGGGCGAGCGAGGCTGTGCGTCACGACGAGGGTCGCGTCGCTGTCCGCGACGATGTCCGCCATCAGCGGGTCGTGGATGCCGGTGGTGTCGTTGATGACGTCGGCGCCTGCCGCGAGCGCCGCCCGTGCGACGGCCGGCTGGAACGTGTCGACGGAGATGACCGCGCCGGCGCCGCGCAAGGCGAGGACGACCGGGACGACACGGTCGATCTCCTGTTCGACGGGGACGGGCGGGCCGGGCGCGAACTTGACCCCGCCGATGTCGACCCAGTCCGCGCCATCGGATATCGCCTGGTGCGCGGCAGCGACGGCCTTGTCCAGGGCGAAGGTGGCGCCCTGGTCGAAGAACGAGTCTGGAGTGCGATTGATGATCGCCATCACCGCGATCTCGCGGTCGAAATCGAATTCGCGGCCGCCGATCATGCGCCGGGGATGGATCAGGACGGGAAACGCGGCGGTGCCGCCCGCCATCAGGAACCCACCCCTGGCGTGTCGGCGACCGCTCGACCGGCGTCGGCGCCGTGGCTCCGGGCGGCCGCGGGGCCGAGGAGGCTGTCGAGGCTGCGGGATTCGTCCCGCAGCGCGGACACGTCGACGCGCACGCGCGACCTGATCAGGTTCTGGACGGATTCGTTGACATCCCAGACATTGACGTTCATGCCCGCAACCACGCGGCCGTCGACGACCCAGAACGCGACGAACTCGCGGGCGGTCCGGTCTCCCCGGAACACCAGCTCCGCATCCCTCGCCAAATCGCCATATCCCGAGTATTCCATTCCGAGGTCGAATTGATCCGTGTAGAAGTAGGGAATCTCCTCGTAGCTCACCGCACGGTCGAGCATGGAGAGTGCGGCGGCCCGGCCGGCATTCTCGGCGTTCGCCCAGTGTTCGACCCGGAGGTGGTGCCCGAGAACGGGATGGAACACGCTCGCGACGTCACCGACCGCGAAAACCCCTGGCTCGTTGGTGCGGAAGGCCGCGTCGACGACGATGCCGTCTGCGACCTCGAGCCCCGCGTCGAGAGCGAGCCGCGTATTGGGTGTCGCGCCGATCCCGACCACGACGACGTCCGCGAGCACGACCTCTCCGGACGACCCGTCCTGGCCGGGGGTCCCGTCCGTGGCCGCCTGGAGCCGGACGCCCGTGACCCTTCCGTCCGTGCCGAGGATCTCGGCCACGCCGGTCTCCATTCGCAGGTCTACCCCGTTGGCCCGGTGGAGCGCGGCGAAGACTCCGCCGATCTCCGCGCCGACCGCGCGCTGCAGCGGCACGGCGCCCTGGCCGAGCACCGTCACGTCGTTGCCGTAGCTGCGGGCGGCCGCCGCAACCTCGAGTCCGATCCAGCCGGCTCCGACCACGACGATCCGGCGTCCCCCTGGCGCGAGCGCCGCCTTCAGCCGGGTCGAGTCGGCCACGGTGCGCAGGAGGTGGACGCCGTCCAGGTCTCCCCCGGGGCCGGGGAACGGCCGGGCGGCCGCCCCGGTCGCGAGAAGGAGCCGGTCATAGTGCAGCGTCCCGCCGCCGGCGTAGCTCAGCTGCCGCGCGTCGAGGGTGAGCGCCGTCACCGCGCGACCCCGCACGACCTCGATGTCCTGTGCGGCATACCAGTCGGCCGGGTGCACGTCGATCGAGTCGCGAGCGGATGTCCCGGCGAGGAAATCCTTGGACAGCGGCGGCCGGATATAGGGGTACTCGGCCTCCTCGCCAAGCAGAACGACCCGTCCGTCGAAGCCTTCGACGCGAAGCGCCTCTGCCGCGCGCGCCCCGGCGAGGCCGGCCCCGACGATCACACATGTTGCGATTTTCATGGCGTTCTCCCGTTCGAATCCGTCGCGGCGTCCACCTCCGATCAGCCCCGGCGGCTCCGCTCCCCACCCACAATCTACTCACGTCCGAACCACACCGGTCACTCACAGCAAAGGTCCAGCTAACGCGCAGATACTGGTCCAATGACTGATGGCCCCCGCATTCTTATTGTCGACGACGAGCCCAACATCCGGGATCTCCTCACCACCAGCTTGCGCTTCGCCGGCTTCGCCGTGCGGGCCGTCGGCAACGGCGCCCAGGCGATCTCCGCCGTGCTCGAAGAGGAACCCGACCTGATCATCCTCGACGTCATGCTTCCCGACATGAACGGCTTCGGCGTGACCAAACGCCTGCGTTCCGCCGGCTACACGGCGCCGATCCTGTTCCTCACCGCCAAGGACGACACCGAAGACAAGATCACCGGCCTCACGGTCGGCGGCGACGACTACGTGACCAAGCCGTTCAGCCTCGACGAGATCGTGGCCAGGATCAAGGCCATCCTCCGCCGCACGATGCACGCCGACGAAGACGCCGTCATCCGCGCGGGCGAACTGACCATGGACCAGGACACCCACGAAGTCCTCGTCGGCGAAGAACCCATCGAGCTCAGCCCGACCGAGTTCAAGCTGCTCCGTTACCTGATGCTCAACCCGAACCGGGTGCTCTCGAAGGCGCAGATCCTGGACCACGTCTGGGAATACGACTTCAACGGCGACGCCGGCATTGTCGAGTCCTACATCTCCTACCTGCGCCGCAAGGTCGACGCGCACTCCTCGGAGCCGCTGATCCAGACCAAGCGCGGCTTCGGCTACATGCTCAAGGCTGCCAAGGCATAGTCCCAGACTGCACAAATAGACTGGCAGCCTGATGCATCAGTCACTCACGGAGCGGTGGAACCGCATATCCCTCAGGTCCAAGATCACCGGCGTGACCGTTCTCATGCTCACGCTCGGTCTCCTGGTCTCCGGGATCGGCACGATGGCCATGCTCCGGCAGTATGTGATCCAGCAGGTCGACGCGCAGCTCCAGGCGGATGCCCAGACGACGTCGGTCGCATACACCGCGAACGCCCTCGGGCAGAATACCGGCACCGTCGTTCCCTCGGACTACTTCGTCGCCCTGTACGACGAGAACGGCGAACTCCGCTACCATTCCTGGACCGACGTGCCCGCACGCGAGCTGCCGCAGATCACCATGCCCCTTGACCTCCAGTCGGTCAACGCGCTCAACGGCCAGACCATGCGCCTGCAGGACGCCTCGCACGACACCGAGTTCCTCGCGGTCGCAGTGCCGCTCGTCACCAACGTCCACGGCACCTACGGCACCCTCGTCATGGCCGTCTCGCTCAAGCAGTCCGAGAACACCGTCGGCACCTACCTCACAATCTTCCTCGGCTTCGGCCTGGGCGTCGTGCTCCTGGGCGGCCTGATCACCCGGTTGCTCGTGACGAGCACGTTCGCCCCCCTGCGCGAAGTGGAGCGCACGGCCGCGGCGATTGCTGACGGCGACTTCAGCCAGCGGCTCGGCGGGGCGACCCCGAACACCGAGGTCGGCCGGCTCAACCGTTCCCTCAACACCATGCTCAGCAGGATCGATCGCCTGTTCAAGGAACGGGCCCGCACGATCGACCAGATGCGCCGCTTCGTCGGCGACGCGAGTCACGAGCTCCGCACCCCCCTCGTCTCCGTGCGGGGCTACGCCGAGCTCTACCGGATGGGTGCCCTGCAGACTCCGGAAGAGGTCGCCCAGGCGATGGAGCGCATCGAGAAGGAAGCGATCCGGATGGGCGGCCTCGTCGAGGACCTCCTCGAACTCGCCCGTCTGGACGAGACGAAGCCACTCGCCCTCACCCCCGTCGACCTGCTCCCCCTCGCCCGCGATGCGGCGCTCGACGCGATGGCCTCCGCCCCCGGTCGCACCATCACGGTCGTGACGGCGGCTCCCGACACGGACGAAGAGCCTGTCGTCCCGTTGGCCCCCGCCATCGACCTCGCGCACTCCACCGGCGAGGTACCGACCTCCGCACTCGTGACGGTCCCCGAGCGGGCAGGCGAGGCCGTGGCCGTCCCGCACACAAACACGGTTTCCTTCGCCGGTGCGACCCTCGCGCGGCTGCGTACCCGTCGCCCCCGCAAATCGGATGCTCTCGCCATCCTCCCCGAGCCAGTGCCTACCGCTGCCCCGACCGCCGCGATCCCCGCCGTCGTCATGGCCGAAGAGAACAAGATCCGACAGGTCATCACCAACCTGATGGGCAATGCCCTTCGCTTCAGCCCCGCTGACAGCCCCATCGAACTCGAGATCGCCGTCGACCGGCGGAACCAGCGCGCATCCGTCGCCGTGATCGACCATGGCGAGGGCATCCCGCCGCAGATCCGCGACAAGATATTCCAGCGCTTCTGGCGCGCCGACACCTCACGTGCACGCGAGACCGGTGGCAGCGGACTCGGCCTGGCGATCGTCGCGTCGATCGTCGCCAGCCACAACGGCACCGTCCAGGTCGTCGAGACCCCGGGCGGCGGCGCGACCTTCCGGGTCTGGTTCCCTCTCGCAGGGTCCCCGAACGCGCCCCAGCGGCTCGCGATCACCCCGGCGCCCTGACCCCGGCGCCTCCTCCCCTGGCGCGGGTGGCGGTGAGTTTTCCCCAGCCGGGGCGTACTCGCCAGCCCGGCGCGGCATCCGCCATACGGTGGCAGCACACCCCTCGAAAGGACTGCAGATGCCCCGGTACCAGGTAGACAGTGAACTCGTGCTCAGCACCACGACGACGGCCAGGGCGACGCTCGGTCGGATTCAGGCGGAGGTTGCCGCGCTGCTCGGCCAACTCACCGGGCTGGAGGGTTCGTGGACCGGGCAGGCCGCCGCCGCGTTCCAGGCCGCCGTGACGGACTGGCGGGCGACTCAGCAGCAGGTTGCGCAGAGCGCTGAAAGCCTCGGCCAGGCGCTCAACCAGGCCGGCCAGCAGTATGCCGAGATCGAGCAGGCCAACGCGCGGCTCTTCGCCCGGTAACGGCGTCCGGTAGCGTCGTCGGTTGGATTGTGCCGGATGCCGGGACGCGGCGGATGCCGGACGTGTGGAGACCGGATCGGGATCGTGCCTGCCCGGACGCGAAAACAGGGCGCCTCCCGGAGGAGACGCCCTGTTGGCGGTGAAGCAGTCTAGCTATCGAGCAGGGTGGACTTAGAAGTCCATTCCGCCGGACGGGTCGCCGACCGGAGCAGCGTTCTTTTCCGGCTTGTCGGCGACAACGGCCTCGGTGGTGAGGAAGAGTCCGGCAATCGACGCGGCGTTGAGCAGCGCGGAGCGGGTGACCTTCACCGGGTCATTGATGCCGGCGAGGAGCATGTCAACGTACTCACCGGTCGCGGCGTTGAGGCCCCAACCGATCGGCAGGTTGCGCACCTTGTCGGCGACGACGCCGGGCTCGAGACCCGCGTTGAGGGCGATCTGCTTGAGCGGGGCGTCGATGGCGACCTTGACGATGTTCGCGCCGGTCGCCTCGTCTCCGACGAGTTCGAGCTTCTCGAACGCGGTCTTGCCGGCCTGGATGAGGGCGACGCCACCACCGGCGACGATGCCCTCTTCGACAGCAGCCTTCGCGTTACGGACGGCGTCCTCGATACGGTGCTTGCGCTCCTTGAGCTCAACCTCCGTCGCGGCGCCGGCCTTGATGACGGCAACGCCGCCGGCGAGCTTGGCGAGACGCTCCTGGAGCTTCTCACGGTCGTAGTCGCTGTCGGTGTTCTCGATCTCGTTGCGGATCTGCTGAACGCGACCGGCGATGGCTTCGGGGTCTCCGGCGCCTTCGACGATGGTGGTCTCGTCCTTGGTGATGACGATCTTGCGCGCGTTGCCGAGCAGGTCGAGGGTGACGTTCTCAAGCTTGAGGCCGACCTCCTCGGAGATGACCTGGCCACCGGTGAGGATGGCGATGTCCTGCAGCTGGGCCTTGCGACGGTCGCCGAAGCCGGGAGCCTTGACGGCGACCGACTTGAAGATGCCGCGGATCTTGTTCACAACGAGCGTGGCCAGAGCCTCGCCGTCGACGTCCTCGGCGATGATGAGGAGCTGCTTGCCGGTCTGGATGACCTTGTCCACGATCGGGAGGAGGTCCTTGATGTTGGAGACCTTGGAGTTGACGATCAGGATGTAGGGGTCTTCGAAGACCGCTTCCTGACGGTCGGGGTCGGTCACGAAGTACGCGGACAGGAAGCCCTTGTCGAAGCGCATGCCTTCGGTGAGCTCGAGCTCGGTGCCGAGGGTGTTGGACTCCTCGACGGTGACGACGCCTTCCTTGCCGACCTTGTCGATGGCCTCGGCGATGATCGCGCCGATTTCAGCGTCGCCGGCGGAGATGGATGCGGTGGCCGCGATCTCTTCCTTGGTCTCGACCTCTTTGGCGTTGGCGATCAGCTCTGCGATGACCGCAGCGGTGGCCTTTTCAATGCCGCGCTTGAGGCTGATCGGGTCTGCGCCGGCTGCGACGTTGCGCAGGCCTTCGCGGACGAGCGCCTGGGCGAGGACGGTCGCGGTGGTCGTTCCGTCGCCGGCAACGTCGTCGGTCTTCTTGGCGACCTCTTTGACGAGTTCCGCACCGATCTTCTCGTACGGGTCGTCGAGTTCGATTTCCTTGGCGATCGAGACACCGTCGTTGGTGATCGTGGGGGCGCCCCACTTCTTCTCCAATACGACGTTACGTCCGCGCGGGCCGAGGGTGACCTTGACCGTGTCAGCGAGGATGTTCAGGCCACGCTCAAGGCCACGACGGGCCTCTTCGTTGAAAGCAATGATCTTTGCCATATGTGTTTCTCGTCCCTCCCGGACGTTACCAAAACGGTGATGGGTTGGCACTCAAAAGGAGAGAGTGCCAAGTCGATTCTGGCACTCAGGGGTCGAGAGTGCAAGTGAGCGCCGGGAAGCGTCGGGAGGCTATGGGACGAGTTCGACGGAGCCGGTGCCGTTCGGGATCAGTTCGATCCAGGTATTGCCCGGGGCGAGGCGAATGGTGACCCCGTTGTCGTCGATCAGCCGGATCGGGTCGGCCTGCCCGGCCTTCGACCACGTCGCGTGCACGGTCTTGCCGCCGGCGGACACCGAGCCCTCCCCCGTGCCGATCATGACGGTCTTGGGCACCTCGCCGTAGGTACCGTCGATGTCGACCCGGAGCACGAGGACGTTGGTGGCGCCCCTGCGGGCGCCGGTCGTGTCGAGGTCCGGGGCGCCCTCCTGCGAGCGCAGGTAAGCCTGTGAGGCTGTGTCCCAGCTCCAGCCGGGATAGCGCGATGCGGAGAACCGCGCGTTGATCTGGGTGATCGGGGTGCCATCGACCCCGGCGGTCGATGCCGCGATGCTGCCCGCGTACGCGAACTGCTGCACCGGCGGCGCGACAGAAGCGTTGCGCCCGACGAGTTCGGCGGCCTTCAGCACGACGTTGTGCGGGGCCTCCCTGTCGGCGACGCGGGAGAACAGGCCCGTCGTGTCGTAATCGAAGACCGAGTTGATGACGGGGGTGGCCTTCATCATGTCGACGAAGACCTGCTGTCCGCCGGAGTAGGCGACGATCCCGCCGAACGGCGTGATGATGTCGGGGTCCATCGGCCGGATCGACCGCACCGGGCCGATCGCGTCGGGTATGTCGGACTGCCAGACGCCGACGTAACGGGTCAGTCCGCCCTCGACGAGTTCCTCGAAGACGATGTCAGCCCGATCCAGCGAGATCTGGGGCCTGGCGGCCTCGTGGTTGTCGATCTTCACGGCGAGGGACGGGTTCGCAGCCTTCCCGGCCGGCACGATCGTGCCACGAAGCGGCGCGATCGCCAGCGGCGCCGGGGCGTCGACGGCAGCGGCGGTTGGTTCCACGGTCGCCGTCGGCGTCGCCGTGGTGGGCGGCTCGGTTCCGGAGCACGCCGTCATCACCAAGAGGAGGCATGGAAGAAGCACGGCACCGAAAAGTCGTGCCGTGCTTCGCCCGTGGATTCTTGCAGTTCTTTTCGCTGTCACGCCCCACACCCTAACGCGGCAAACTCGCGGATGCCGCGCGGCTCGGGGTGTTACCCGAGATTGGGTGCGCTTGGTGTGGGTGCGCCTGATCTTTTCAGATCAGACGGGACGTACCGACTCGGCCTGTGGCCCCTTTGCCCCGGTTCCCAGTTCGAAGATGACGTGCTGTCCCTCTTCCAAAACCTTGTATCCGTGCATGTCGATGGCGGAATAGTGGACGAAGACGTCCTGTCCGCCGCCGTCGACGGTGATGAAGCCGAAACCCTTTTCAGCGTTGAACCATTTGACGGTTCCGTTCGCCATGTGTAACTCCCCAGTGCTCTGATATTTTCGGCAACCGCCCGTTGGCCGTACCGGGCCTGGCGCATGTGACTGCGTCCATCTGGTCCGACCGGTGGGATGCCCCAGGGGGCAACCGGACGAACGAGATGAGCGACCTGAGTCAAAGATTACTGAAGCCAAGAAAGAACGAAAGGGGGTTGACGAGGAGCCCCCGTGGAGTTATACAACCGGAGGCGAATGGCCGGTCAGGACGTAGGCGTGGTGCTTGACACGAAGTCAGCCCCGACGACGACCGTGAGGTCGGCCCCCGAGGTTGCGAAGTCGCTCGCGAG
The DNA here is from genome assembly GCF_004402675.1 of Cryobacterium sp. MDB2-A-1. Lineage (NCBI taxonomy): Bacteria > Bacillati > Actinomycetota > Actinomycetes > Micrococcales > Microbacteriaceae > Cryobacterium > Cryobacterium sp. MDB2-A-1. Next base: position 417,209 of record NZ_SOFK01000022.1, on the reverse strand, counting down.
GAGCACCGTGGATCCCGGAAACGAAGCCGCGACCCCGCGGGCGGCGCCCTCGAGGGTCGCATCGGCGTAGTACACGGTCGTCTTGGTCACGTCTTCGGTGCTCGCGTTACTGAGCGCGCCGACGGTCCAGCCGGCCGCGGAGAGGACTTCCCCGGCAGCCTTGGCGACACCCGTGCCCTTTGTGCCGTTGAGCACGGTCACGGTGAGACTCGGATCGACCGTCGCGACGGCCGTCGGAACGGCGGTCGCGGCATCCGTCGCCGTGTCTGTCGCAGAGCTGGAGGACAGCCCGGGGATCGCGATGTTGAGTTTGTTGCTGAGCGAGGCCATCCCGAAGACTCCGAGGCCGATCAGGACGGCCGTTGCCCCCAGTGCCCACCAGAACGCAACCCAGTGGCGTCCCTTCTTTCCGGGGGCGCGATGGGCGCCCACTCGGTCGAGGGAGTGCGGCAGGTGGTCGAAGCGGTCTTTCGGATAGGTGGGAGGCATTGTGGGGCTGGGTCGATCCTCTTGTCGCGGGCGAATGGGTGGAACATCGGGGTCGAAATCCGGCTGCGCCTAGGGGGCGGGGCTGGTTCGGTGCTCCGGAGCGCGCACTGTCCGGCGCTCCCGTGCCTGCTCACGGGCTGCACGCATCCGCTGCAGGCGTTTCACCAGCATGGGATCGTGAGCCAGGGCAACAGGGGAGTCGATCAAAACGCCCAATAGTTGATAGTACCGGGCCGAGGACAGCCCGAACTCGGAACGGATCGCCTGCTCCTTGGCTCCGGCATGGGTGAACCAGCGCCGTTCGAAGCTCAGGATGCCGCGGTCGCGGTCGGTGAGGCCGCCCGGGGAGTCGGCGGGGTCCGGGTCACGCACGCCGTCCACCATCCACCTCTTTCACCATCGCCATTCGCTGCTCGAATCCTATTTGGCGTCGGCTATGGATTTGCTGGGCCACGCGGGTCGCTCCCTCCCCGGGAGGAAAAGTGCCCGGACAGGCGCGGGAGCGTGCCGGTGAGCGTCCCGGTGGGCGTCTCGGTGTGAAAGTGCTGAACGGGCCCGGGAATCGGAATACGCCCCTGCCGGGCTGAGTTTAAGCTTGCTGGGAGGGTTGGCGGCCACGCTGCACTGCGCCCTCGCCCGATGGGAAGGATGAACCATGGACTACGAAGTCACGAAGTCAGACGCTGAATGGGCCGCGGAACTCGGGCCGGAGAAGTTTGCCGTACTGCGGCAGGCCGCCACCGAGCGTGCCTGGACCGGGGAGCTGCTCGACGAGAGCCGTTCCGGCATCTACACCTGCGGCGCCTGCCACGCCGAACTCTTCAAGAGCGGCACGAAGTTCGATTCCGGGTGCGGCTGGCCGAGCTTCTATGAGTCGGTGCGCCCGGAGGCCGTCGAACTCATCGAAGACACCTCCCTCGGCGTCGTCCGCACCGAGGTGCGCTGCGCGAACTGCGGTTCCCATCTCGGGCACGTCTTCGACGACGGTTTCGGCACCCCGACCGGTGACCGCTACTGCATGAACTCCATCTCGCTCGAGTTCAAGCCGGTCGACTAGACCGTGTCCACGCCGCTCGAGGCGATCGGCGGGCGGCGTTCGTCGTCCGCAGTGACATCGGATGCCCCCTCGCACGACGACCTGCTCCCGCTCGTGGCCGCGTGTGCGCGCGTGGCCGACCACGGGGCCCTGCGACCCTGGCGCCTGATCGAGCTGCGCGGGGACGCCCGCACGCGGCTCGGGGCGGCGTTCGCCGCGGCATCCGCCCGCCTCGCTGCTGAGGCCGGTGCGGAACCGCCGTCCGCTGCGGAGTTGGCCAAGCTCGCGGGCAAGCCGCTTCGGGCATCACTGTTGATCGCGGTCGTCGCGAGCCATCGGGAGAGCGACAAGGTCGAACCGTGGGAACAGGACGTCACAGCGGCGGGTGTCGGACATGCCCTGAGCCTCCTGTTGACACACGCCGGCTGGGGTGTGATGTGGCGCACCGGGGCGTTCACCCGCACCGCTGAGGTGCACCGGCTGCACGGGCTCACCGAATCGGAGGAGTTGCTCGGCTGGCTCTATGTCGGCGGAGTGCCGTCTGGTGCGAAGCCGGGCGTCCGGCTCCCGATCGACCCTGCCGCGCACCTCACCGCCCTCTGACCACCCCCTGACCGCCGCTGACTGCCGCCATTTTCGGTTTTTGAGGGTCGCGCGCCACGTGCGCCGCTTCGCGCCAGGCAGGCCTGGCGCGAAGCGGCGCAGTTGGCGCGCGAAGGCGAGGCTTCACCGTTTCTTCACCTGAACGTCGGCAGAATGTCCCGGGTGCAGCAGGGGCGCGACGTATCCTCGTGGCGTGAGCGCAGAAATCAGCACACTCGTCCGGCCCGACACCATCTCCCTCGGCACGCTGACCGTCCTGCGGACGGCCGCCACAGCACCCCTGATCGCCCACGCTCCTGCTGCCTCCGCCTCCGCGGTTCCGCGGAGCCCGAGCCTCGACGATGCCGAAGCCACCTTCCTGGAACCGCTCGTGGATGTCATGCTCCGGTTCCTCTGGGCGCTCGTCGGCTGCTATGTCTGGGTCGTCCTCCTCGCCAAGGGGCCGCGGCCCCGCTCGGCGAGCCGGGAGCTCGAGCCGATCGTCTGGCCGCAGGCGGACTACCCCGCTGTGGGACTGCCGGCCATCGGACTGTCGAGCGCCGGCAGCATCCGCCGACCCGTGAGCCCCGACTTCGACCAGATGAGCGCTCGCCCGTAGGTCGCTCGGCCTGCGCGTGCCGTGTTGTCGGACGGATCGCGGAACGCGCAGTCGCGCGGCGCCCACAGCCGGTCGATGGGTCCTGGAGCAGACCCGCCCGGATCGACCCGGGTCGGACCGGATCAGCACGGATCGCTTGGCCCGCCGAGCCGGGTCTGCGAGGCTGGCGGGATGACTGATGCAACGGAGACTGCAGCCAAGACGGATCTGACGCGGTACCTGGTGTCGGGTCGGGAAGCATTGATCTGGAAGCTCGACGGGCTCAGCGAGTACGACGTGCGGCGCCCGCTCGTGCCGACCGGCACCAACCTGCTCGGACTCGTCAAGCACATGGCCGGCGTCGAGGCCGGGTATCTCGGGCTCGTCTTCGGCCGGCCCTTCCCGGAACCGCTGCCGTGGACGGCGGACGACGTCGAGTTCAACGCGGACATGTGGGCGAAGCCGGACGAGTCCCGCGAGTCGCTCATCACCCTCTACCGCCGGGTCGGGGCGCACTCGAGCGCGACGATCGAGGCGCTCACGCTCGACACCATCGGCCGGGTGCCGTGGTGGACGGGCGATCGGAGCGCGGCGAGCCTGCACGAGATCCTCGTTCACCTCATCGCGGAGACGCACCGGCACGCCGGACACGCCGACCTCGTCCGAGAGCTCATCGACGGGGAGGTCGGACTCCGGCAGGGCAACGACAATATGCCGCCGGCCGACCGCGCCTGGTGGGAGGACTACCGGGAACGCGTCGAGGCGGCCGCGCAGGAGTCTGCGGAGCGCTGACCGACGCCGGTGCGACTCAGCGCGAGATGACAGTGCCGCCGAGCGAGGCGATCGCCCGCAGCAGGCGCGGGCCGGCAGCGAACCAGGCCACGATCATCACGACGACCGAGGCCGCGAAGATCCAGAATCCGGTCCAGCCGTCGTCGCTCTGCACGGCGTACATGTGGTTGAGGTTACGGAGCGCCCCGGTCGCGAAGACCAGGGTCACGTGCACGACGACGAAGACCAGGAAGACGATCATCACGCCGACGTGGACCGCCTTGGTCGGGCGGAGCGGGACGAGTTCGCTCAGCCGGCGTGACGTCCAGAGCGGCGAGAGGCGGATGCCGGTGGCCAGCGCGAGCGGAGCGGCCACGAACACGATGGTGAAGTAGCTCAGGGTCTGGAGGGCGTTGTAGTTCACCCAGCCGTCGGAGACCGGCCAGCCCAGCGAGACGTACTGGAGCGCGGCCGACACGGCGTTGGGAATGATGTCCCAGCTGACCGGAACGATGCGCACCCACTGGCCGGTGACGAAGAGCAGCACGTAGAAGAGGAGCCCGTTGAGCACCCAGAGCACGTCGACCGAGAGGTGCAGCCAGACGTTGATGCCCATCCGGGTGGGCGCTTGTTTCGTGCGTATCAGCCCGGTATTGCGCCGGGTCCAGAACATGGTCGGCCGCCCGGCGCTGCGGACCTGCCAGCCCGAACGCACGATGAAGAGGAGGAAGAAGACGTTGAGCCCATGCTGCCAGGCCAGCCAGGCCGGGAAGCCGACGGGCGCCCCGGACGGCAGCTGCGACGTTCCCGGGAAGTCGGTCAGGAAGGATTGCACGGCCGGCAGCGAGCGGAGGCCCTTGGCGGCGAGCACGGCGGCGGCGAGCAGGCCGATCGCGAGGATGATGGCCACGGCGAGCCTGAACCAGGCGGTTCGACCGAAGCCGAGCAGTCCGGAGCGCTCTGCTGTCACCGGTCTCCCTCCCGGGCGATCGCGTCGTGCGGCATGGGCGTGCGTCCCTCTGGTCTGGCGGCGTCGGTCGACGCGATGGCGCGTTCGAGCGCGACTATGCAATCATCGACCATTTCACGCCCGGCGTCTGCCTGCAGTGTCAAACTACGACATCTTGGCGACGGCTGCGTGCACCCGGTCACCCGGGGCGGTTCAGTTTCCCGTCGAGCCAGAGCGTGTCGGACGCATCGCTGTGCGTGGTCCCGGTCCCGACGTGCTTGGCGTCGATCTTCTCGCCGTTCTTGATGACGTGCACGAGGGCCATCGCGTGACCTCGGCCCAGGTCGAAGTCCGCCTTCAGCCAGTCGACGATCACGCCGGCCTTCGTGGACGGGTCGTCGAACCCCTTCTCGTGGGCGAGGGTGATGAACTCGCGCGGGGTCAGGCCAGTCTTGTCTTCGATGTTGTCGAGGTAGGCCTGGAATGACATCTCTGCTCCTTCGCTGGTGGAATCCGGAATCTCGGGCCGGTCCATCAAACCGCCTTCGGGAGCGGGTCGCAATCGTTTGGACCGGAGACCTCCCACATTCGCGGATCCGCTGTCCAGAGATGCGTGTCGGACGCGTGCTAGCGTCGGCGAGATGACGGCTCCCCAAATCACCCTTGGCGCGATCAACCTCGAGGCACATGACCCGACTGCGCTTGCCGATTTCTGGGCGTCGGTCACCGGAGCGACACCCTCACCCGGTGGCGATAGCGTCTACCTGCCGCCGGCCGGCGCGAACGGGTTCGGGATGTTCTTCCGGCCTTGTGACTCCCCCCATCCGAATCGCCGCGGCGCCCACCTGGACCTCACCGTCCCGTGGGGGTCACGACGTGCTGAGGTCGAACGTCTCCTCGGCCTGGGCGCCGTCTACCAGTGGGACGTCCTGGACGAGTTCCCACACGTGCAGTGGACCACACTGGCGGACCCGGAAGGCAACCTCTTCTGCCTGGCCGAGCATCCGCCCGCGGAGGGATCAACTCAGGACCAGTGACGTCAAGATTCTGCACGCTGGTAGCCCTGAACGCTGCACTGGCGGCACTGTGCGCAATCGGGCTGGTCACCGAATAAGAATTTCGGACGCCCTTCGGGGCTAGTCCAATGGGATGCCCGGGTCCCGGACGATATCTTCGAGAGGGATGCTCGGCTCGCCGGCTTCCAGCTCCGCGAGCGGATGAGCGGCCGTTACGTCCTCGGTACCGTCAGCCAGGGCGCGCGTGGACACCGCCGGGTCCAGCGGCACCACGCCAGTCAAGTACTCCTCAAGGTCCGCGATTTCCCGTGCGAGTGCGTCACCGCGACGGTACATGCGCAACGGTGTCGAGATGACGTGCCGCGCTGCGATCTCTGAGCAACCCAGAAGGCGACGGACTCGCTCCGCGGCGTCATCGTCACTCGACGCAGCAACGACGGCCCGAGAAACCTCCTCAATGCGGTTCCGGGCCGCGAGTAGCGTCCTCAATCTCTCCAGCCGATCTACCTCCCGAGCGAGTTCCTCTGCATTCATGTGAGTCAGCGTAGCCACCCCGAATGGCACACTGGTCTCGTGCTCACCGAACACGCCTTACTGCCCATCATCGCCGGACGAGAAGTTGAATTCGAGCGAGCCTTCACCCTGGCTCGCCCGATCATCGCCTCCATGCCCGGATGCCTCAGCGTGTCGTTGTCGCGGTCTCTCGAGTCGCAGAGCACGTACCTACTGCTGGTCGAGTGGGAGGATCTGCTCGACCACACGATCGGGTTCCGGCAGTCGCCGCAGTACCGGGATAGGCGAGATTCTCGGCGAGACAACCGCTCATCATGACCGGATCGGCGTGGATCCCAGTGTTTTCAAGGGGTGTGGGGCCGGCCACGGGACTTGAACCCGTAACCCCCACTTGCATTTTGGCCCATTTCGGCCCAATCACCGGAACGCGTTAGAACCCTCAGTTCCGTGCTATGACTGGGATCCAGGCCTGTTTTGGATCACTACGACCCGCGCCGAAACTGCCGTGTTTCTCTCGGCATCATGACTAAATCATGACTGCCACGCCTCCCCGGATCCGATCTGGGCGGGAGTGCTCTTTGCCTTAAATGCTCCGTTCCGCGGAGGATCACCTCATGACCAGTCACATCAAGAACGAAGTGGAACAAGTCGCCGAAGAGGCCAATGCGACCCACGGCGATCCGATGCCGGACGGAGGCCTTTCCTAACCGATAGCGGATATCGGTCCTCAGCGTCCTTCGACTCGTCTAAGGAAGCTCCGTTACCGGCCCGGCCGCTGGCCCAAGCACGCTGGTATTCCTGCACGCAGCGCTGGCGGCGCTGTGCACAATCGGGCTCGTGAGCGCGTAGCAATTCAGTTTCCGCGAATTCTCCAGAGGAGCCAGAGCGCGACGGCGACATTGGGAATGATGAGGGCAAACGTCGTCGCGAGCACGGGGGCACCAAGAAGGGCTTGCCCGTGGATGACTCCATGACTCGCTACCGCCGCAAGAATGATGATTGCCACTGACGCCGTCGGACCGGCCAGCGTCGCGACCAGCTTTTCCCACACGCGCCAGCTCTGAGACAGCCAGATCAGGAAAACCCCCGCTACCCATCCAACGACTGGGACCAGAACCCCACCTACCGCGATAAGGACAACCGCAGCCAGCGCGAAGCCGCGGGATCGTGTCGCGGAGCTGCGCGTCCTGCCCAGGGAAGACGTGTCCTCGGCGCTGGGTGAGGGCTCAGATCCCCCTCGAGCCTCGGTCGCGATGAACCTCGGATCCCCGAGAAGAGCGATCTTTTCAGAAGCGGATTTCTCGTCGAGGCCCGCCAGTTCTTCGCTGATTCCCTCAAGGATGTCTTGAGCGATTGCGTCCGGCACGTCGACGAGGGCGCGTTCCAGTTGCGCCAAATAGTTGCTGATAATTTTCGGTGCTTCAGCTGTGCTCATCGTCTCCCCCAATGATTTCGGCCACGACAGCGGTGAACGGCGCCCACTGCTGTCTGAACCGTGCGAGTTGTTCTTTCCCGGAGGGCGCGAGGTGGTAGTACTTGCGCGTTGGTCCGAGTTCTGACGTTTCGTCGACCGACACAACGTGCCCCTTGGCGCGCAGTCGCCCCAGAACGGGATACAAGGTCCCGATGCTGGCGATCATGCCGAGATTCGTGAGCTTCTCCGACAGCTGCCACCCGTACATGGGTTCGCGAGCGAGCAGGCCGAGAATACATGACTCGACCACGCCCTTCCGCAATTGCGCATCCGCTATCATGCTTAACAAGTTACCACTTCGAAAGGTCAAGGCAAGCGTGTCGCGGGCGCTCACACGTCCGACTACTGCTGTCGAAAGCGGTGCGCACTCAATCCGCGTCCATTGTGAAGAGCTCTGCGGGTTGGGTCTGAAGTGCGTCGCAGATCAGGGTGAGGCTCGTGAAGCGCACGGCCTTGGCCCGGTTGTTCTTCAGGATCGACAGATTCGCGATCGTGATGCCCGTGCGAGCCGAGAGTTCAGTGAGCGTCATGCCGCGTTCAGCGAGCACGTCGTCGAGATGACAGCGGATGCGGTGCGCTGTCGCACCGGAATCGGCGTCACCGTCGGTCGTCGGCAGGTCTTTAGACGACACCATCGGCCTCCTCGACGAGTTGGGCGCCGGCCCGGAAGGCGACGCCCAGGGCCAGGGCGATGATCCCACCCAGGAGGATCGGGATCGGCCACTGCGGCGCATTGGTGCTGATGATGGAGTAGTCCCCGCCCAGGAATGACACGATGTCCTCTCGAGGCATAGATCCGGCCGTCAAAAGGCCGATGTGGAGGCTCAGGTAGAGGATGGCTCCGGTGTCAGCCAGCGATTGGAGGACGCCGCCGATCAGGAGGACGGCGGTCAACCAGCGCCACCGACGCAGGACCTCGCTGGAGAACGGCCTCCCCAGCGCGACGCGGTACAAGATCCCAATCAGGAGAATCGCGGCGGCCGTGACGGTGACTGCATGCAGAACCGTCGGTAGGGCAGCGAGCAAACGCAGGCCCAGATCCGCATCGGCAAGAGTCCCCTGGGTACCCTCGCGCAACTCCGCCTGGAGCAGCTGCGGCAAATGGCTCAGCGGAAGCCGCCCGTCCGCGCCGCCCAGCGCGACAAGCACCCGTCCCGTACCGATTGTGATCGCCAGTGGAATATCGTTCAGGAGCGTTAGAACGAGCACGATCATGATCGCGCCTTCGGCGAATCGACCCGTTCGCGGCAATCGCACCGAGCGCTTGAAGGACGCCTGTGACGACTCGTGCATTTGCTTCATTAGATACCCCCGTATCGATAATCAACAATGTTGATAAACAATACATCGACGCGTAGATCGACACAACCAGAATCGCCTGCGGGCTCCTACGGTGGCTGCAGTGTTTGGCTCGGCATGATGGCCAAATCATCACTGAAGCGCAGCTCCCATGACCCATTGTGATCCATTGTTTACACTCGTAAACTCCAAGCATGGGGTTCGACGTTGATTGGACGCACGGCAGTGATCACATGTGGTCGAAGCATCGAGTCTCCGTGACCGAAGCGATGGAAGCACTCGCCGACGTCGACGCACAATGGTTCGATCCGGACCCCAAGAGCACGTCGGGCAACAGCGCGCGAGTGCTCGGCTACTCGCACACGGCGAGCGCTGTGATCGTGGTCATCCTCGTCCATCGGGATGACCGCACTCAGGCTTGGTGGGGTGCGAATGGATGGCGGGCCGGCCCCGCGGACCGACGAACGTATCGAGAAGGGATTGAACAGTGAGCAGCAACATCCAGAAGCTGATTGAAAATGTGGCCGCCGAAGCCGACACCACGCGAGATGAACCGATGCCGGCCGGAGCGACACCGACCCGTCCCAACAAGTCCGTTCCGGTTGCCGTTCGACTCGCGCCCGACGACGTCGCCGCCATCGAGATACTGGCCAACAAGCTTGACGTGCCGGTGTCCAGCCTCCTGCGCGGCTGGATTCTGGATGCCCTCGCGGCTCACCGTGATGAGTCCATTGCCACTGCGCTCGACAGAGTGACCGCAGACATCCAGCGACTCCGCGAGCTCGTTGCCTGACGTTGCCACGAACGCACTCAGCTTCGTGGCTGAGTAATCGACAGCGATTCAGCACCTCGGCTGCACGCACGGCATGGAGTGTGGTGTCGAGGTGCTACTCCAGCTTGATGCCCAGCGCGGGCGACCATGTCCGTCAGGTCGTCACTCTGCGTCTTCCAGCCTCAATTCAATGTGTTGTGGAAATTCGTTCTCAACAAGTGAATACACGGGAGTGCTGCGGCACCATTGCGCGAAATCCTTCACGTCGGCGGGTTCGCTCAGCCAGCGGTTCCCGTCCTTCAGGCCCAGTGCCCGCGCCGCCGGGTAGCGCAGATTAAGCGACAGCTGAATGATCGGCGGATCATTGTCGTCGTCGATCCCGACGGGCATGAACTGGCGTGTAAGCGACACGTCGAGACCCTGCCCGTTGAAGTCCCGCCAATCGTATAGTCCCCACTGGAACAACAGCATGTCGCCGTCATTGATAGTCGGGCAGTCGGTGATCCGAACGTCACGATAGAAATCCATATAGGCCACCAGAGCCTCGGAGAGGGTGACCGGCTGCGACGAGGCACTGAGGAGGTCCGCGAATGTTCGCTTCGCAGAGGATATGGGCACAAACGTTGGCTTCATTCGGCGAATGAAGCAGGTGGCGACACCCACCGGACCAAATCGGAGCCATCCAATGGGGTTCATCAGATGAACAATAGGAGTTGGACCCGCGTTTTTCTCAGCGCAGACGAGGACTCTGGCAACCTCGGGCCGGTGTGACCACGACTGGGGCCACAAGCCCAAGGACGCATTGCCCTTCAGATTGCATCCATCCGCCTGGACGCACTCCTCCCAGTCGGTCTCCAATTTCCTGGCTCCGGTCCGTCCACTTCGCGATCTCGGCCTACCTTGAGTCTCCTGATGTCCTGACTCAGTTCACCCTGCTGCTCCCGTTCCTGCCTCTCTTTCTTGTACTTGTCCTTGTATTTCTCTATTCTCCTTTTTCTTCTTCCTCTCTCCCTCACACTTCTTTCTCTTTCCCTGTCCCACCGCTACCCCTTTACTTCCCACCCCCCCCCACACACACAATGCCGTTGAGTGTGGGGGGGTTGGGAAGCGAGCGCAGCGAGGGGGTCGCGGTGGGACAGGGAAAGAGGCCCCTTACCAAGTCGTTTGGGTATTCGCTCTCAACTAATAGCCAAACGAATACCCAAACGAATAGGCAGCCGCCTCGTAGCACCGACGCGTGATCCTTCGCGACGGCGAATTCGGATCCTCTTCGCTTGATCGAACGCCCCTAATCGTCGTCACGCATTTCGGCATAGCAGCGGGTGATGTCGTTCGGGCCTAAGCAGAAAGTCGACTCGTTGTCTGCGTTGAAGGCCCCACGCAGCGACGCCTCGGAGTGCGCGCTCGGGCAGGTTCACCGGCCTACCTGGCACGTCTTTCGACCGCGTTGGTCTCCGGATTGAATACCATGCAACCCGCCTCCATGCGCTGTCGGACCTGAAATGTACGCTCGTGCGCAAGCGATCGAGGAGGAGCCGAATGGCCAGAGCCTTGGTAATCGATCTGTGGCAGAAGATCGATCCCGAGACCGGCAAGAAAATCCGGACCGAGCGATTCGGCAGTGGCTCACGGTGGCGAGTCGACTGGTACGAGCTCCAGCCCGACGGAACGAAGCGACTCCGTTCCCGCACCTTCCCGATCAAGGCGGGCGCAGAAGAGTTCGCGACCCGCACGGACCACGAGACCCGGGCGGGCAGCTACCGGCCCGTCGAGTTCGGCCGCAAGCCCTTCGTGCGGGCGTCTGAGTCCTGGCTAGCCGGCAAGAAGAAGATCAAGCCCTCAACCCGCCACAGCTACGACCGTGACTTCCGCACGCACATTCTGCCCCGCTGGGGCGCGGTCGCCATCGGCTCGATCACACGGCATGACATCGAGACCTGGGTGACTCAGCTGCAGGACGGCTCAGCACCCGTCGACTTCCTCGGTGAGCACCCGCGCAAGGCGTCGGGTCTCAGTGCCGCCAGCATCGACCGCCTGTTCGCGATCACGAGCGCCGTGCTCAGCTACTCCGACAAGGCCGGCTGGCTGCCGGTCAACCCGGCCAACGGCGTCGAGCTGCCGACCATCCTCCGCGCGCACCACATCTACCTGAGCTACCCCGAGGTCGAGCTACTGGCCGACGCCGCCTTCGCAGCGACGACCGACCAGACCGACCGGGTGCTCATCCACACGCTCGCGTACACGGGTATGCGCATCAACGAGGCGCTCGCGCTCACCGTCGGCGACCTGCGCCTGGAGACGCGCCGGGCGACGGTCAAAGCCACCTGGTCGATCAACGCGGCGGGTGAGCGCGTCACGGGCACGCCCAAGACCGGATCGACTCGCGTCGTGCCCCTGCAGCCCTTCCTCGTCGACGAGCTGCGAGCGCTGACCGTGGGGCGTTCCCCTGACACCTACGTCTTCCAAGGGCCGCGGGGCGGGCCGATCCACAACCACAACTGGCGCAGCCGCACGTGGCGTCTGGCGGTCCTGGGCTCCGGCCTCGACATTCCCGGCCTGACCCCACACAAGCTGCGCCACGCGGCCGCGTCTGCCGCCGTCGCCGCCGGTGCCGACGTGCTCGTTCTGCAGCAAATGCTCGGACACCGCGACGCGGCCGAGACGCGGCCGAGACGCTGAACACCTATGGGCACCTCTGGCCCGACCGCCTCGACGAGGTGACGGATGCCGTCGGCCACGCCCGCGACGCGGCACTTGCGGCCCGTCCGTCGTTTCTCATCATGACTAAATCATGACTGCGGCGGATTCCAAGAGGACCGGATCGGCGTGGATCCCAGTGTTTTCAAGGGGTGTGGGGCCGGCCACGGGACTTGAACCCGTAACCCCCACTTTACAAGAGTGGTGCGCTACCAATTGCGCCAGGCCGGCATGAGGCGGATTCCCGCCTCGGTCCCCCATCCTAAATGACGAACGGGCTCCGCGGGGCCAGACCGGCAGCATCCGCCGGTCGTGAGCCCGCTGCGGACGAAAACTGCGGACCCGTCGAGGATCAGCCCGCCGGGGTCGGCGTGGGCGTCGGCGTCGACGTCGAGTAGGTCTCTCCGGCGGACTGCAGCACGAATGCGGCGAATTCCTTGGGGTCATCGAGGGCGCCCGAGTACTGCTTGCCGTTCACGAGCACGGTCGGAGTGCCGGTCACGGCCTCGACCGTGGTGTTGGGCAGCGGCCCGGACAACGCCCGGTTGGTCGCAGCGACGACCCAGGCCTTGTAGCGCACGTCGGTGATGCAGGTATTGATCTCCGAAACGGATGACGCGACTCCGGAGCTCGTCACGAGCCCCATGATCGCTGCGTCGTCCAGCCCTGCGGTGCCTTCCTTCGGCTGGTTCGCGAAGAGTGCGGCATTGAAGGTGAAGAAGTCATTGGGGGAATAGTTGGCGACGCACGCGGCAGCGTTCGCCGAGCGGAGCGAGTACTGGGTTCCAGCCGACTTGCTGGTCAGGATAGAGATCGGGTGGATCTCGACCGTTGCGGCACCCGAGGTGACCCACTTCACGATCTGGTCGCTGTTGGTCGTTTCGAACTGGCCGCAGAACGGGCACAGGTAATCGACGTACACGCGGATGTCGGCGACGGTTCCGGTCGCATCCGGTGTGGACGGCACGGCGTCGGCGCCGGCCTTGAGGGCCGTGGTCTCGGTGACCTTCATGCCCTCGCCGATGAGAACGCCGTCACTGGCCATGTTCGCGGGGCCGGGGCCTGCGGGGCGGATCGAATTCATGACGACGAGTGCGATGACCGCGACGATCGCGAGTGCGACAACCAGGATGCCGCCCTGCAGCAGGAACCGGTTGCGACGGTTCTTCTTCTTCTGCTCGACACGCAGCTGGGTAGCCTTCGTGCGGACCGCGTCGCGTCGCTTATTTCGGGAAGGTCGACTCTCGCCAGATCCGCCAATAGTCATGAATGCTCGCTTCGGGTAGGTCTTTGGATCGACATTTCCTATGTAAATGCCCTCCAAATAATAGGACTCCAGTCTGGGAAATGACCAGACAGGGGCTGCCTTGCGACGCGTCCGCTGGGCAAAACCGCCGCAGACCCCCTGTTCGGGCGTGTCATACTGGAACAGTCGGATCCTGCCATGATGCGCAGGCCGACAATAAATCCCATCACTACGGATCGTCCGGCACGTACCTGCCGGTGAAGGAGAATACCGAAAATGGCTTCAGTCACCTTTGACAAAGCAACCCGTCTCTACCCGGGTTCCACCCGCCCCGCGGTCGACCACCTCGACCTGTCGGTTGCCGATGGTGAATTCCTCGTCCTCGTCGGTCCCTCCGGCTGTGGAAAGTCAACGTCCCTGCGCATGCTCGCCGGCCTCGAAGAGGTCAACGACGGCAACATCTTCATCGGTGAGCGCAATGTGACGGATGTTCCCCCGAAGGACCGCGACATCGCGATGGTCTTCCAGAACTACGCGCTGTACCCGCACATGACGGTCGCCGAGAACATGGGCTTTGCGCTCAAGATCGCCGGCGTCAACAAGGACGAGCGCGCCGCCCGCGTTCTCGAAGCCGCCAAGCTGCTCGACCTCGAGCCGTACCTCAGCCGCAAGCCGAAGGCCCTCTCGGGTGGCCAGCGTCAGCGCGTCGCCATGGGCCGTGCCATCGTGCGTCAGCCCCAGGTGTTCCTCATGGACGAGCCGCTGTCGAACCTCGACGCCAAGCTCCGCGTGCAGACCCGCACCCAGATCGCCTCGCTGCAGCGTCGCCTCGGCGTCACGACCGTCTACGTCACCCACGACCAGACGGAAGCCCTCACCATGGGTGACCGCATCGCGGTCCTCAAGGATGGCGTGCTCCAGCAGGTCGGTACCCCGCGCGACCTGTACGCCAAGCCGAACAACGTCTTCGTCGCCGGATTCATCGGCAGCCCGGCCATGAACCTCTTCCTCGCGGACACCGTCGAGGGTGGCATCAAGTTCGGCACCGCCACGATCCCCGTCGCCCGCGAGATCATCGCCGGCGCGACCGGCCCGAAGGTCACCATCGGTGTCCGCCCCGAGGACATCCACCTCTCGACCACGCACGGCGAGGGCCTCGAGGTGAGCGTCGACCTGGTCGAAGAGCTCGGCGCCGACGGTTACCTCTACGGTCACTCCACGGTCGAGGGCAAGCGCACCGACATCGTCGCCCGCGTCGACGGCCGTTCACACCCGAACGCCGGAGAGACGGTCTACCTGACGCCGACCGCGCACCACCTGCACGTCTTCGACGCCGAGAGCGGCCTCCGCCTCGGTGGAGCCGTCGCCGACTAGTCGACAACGATTCACCAGAACGGCCGGGCGGATTCATTCCGCCCGGCCGTTCTGCGTCCCGGCAACCCGGGACAGCCCCTGTCCGCGGGGCATCCGGCACCGGCCGCCAACCCGCACCGGTAGGCTCAATCCATGAGCGGTTCTGTCAACATCACCTCGGCCACGGCCGACCCGGCCCTCCTCGACCTGCCCTGGCACCTGCCGCTGGACGCCTGGCCGAACGAGAACATCGCCGCCCTGCCGAAGGGCCTCTCCCGTCACCTCGTACGGTTCGCGCACCTCAGCGGTCGCGTCGTCGCGATCAAGGAAACCACGAGCGAGATGGCCAAGCGCGAGTACGAAATGCTCCGCACCCTCCAGGGACTCGAAATCCCCTGCGTCGAGCCGCTCGCCGTGATCACGAACCGCACCAACGAAGACGGCGAGCCGCTGAACTCGGTCCTCGTCACCCGGCACCTCAAGTTCTCACTCCCCTACCGCGCCCTGTACTCGCAGACGCTGCGACCGACGACCGCGACCCGCCTCGTCGACGCCCTCGCCCTGCTGCTCGTGCGCGTGCACATGGCGGGCCTGTTCTGGGGCGACGTCTCGCTCTCCAACACTCTCTTCCGCCGCGATGCCGGCGCCTTCGCCGCCTATCTCGTCGACGCGGAGACCGGGCAGCTCTACCCTGGCGGCCTGTCCAAGGGCCAGCGCGAGAACGACCTCGAGATCGCCAGGGTCAACATCGCCGGCGAGCTGATGGACCTCGAGGCCGGCGGCCGCGCCGCGGACGAACTCGACCCGATCCGGGTCAGCAACGGCATCGTGAACGCCTACCGGCTGCTCTGGACCGAGCTGACCGGCTCCGAATCCTTCGCGAGTTCCGAGCGCTGGCGCATCACCGAACGCGTCGAGCGCCTGAACGACCTCGGCTTCGACATCGAGGAACTCGCCATCAAGACGGATGCGACCGGCTCGACCGTGCGCATCCAGCCCAAGGTCGTTGACGCGGGGCACCACCAGCGCCGCCTGCTGCGGCTGACCGGCCTCGACGCCGAGGAGAACCAGGCCCGGCGCCTGCTCAACGACCTCGACGCCTATCGCCTCGCATACGGCGACCCGGCGAGCGACGAAGAAGCCCTCGCCCACGAGTGGGTCGTCCGGGTCTTCGAACCCGTCATCCGCGCGATTCCGCGCGACCTCAAGGGCAAGCTCGAGCCGGCAGAGGTGTTCCACCAGCTGCTCGACCACCGCTGGTACATGGCCCAGAACCAGTCCAGGGACATCCCGCTCGCCGAAGCGGTCACGTCCTATGTGCAGGATGTCCTGCGTCACCGCCGCGACGAGGCGACCGTGATCGAACCCGCGACCGGGTCCATCACGCTTCCGATCGACGTCACGAACGACGACGTCGCCGCGGGCGCCGGCGATACCAGCGCTGACGACGCCCAGGACTGGCGCCTCAAGGTCTAGACGTCCGGTCGGGCGACGTCCGGATGCCGCGGTCCGCGGCATCCTCCGTCATGGCGAACCCTGACCCGGTGAAGGGTCAGGCGGTGGCGGCTGCCTTGGCGGCGGCGAGCTTGACGGCCTTGGCGACCTTCGCTGCCGCGCGCAGGCGGGAGATCTCGTAGAGCGTGACGCTCGCGGCGATGCCGGCGTTGAGGGACTCGGTGCTCGCGCTGATCGGGATCGAGACGATTGCGTCGCAGGTTTCGGTGACGAGGCGCGACAGGCCCTTGCCCTCGCTGCCGACGACGACGACGATCGGGCGCTCCGCGAAGCCGAGGCCGAGCTCGGGCAGCGAGGTGTCTCCGCCGCCGTCGAGGCCGATCACAAGCACACCGACCTCCTTGAGCGACTTGAGCGTCTGGGTGAGGTTGCTCGCCATGGCGACGGGCGTGCGCGCTGCCGCACCGGCGGAGGTCTTCCACGCGGAAGCCGTGACGCCGACCGACCGGCGCTGGGGCACGATCACGCCGTGGCCGCCGAATGCCGCGGTCGAACGGATGATGGCGCCCAGGTTGCGGGGATCGGTGATGCCGTCGAGGGCGACGAACAACGGCTTGAAGCCGCGGCTGATCGTGAGCTCGAGGAGCTCCATCGGGTGCGCGTACTCGTACGCGGGCACCTTGAGCGCGAGGCCCTGGTGCACGGCGTCGCGGCCGGCGAGGCGGTCGAGTTCCGGGCGCATCACTTCGAGCACGGGGATGCCGCGGCCCGTCGCGAGGGTCAGGACCTCCTTGACCCGGTCATCCATTTCAATGCGGGTTGCGATGTACAGGGTGCTCGCGGGGATCTTCGCGCGCAGGGCCTCGAGCACCGAGTTGCGCCCGGTGACGATCTCATGCTCGTCGATCGACTTCGCCTTGCGGGTGGAGGTGCCACCGCCGCCGGAGTTGGCGGTGGAGCGCTGCCCGCCCTGCGAACCCGTCGTGGGGCGGCTGCGGCCACCGCCGGCCGCTGCGAAGCGGTCCTGGGCGGCCTTGCGCTTCCCGGCGGGGTGGTACGGACGGTCTTCGGCCTTGGGCGTGGGCTTCTTACCCTCGAGGGCCTGGCGGCCCTGTCCGCCTGAGCCGACCTGGGGGCCGCGGCTGCCCTTGCGCACGGACCCGGTGCGAGCCTTGCGGTCTGTGTTCTTCATCAGTCAAAACTCCAATGCGCACCCGAGGGGGTGTCTTCGATGGTAATTCCGGCGGCGACGAGCTCGTCCCGGATACGGTCTGCGGCCTTGTAGTCGCGGCTTTCCCTGGCGGTCTCCCGGTCGGAGAGCAGGCGCTCGACGAGGGCGGTGAGTGCGACCATGGCTGGTTCGTCCGTCGCGACGGCCCAGCCGGGCGACAGGGGGTTGATGCCGAGGACCTCGCTCATGGCGAGCACCTGGCCACGGGCGGCGGCGGCGGCGCGCAAGTCTTCGGCGTCGAGCGCCGCGTTGCCGGTGCGCACGGTCTCGTGCAACACGGCGAGGGCCTGGGGCACGGCGAGGTCGTCGTCCATGGCGATCGCGAACTCGTCGGGGACGAGCTCGACGCCGCTCGAGGCGAAACGCGTCTCGGCGAGGCGGCGGTCGGCCCGGTCGAGGAAGCTCTCGATGCGTTCGAGGGCGGCTTCGGCCTCGGCAAGGGAGTGGTCGGTGTAGTCGATCGTGGAGCGGTAGTGTGCGGCTCCGAGGTAGTAGCGCACGACGATGGCCCTGGCCTGGTCGAGCAGCTCGGCAGCAAAGACGGAGTTGCCGAGGGACTTGGACATCTTCTGGCCGTGCACGTGCACGAGACCGTTGTGCATCCAGTACTTCGCGAACGCGTCGCCGGCCGCCGTTGACTGGGCGAGTTCGTTCTCGTGGTGCGGGAACCGCAGGTCGAGGCCGCCGCCGTGGATGTCGAAGCCCGCTCCGAGGTAGCGGCTCGCCATCGCGGAGCACTCGATGTGCCAGCCGGGCCGGCCTGGTCCCCAGGGGGATGGCCAGGACGCCGAGGCCGGTTCGTCGGCCTTGTGACCCTTCCAGAGGGCGAAGTCGCGCGGGTCGTTCTTGCCACGCGGATCGGCGTCCGCCGCCGCTTCCATGTCGCCGCGACCCTGGCGGGTGAGCGCCCCGTACTCCTCCCAGCTGTTGGTGTCGAAGTAGACGTCGCCGGAGCCGTCGGCCGCCGGGTACGCGTGGCCGCGGTCGATCAGTCGGGTGATCAGGTCCTGCATCTGCTGGATGCTCGCGGTCGCACGTGGCTCGTACGTGGGGGCGAGGATGCCGAGGCGCTGGTACCCGGCCGTGAACTCGAGTTCGTAGCGGTAGGCGAGCGCCCACCACTGCTCTGCGGTGCCTGCCGCGTTGGCGAGGATCTTGTCGTCGATGTCGGTGACATTGCGGATGAACGTGACGTCGAAGCCGCGGTAGGTGAGCCAGCGCCGAAGTTGGTCGTAGACCAGGGCGCTGCGCAGGTGGCCGATGTGCGGAGAGGACTGCACGGTCGGCCCGCACACGTAGATTCCGACCGCACCGGGGGTCGTCGGGATGAAGTCACGCAAGGCCTGGGCCCGGGAATCGTACAGTTGGATCGTCACACGTCCCAGCTTAGAACAGGGCCGGTTTCCGGCAGCGGGATGAGGGGCACGATGAGGGCCGTCGCGACGGCCGCGATGCCCTCGCCGCGCCCGGTGAAACCGAGCCGGTCCGTCGTCGTTGCGGACACGCTGACCGGCGCGGACAGGATCCCGCTGAGGTATTCCTCGGCCTCGAGTCGGCGCGGGCCGACCTTCGGGCGATTGCCGATGATCTGGACGGTGACGTTGCCGACCCGGAACCCGGCCGCGGTGACCCGGCGGAGGGTTTCGCGGAGGAACACGTCGCCGTGCGCACCTTCGAGACGCGGGTCGGCCACGCCGAAGACACCGCCGACGTCGCCGAGGCCGGCCGCGGACAAGAGCGCGTCGCAGATGGCGTGCACGGCGGCGTCGCCGTCGCTGTGCCCGGAGAGGCCGCGCTCCCCCGGCCAGTGCAGGCCGGCGAGCCAGAGCGGCGAGGCATCGTCGTACCCGTGCACGTCGAGGCCCGAACCGATCCGCGGTGACGGCGCCTCGGCCTGCTGGCCGACCGCGGCGGCATCCGTGCGGGCACGCTCGTCGAGGAGGGCCTCGGCCCGGTGCAGGTCCCACGGGGTCGTGATCTTGAACGCGAGCGGGTCTCCGGGGATGACCCCGACCGGATGTCCGGCGGCCGCGACGATCTCGGCGTCGTCGGTCGGGGTGCCCGCGGGGTCTGCGGCGCTCATGGCGGCGAGCAGCACGCCCCGGGGAAAGCCCTGCGGCGTCTGCACGGCCGAGAGGGCCGAACGGTCGACCGTCGCGCGGATGGTGCCCTCGGCGTCGACGTGCTTGATGGTGTCGACGAGGGCGAGACCGGGGACGATGCCGTGCCCGGTCGACCGCACAGCGGCGACGACGGCGTCGCACAGTCCGGCAGGGGTGAGGGCGCGGGCGGCATCGTGCACGAGGACAGTCTCGACGCCCGGGCGCAGCACGGCGAGGCCCCGGTTGACAGAGTCAGCACGAGTGGGGCCGCCCACCACGACGTCGACGTACGACGCGACAGCCCCGGCGGCGGATGCCGCGATCACCCGGGCCTCGGAGAGGTGGCTGTCCGGCGCCACGACGATCACCTGGGCGGGTTCGACCATTCCGAACACGGAACCGAGCGCGCGCTCGAGGAGCGTGCGACCCCTGAGCAGGACGAACGCCTTCGGCTCCGTCGCTCCGAGCCTGGCGCCACTGCCCGCGGCGACGACGATGACCGCGACCGCGGGGGCTGCGTATTCAGTCATGTCTGGAGGCTATCTGTTGGAGGGCGGATGCTGCGGGATAGTTCACACCGGAACGTTCACACCGGAACGTGCGAAAGGCGGCACCTCGCGGCGCCGCCTTTCAGCGTGTGAAAAAAGTCAGGGTGGGTCAGGAAGCCAGAACCTCGTCGAGGACAGTTGAGGCCTTCTCTTCGTCGGTCTTTTCGGCGAGGGCCAGCTCGCTGATCAGGATCTGGCGGGCCTTGGCGAGCATCCGCTTCTCACCGGCGGACAGGCCGCGGTCCTGGTCGCGGCGCCACAGGTCGCGGACGACCTCTGACACCTTGATGACATCGCCGGAGGCGAGCTTTTCGAGGTTGGCCTTGTACCGGCGGGACCAGTTGGTGGGCTCCTCGGTGAACGGGGCGCGCAGCACCTCGAACACCTTGTCGAGGCCCTCACGACCGATCACGTCGCGCACGCCGACGAGGTCGACGTTCTCGGCGGGAACCTCGATGGTGAGGTCTCCCTGAGTGACGTTGAGCTTCAGGTACAGTTTTTCCTCACCCTTGATGATCCGCGTCTTCACTTCCGTGATTGTCGCGGCACCGTGGTGGGGATAAACGACGGTTTCGCCTACTTCAAAAAGCATGTATGGATATCCCTTCAGCAACGTCTAGGATACCACAGCGAGGGGTGGTAGGGTTTGCGACCCTGACCGGGGCATGGGCCGGCGGGGCCACGAGGCCGGCCTCCCCGATACGCTAGGCTCGAAGCGAAATCTGCGGCGTTCGCGCCTTCAGGCGCACCGTCGAACTGTTGGAGGTCTTGTGAGGGCTCGAGTCTTGCTGTCCGTGTTGCTGACGGCCGGTATCCTGCTGGGTACCAGTGGATGCAACCTGCTGGCCCCGCAGTCAACGACCAAACACTACGACGCGAGCGACGGGGTCAGCGGCAACGTCGGCGACCTGCAGGTCCGCAACGCGATCGTGCTCTCGACGGACGGAAAGACCGGGAGCCTCCTCGTCACCGTGGTCAACCCGAGCGATTCAGCGCACAGCCTGTCCGTGCAGTACACGGCCACGACCGGCAAGGTCACCCAGCAGCTGACACTGAAGCCTCAGTCGAGCACCGCGATCGGTGCGACCGGCGGCCCCGTGATCACCCTCGAGAACATCGACGCCCCGCTCGGCTCGCTGTTCCCCGTCTACTTCCAGTACGGCACCGAGACCGGCCTCCAGTTGCTCACGCCGGTACTCGACGGCACGCTCCCCCAGTACTCGACCCTGCTGCCGACCACGGCGCCGTAGCGCCCGGCAGACGCAGGCAAGGCCAGACCGGGTCAGGCCGGGTCAGGCCGGAACTGGTCGAGCCCGACCGGTTCGGACCCGACCGGTTCGAACCAGACCGGTTCGGGCCAGGCCGGGTCCGGCGTCGAAGCCGACCGGGTCAGGCCTCGAAGCGGTAGCCGAGGCCACGCACGGTGACGAGCATGGTCGGCTCTGACGGCGTCGCCTCGATGCGCGAGCGGATCCGCTTGATGTGGACGTCGAGGGTCTTGGTGTCGCCGAAGTAGTCGGTGCCCCAGACCCGGTCGATCAGCTGGCCGCGGGTCAACACCCGGCCGGCGTTCCGCAGCAGGAACTCGAGAAGCTCGAACTCCTTGAGCGGCATGTTCACCACGGTGCCGCTCACTGCGACCGTGTGGCGTTCGATGTCCATCCGGACGGTGCCCGCCGTGAGCATGTTCTCGTCGTCCTCGGTCTGGTCGGTGCGCCGACGTGACACCGCACGGATGCGCGCGAGCAGTTCCCTGGTCGAGTACGGCTTGGTCACGTAGTCGTCCGCGCCGAGTTCGAGTCCGACGACGATGTCGACCTCGGAGTCCTTCGCGGTGAGCATGATGATCGGGACCTGGGAGCGGGTGCGGATCTCGCGGCACACTTCGGTTCCGGGGATGCCGGGGAGCATCAGGTCCAGCAGGATCAGGTCGGGTCCGATCCGGTCGAATTCGCTGATGGCGCTCGGTCCGTCCTCGGCGACGGTGACCTCGTAGCCTTCGCGTTCGAGCAGGAAGCTCAACGGCTCGCTCAGCGCTTGTTCGTCCTCAACCAAAAGAATGTGGGTCACGGGGTCTCTCCTGTTGTGGCCAGGGCGGTGTGACTCGCCTCAGGCAGCCGGATGGTGAACGTCGAACCGCTGCCCGGTTGGGACCAGACGCGGATGTCGCCGCCGTGGATCTGCACGATGTGCTTCACGATGGAGAGGCCGAGGCCCGTTCCACCGGTGTGACGCGACCTGGCCTGGTCGACCCGGAAGAATCGTTCGAAGATGCGGTCGAGGTCGGCCTCCTGGATGCCGACGCCCTGGTCGGTCACCGTCACCTCGACGACGCCGTCGTGGTGACGCACTCCCACACCCACCCGGGATCCCTCAGCGGAGTAGTGCACCGCGTTGGCGACCAGGTTGTGCACGGCCATCACGAGGAGGCGTTCATCGCCCGTGACAAGGGCGCCGGAGGGCTGGCCGACGGCGAGCGTGATGCGTGCGGCATCCGCAACGACCCGGCTCTGGTCGACGGCCGCCGCGACGACGTCGTCGATCGGGAGGTCTTCCGGCTCGGACAGGGAGTCCTGTGCCTGGAGCCGGGAGAGCTCGATGATCTCCTGCGTCAGCCGGGTCAGGCGCCCGGACTCCGTCGTGAGCCTGCTGGCGAACCTGCGCACCTGCGCCGGCTCGTCGGCGGCCTGGTTGAGCGCCTCGGCGAGCAGGCCGACGGCGGCGATCGGGGTCTTGAGTTCGTGGCTGATGTTGGCCACGAAGTCGCGGCGCACCTCGTCGAGGCGGAAGGCCTCCGTGCGGTCCTCGGCGAGCAGCAGCACGTAGCGGGTGCCGAGCGTGGCCAGGCGCACGCGCACGCGCATGCTCGCGTCGCCGAACGGCCCGCGGGAGAGGATCAGGTCTTCGGCGATCGGTTCCCCGGAGCGCCGCACCTTACCGGCGAGCTCGAGGAGTTCCGGGTGCACGATCTGCCGGTTCCAGACCATCCCCATCGACACGGCGGCCGGGGATGTCTTCATCACATTGTTGGAGGGGTCGAGCACGACGGCCGCGGTGTCAAGTGCGTCGAGGACCTGGTCGATGCCGTCCGGCACGGCCGGGTTGACCACCTCGGAGGCGCGACGGCCGTGGCGTTCCGCGATCTGGAGCAGGCTGATGAACCCGGCACCGACCATGAGGCCCAGTGCCAGAGACACCAGCACGAGCCACGATGATTCCATTCCACCAGATTACTGACACAAAAAAGCGGAACGAACCGTGCCGGGCCGCTGGGCGGCTACTTTAGGTAGTATTCAACACTCCGGCACCTGCCGTTAACCTCTGTCGACAAAGATTCACTGGGGGCCAGGTGGTTTCCACGTTTCTGCGCGTATCGCGCGCCCAGGAAGGAACACAGACGTATGCGTGAAGTATTCCAGCAGGAGCTCGCCGAGGTTCAGGACCGCCTCGTCGAGATCTCCCGTCTCGTCGGCATCTCGATCGCGAAGTCGACCAGGGCTTTCAACGAGTCCGACGTCAACCTCGCCGAAGAGGCCATCAGCGAAGACGACAAGATCGACGAACTCACCATCGAGCTCGACGAACTCGCCATCACGATCCTGGCGCGCCAGCAGCCGGTCGCCCGCGACCTGCGCATCGTGGTGAGCGCCCTCCGGATCAGTTCGTCCCTCGAGCGGATGGGCGACCTCTCCACCCACATCGCGCAGCTCGCCCGCTACCGTTTCCCCGACAAGGTCGTTCCGCAGAGCCTGCGGGGCACCTTCGGCGAGATGGGCGCCCTGCTCGTGACCATCTCGACGATGCTCACCGAGTTGCTCACCACCCAGGACGTCAAGCTCGCCGAGGTCATCCGCAACGAAGACGACAAGGTCGACGCCCTGCACCTGAGCGTCTTCGACGCCGTCCTCGCGGAGACCTGGAAGGGCGAGGCCGCCGACACGGTCGACTCGACCCTCGCGAGCCGGTATCACGAGCGCTTCGCCGACCACGCCGTCTCGATCGCCAAGAAGATCCAGTACCTCGGCACGGGGGCCTGGCAGCAGAGCACGACCGGCGTCCAGTAGTCCGCCCGCACCACTCGAACCGCCGCACAACCGAAACGCCGCACAACCGAAACGGCCCCGGAAGCGAATGCTTCCGGGGCCGTTTTCGGTGGGGACTGTCGATAGCGGACTAATGGGGCGGGAGTTCTACTTCTTGCTGCCCTGGGCGGCGACGGCCGCGGCACCGGCGGCGGCGGCCTCGGGGTCGAGGTACTGGCCCGCACCGATCGGGACGAGGTTCTCGTCGAGGCGGTAGACGAGCGGGATTCCGGTCGGGATGTTGAGCTCGGCGATGTCCGCGTCGCTGATGTTGTCGAGGTGCTTCACGAGGGCGCGCAGCGAGTTGCCGTGGGCGGTGACGAGAACGGTCTTGCCTGCACGGAGGTCCGTCGCGATGTCGGACTCCCAGTAGGGCAGCATCCGGTCGACGACGTCGCTCAGGCACTCTGTGCGGGGCAGCTCCTCGCCGAGGCCCGCGTAGCGCGGGTCGTGCGCCTGGGACCAGGGGGAATCGTCGGCGAGCACGGGCGGCGGCACGTCGAAGGAGCGGCGCCAGAGCTGGAACTGCTCCGGGCCGAACTTGGCGAGGGTCTCCGCCTTGTCGAGGCCCTGCAGGGCGCCGTAGTGGCGCTCGTTGAGGCGCCAGGAGCGCTTCACGGGGATCCAGAGGCGGTCGGCTTCCTCGAGCGCGATGTTCGCAGTCTGGATGGCGCGGCTAAGGAGTGACGTGTGCAGGACGTCGGGCAGGAGGCCGGACTCTGCGAGGAGCTCGCCGGCGCGCTTGGCCTCGGCAGCTCCCTGCTCGCTCAGGCGAACGTCTACCCAACCGGTGAAGAGGTTCTCTTGGTTCCATAGGCTCTGGCCATGGCGAAGGAGGATGAGATTGTATGACATGACTCCAACTCTATCGAGAGCCGGGGCGGTGGTCGGTGGCCGGGGGTCAGTGCCCGGGGGTGCGGATGCCCAGCCGGGGCAGCCGGGGGATCTCGGCGACCGAGCCGGCCGACTGCGGAACGATGACCTGCTGGGTCGCGGCGACCGCGATCTCCTCGCTCAGCACCTGGAGCACGACCGTTGCAGGCACGGTGCGTTTGACGACGGCGAGGGCGATCGGGCCGAGCTCGTAGTGGATAGCACTCGAGGTGATCGAGCCGACGCCGCGACGCTCCGTGTCGCCGTCGGGGAGGCGACGGACGGCCTGGACTTCGTCGCCGTGCACCGGCAGCACGCCCTGGGAGCCGTCGAGGTGCAGAAGCACGAGCCGCCGCGGGGGGTGCCCGAGGTTGTGCACCTTCGCGACGGTCTCCTGGCCGCGGTAACAGCCCTTGTTCAGATGCACGGCGCTGCGCAGCCAGTCGAGCTCGTGCGGGAGGGTCCTGTCGTCGACCTCTGTCGCCCGGCGGGGCCGCCAGGCCGCGATCCGGAGCGCCTCGAGGGCGAGCAGGCCGGCCGCGCGCACGGTGCCGCGGCGGACGGCCAGAGTCACGGCCGGAAGCGCGGTGCGGGGCACGAGGGCCTCGGTCCAGTGCCAGTCAGCACCGGGATGCGCGGGGTCTTCCGCATACTGGAAGCCGCCGGTGACGACGGCAGCCCACGGGTCATGCCAGACGAGGGGGGTTCCGTTCGGCGCGGCGGGTTCGAGCGCGGGCGCGGCAGCGGCGAGGTCGCCGATGCTCCCCATCGTGCCGATGACGGCGTACTCATCGGTGCGGTCGCGCAGTTCGACCCGCAGCATGAAGCGCATCCGGTCGAGCCACGTAAGCAGCGCGGGCAGTTCGGCGGCCTCGACGACGAGCCACGCCTCCATGCCGTCGTCGACGAGCCGCACCGCGTGCTCGACGTGCCCGGTCGGGTCGAGCACGAGGGTCTCGGCCGACTCCCCCGGCTTCAGAAAGCGCAGTTCCTGGCTCGTGATCGAGTTGAGCCAGGTCAGCCGGTCCGGGCCGGAGACGCCGAGCACCGCACGGTTGGAGAGGTCGACGATGGCCTCGCCGGCGAGCAGGTGACGCTGTTCGATCATCGGGTTGCCGTAGTGGGCGGCGACGCCGGCATCGGGGCCGGTCGCCTGCACGGCGCCGGGCAGGTCGAGCAGGGCTGAAGCGGATGCTGTCGGCGGGGTCATGAGGACTTCTTCCGGGGTTTGCGTAACGCTGAGGCGCACATCGGGGACAACGCGGGAACCGCCGGGATTATTCGACCCGCTTGAGGCGGCCGGAGGCGTGCGTGCGCAGGCTCTGGCCGAGGGCGGCGATGTCCCACGCCCAGAGCAGGTGGCCGTCGACGAGACCGTACAACCGGGTCGCGGCCGAGTACGCCTTCGCGCCCTGGGTACGCATCACCGCGTCGGTCGCGAGGTCGATCCGTGGCCCCTTGACCTGGCCGAGGTAGATCTCGGCGGCACCGCCGGGATGCACGAGCGTCACGTCGATGTCGAAGCCGCCGTCGGCATTGCGGAGCGTCTCCACGGCGGACGCCGTCGTATAGGGGTGCTCGCCCTCTGCCGGCAGCAGCCCGGGCCCTGGGTCGCCGGCGCCCTGGGGACGACTCAGGCGCCAGTACCCTGTCTCGGTCATGAGCGGGGTCTTCCCGACGAAGCCGGATGCAGCCCCGTCGACCGCCTCGGCGTCGTCGTCGACGCTCGCTGCGGCATCCGCTTCAAGCCAGGTGTATGAGCTGTAGTTCAGGTGCGGGAGGCCGTCATGGCTGAAGCTCAGCCGCTGGCCGAACTCACGTGAGACCCGATGACCGTCCGGCAGGGCATAGTCGATGACACCTGACCCCTCCCAGACGCCGAGGAGCCACGAGAGCGGGACGAGTTCGGACGGGAGCTGGGTCGGGAGCTCGAACATCGAGGGTTACCGCTGCCCCCGGAACAGCTTGAACAACACGATGCCGGAGACCCAGGCGATCGACAGGCTCGCGAGCGCGAGGAGGCCCAGGAAGAAGATTTCGAGCGCGAGGATTGACATGACACCACCTTAGCTCCCGGCGAGAGCCGAAACGCCTGCGCGCGGGTACCCGGCGCGGCTTTACCAGTTCGTTACAGAAGCCCGGCGAGCGCGAAGATTCCGGTCGCGGCGGCGAGGACGAGGACCGCGCCGACGAGGCTCAGCGTGACCCGGTGCACGTAGCCCTCTTTTTGCCCGGTCGCGAGCTGGATGGAGAGGGTGCCGATGGTGCACCCCGCGAGGGAGAGGCCGATCCACACGAGGGAACGACCGGGCGCCGCGAGGGCCCCGGTGAGCACAGAACAGACCACGGCGAACGCCCAGACCAGGCCGACGCTTCTCCACTGCCACTTCACTCTTCCATTGTGCCCTGCCAGGGGAGCAATCGGCTGCACGTGGCTGCACGCTAGGATTGGCCAACAATGGTTGGAGGGCCCGCGTGGCGCAATTATTGATCCTGACCTCCGCGGTCGGCGGGGAGGTCCTGCCGGCGCTGGCGTTGCTCTCGCATGGAATCCGCGTCATTCCGGCCCAGCCCGACCAGCTCATCACCGCCCCGGACTCCGATGTCATCCTCGTCGACGCCCGCACCAACCTGATGGCCGCGAAGTCGCTGTGCCAGATCATGCAGACGACGGGCAGTCAGGTCCCGCTGCTGCTCGTGATCACCGAGGGCGGCCTCGCCGCGGTCAGCCCCGGCTGGGGCATCGACGACGTCATCCTCGACACGGCGGGTCCCGCCGAGGTCGACGCCCGCATCCGCCTCGCCGCCGGCCGCACGCCGCGGGCCGAGGAGTCCGCGCTGATCCGCGCCGCCGGTGTCGTCATCGACGAGGCGAGCTATTCCGCGAAGGTCTACGGCCGACCGCTCGACCTCACGTACAAGGAATTCGAGCTGCTCCGCTTCCTCGCGGCCCATCCCTCCCGGGTCTTCACGCGTGAGCAGCTGCTCAGCGAGGTCTGGGGCTACGACTACTTCGGCGGTACCCGCACGGTCGACGTGCACGTCCGCCGCCTCCGCGCCAAGCTCGGCGACCAGGAATCCCTGATCGGCACCGTGCGCAACGTCGGATACCGCTTCAATGTGCAGGAACCAGAGGCCGTGCGTGATCAGTCCGTCGCACGGGCCTGACGACAGCGCCTTCGCGCTCTCCTGGGCCGCAGTGACGGATGCCGCCGAACGCGTCGACGGGTATGCCCCGCTCAACGAGCAGGCCACCCTCGATCTTGCGGCCGGGCGCCGCACTCCCTTTCTGCTTCGCGACGGCGACGCCGCCGTCGGAGCCCTCGTCCTCGGCTCTGGTGAGCTCGACCTCGTCGTGCACCCCGGGTTCCGCAGGCACGGCCACGCCACCGCGGCCCTGACCGAGCTCTTCGGCGATCCCGCGTACGCGGTGGATGCGCCGGACGGCCTGACCGCCTGGGCGCACGGCGATCACCCGGCGGCCCGCGCCCTCGCCGGGCGCTTCGGCTTCGACGCCGTCCGTCGACTGCTCCAGCTGGAACTGGCGCTCCACGCATCGTCCGCTCCCCCGGCATCCGCCGCCCCGGAGGAGGCTTCCTCCCGGGAGAAGGACGACGCGATCGTGATCACCGCGTTCGACCCCGCCGCCGACGCCGACGCCTGGGTGACCCTGAACGCGCGGACCTTCGCAACCCACCCCGAGCAGGGCGGCATCACAGCGGCCGACCTCGCCGACCGCATGAACGAGGCCTGGTTCGACGCGGGCGACTTCCTCGTCGCCCGCGTCGGCGACGCCCTGGTCGGCTACAACTGGCTGAAGATCGAGCCGGGAGCAGCCGAGGGTGAGATCTACGTGGTGGGGGTGAGCCCCGAGTGGAGCGGGCACGGCCTCGGACGCCGGCTGATGACCGCGGGGCTCGAGCGTCTGCGCCGGCGCGGGGCGACCAGCGCGACGCTCTACGTCGAGGGCGACAATGTGCCTGCCGTTCGGCTGTATCGGTCCCTCGGATTCACCGATCGCAGTGTCGACGTCCAGTACCGCCGCCGAACCCGATAGGCACTGTTCACCCGGAACCGTCGCACCGGCAGGTCCTGCGGTGTCAGGATGGACTCATGGACGGCGAAAACATTCAGGACGAATCGGGTCTCGGAAGCGACTTCGATGACGATTTCGATCCCCTGACCGGCAAGGACGACCCGGAACTCCCCACCAACCGGTATCTCGACCGGGAATTGAGCTGGCTCGCGTTCAACCAGAGGGTGCTCGAACTCGCCGAGGACCCGCTGCTCCCGGTTCTCGAGCGCGCGAACTTCCTCGCCATCTTCTCGAGCAACCTCGATGAGTTCTTCATGGTCCGCGTCGCGGGACTCAAGCGCCGCATCCTGACCGGACTCGCCGTGCCGACGAACATCGGTACCGCACCGCAGGACGCCCTCTCCGACATCTCGGCGATGGCGCATGTGCTCCAGGACCGGCACGCCCGCGCCTTCCAGGACCTCGTCAGCCCGGCCATGATGGCCGCCGGCATCCACATCGCCACCTGGGACAGCCTCGACGAGGCCGACCACCGCTCGCTCCGCGACTACTTCTCCAACCAGATCTTCCCGGTACTGATGCCCCTCGCGGTCGACCCGGTGCATCCGTTCCCCTACATCTCCGGCCTCTCCCTCAACCTCGCCGTCCGGGTACGCAACTCGAAGACCGGCAAGCAGGAGTTCGCGAGGCTCAAAGTGCCGACGATGCTGCCGCGCTTCGTGCGCGTCGACCGCCGCGAGGGCTTCGACAACGTGCGCTTCATCATGCTCGAGGACCTCATCGCCAATCACCTCGGCGACCTGTTCCCCGGCATGGACATCCTCGAACACCACGTCTTCCGGGTCACCAGGAACGAGGACGTCGAGATCGAGGAAGACGAGACCGAGAACCTGATCAAGGCCCTCGAGAAGGAACTGCTGCGCCGCCGGTTCGGCCCGCCCATCCGCCTCGAGATCACCGAGGACATGGACGAGGTCACCCTCGGCCTGCTCGTGCGCGAACTCGACGTCACCGAGCAGGAGGTGTACCGGCTGCCCGCCCCGCTCGATCTCGGCGGACTGTTCGACCTGCGCGTCGACCGCCCGGACCTGCGCTACGTCAAGCATGTGCCGACCACGGCCGTTCAGCTCCTCGCGCCAGAGCCGAACGCCGAGCCCGACATCTTCAGCTCGATCGCGCGCCGCGACATCCTGCTGCACCACCCGTACGAGTCCTTCGCGACGAGCGTGCAGGCATTCCTCGAGCAGGCCGCCGCCGACCCCGACGTGCTCGCCATCAAGCAGACGCTGTACCGCACCTCCGGCGACAGCCCGATCGTCGAGGCTCTCATCGCTGCCGCCGAATCCGGCAAGCAGGTGCTCGCCCTCGTCGAAATCAAGGCCCGCTTCGACGAGCAGGCCAACATCTCCTGGGCACGCAAGCTCGAGAAGTCCGGCGTGCACGTCGTCTACGGCCTCGTCGGCCTCAAGACGCACTGCAAGCTCGCCCTCGTCGTGCGCAACGAGAACGGCGTGCTGCGGCACTACAGCCACATCGGCACCGGTAACTACAACCCGAAGACCAGCAGGCTCTACGAGGACCTCGGCCTGCTGACCGCGGACCCCCAGGTCGGCAAGGACCTGACCCGCCTGTTCAACGAGCTCTCCGGGTACGCGATCGAGAAGAAGTTCAAGCGGCTTCTCGTCGCGCCCCTGCACCTGCGTCGCGGGCTGTTGAAGGCGATCAACCAGGAGACGCAGGCCGCCCTCGACGGCAAGCCCTCCGGCATCCGCATCAAGGTCAACTCGATGGTCGACGAGGCCATCATCGACGCGCTCTACCGGGCCAGCCAGGCCAGGGTCCCCGTCGAGGTCTGGGTGCGCGGCATCTGCAGCCTCACGCCGGGCCTCCCCGGTGTCAGCGAGACGATCAAGGTGCGGTCGATTCTCGGCCGCTACCTCGAGCACTCCCGGATCTTCTCCTTCCACAACGGCGGGGACACCCAGGTGTACATCGGCAGCGCCGACATGATGCACCGCAACCTCGACCGACGCGTCGAGGCCCTTGTGCGCCTCGTCGACCCCGATCACCTCACGGAGATCGATGGGCTGTTCAACCGCGCCATGGACGACCGCACGGCATCCTGGTGGCTCGACAACACCGGCGAATGGACCCGCCACCACCTCGATGACTCCGGAAAGCCGCTCGACGACATGCAGGACCGATTGATGCAGCAGATCTCCCGACGCGTTCGGCCGACGGGTCGCCGATGAGTGCGGTCCTCCCGAACGGAGCGATCCACGCTGCCGGTGCGGTCTGCTGGCGCCTGATCGACGGCAAGATGAACGTCCTGCTCGTGCACCGCACGGTCTACGGCGACGTCACCATCCCCAAGGGGAAGGTCGACCCCGGCGAAACGCTGCCGCAGACGGCCGTGCGGGAGATCGAGGAAGAAACCGGACTCGCGGTCGCCCTGGGCGTGCCGCTCGGCGAATCGCGGTACTCGCTCGGAAACGGCAGGGAAAAGATCGTGCAGTACTGGGCAGCCGAGGTGCACCCCGAGGAGATCCAGCGCTCGACCTTCGTGCCGAACAGCGAGATCGCGGCTATCGAATGGGTCACGATCAAAAAGGCACGCAGCTACCTCAGCTACGCGCAGGACGTCGAGATCATCGACGCCTTCGCCGAACTCGTCGACAGGGGCGTGACGACGACCTTCGCCCTCATCGCCCTCCGGCACGGCAAGGCCGTCACCGGTTCAAGCTGGGCCGGCCCGGACAGCACCCGTCCCCTCACCGAACGCGGCGTCGCCCAGGCCGTCGAACTCGTGCCGACCGTGGCGGCGTGGCGCCCGCGCCGCATCGTTTCGAGCACGGCCACCCGGTGCATCACGACCGTCGCCCCGCTCGCGGCCGCGACAGGCATCCCGATCAAGCGCACGGAGCTCTTCAGCCAGGACGCCTTCGAACAGGGCGTAGCGGATGTCCGCGCCGGCATCGGCAAGCGCATCCGCTCCCGCAAGACCGCCGTCATCTGCAGCCACGGCCCGGTGCTGCCCGAGATCCTGCACGAGATCGCGCTCGCCACGGGGAGCACCTTCGGCCTCTACATCGAGGAGGCCTCCCACCTCGACATCGGATCGTTCTCCGTCGTGCACCTGTCCCGCGAGAACCCGAGCGCCGGGATCCTCGGCATCGAAACCTACCGACCGAGCGTCTGAGGGCCCGCCGGCCCGCCGAACAGCCCGTTCACGTTAACCTTCCGTTCATCTTCCGGAGGGGGTGTCGTTAAGCCGTCGGATTATCGTCTGACCGGGGCCAGCACCGGCCCCGCCCTGCAGTCAGTTTCACTGCTGTCAACCCTCGAAAGGGAAAATTCGTGAATCTCAAGCGTTTTGGCCGACCCGCAGTCATCGCCGTCGCCGCCGCTCTCGCACTGTCCTCGTGTGCCTCCAACGAAGCCGGAACCGGCTCGAGCACCACCGCAGCGACGACCAGCACCTTGACCGGAACGCTCACCGGCGCCGGCTCGTCCG
Source organism: Cryobacterium sp. MDB2-A-1 (assembly GCF_004402675.1). Lineage (NCBI taxonomy): Bacteria > Bacillati > Actinomycetota > Actinomycetes > Micrococcales > Microbacteriaceae > Cryobacterium > Cryobacterium sp. MDB2-A-1. The sequence goes on along the minus strand of NZ_SOFK01000022.1, from coordinate 384,573 downwards.
CCCAGGGCTCCGCCCAGGAAGCCTGGATCGCAGCGTTCCAGACCTCCAACCCGAACGTCACGGTCAACTACGACCCGTCCGGCTCCGGCGCGGGCCGCTCCACCTTCATCGCGGGCGGCTCCGACTTCGCCGGCAGCGACTCCGCGCTCAACGACACCGAGCTCGCCGGAACGTTCGCGTCCTGCGCCGCCGGCGCCAAGGCCGTCGACCTGCCCGTCTACATCTCCCCGATCGCGGTCATCTTCAACGTCGCCGGCGTCACGGACCTCAAGCTCGACTCCGCAACCCTCGCGCACATCTTCCGCGGCGAGATCACGACCTGGAACGACCCGGCCATCGCCGCGCTCAACTCCGGCGTAACCCTTCCGGCAACGGCGATCACCGCCGTGCACCGCTCGGACGACTCGGGCACCACGAAGAACTTCACCGACTACCTCTTCCAGACCGCACCGACCGTGTGGACCGACAAGGCAGCCGACGCATTCCCGATCCAGGGCGGCGAAGGCGCCAAGGGCACCTCCGGTGTCGTTGACGCCGTGACCAACGGCGTCGGCACGATCGGCTACGCGGACGCATCCAAGGCCGGCAAGCTCGGCGTTGCGAAGATCAAGGTCGGCGACACCTTCGTCGGTTACACCGCGGAAGCCGCGGCCGCCGTCGTCGCCGAGTCCCCGCTCGTCACGGGCCGCGACGCGAGCGACCTCGCCATCAAGATCAACCGCACCACGACCGACGCGACGCACTACCCGCTCGTGCTGGTCAGCTACGCGGTCGTCTGCACCGAATACGCCAAGCCCGCCCAGGGCGAGCTCGTCAAGGCGTACGTGACGTACATGGCCAGTGCTGACGGCCAGAAGGTCGCCGCATCCGCCGGTGGCGCAGCGCCGCTCTCGACCGACCTGGCCGACAAGGTCGCCGCGGTTCTCGCGACCGTCAAGTAACACCCGTTTCACCGGCACGACCCGCACTACCAGCTCCACCGAAGTCTGCCCGGTCCGGGCCCGCGTCGTATCAGCGGCCCGGACCGGGCAGACTGGGGTGTACGGCCCCCGGACCGCGCATCGTTTTCGCTTCACCACCCGAACCTCAGGGAGACGCCCGGCATGACCTCCGTAGTTGCCCGCGATCGAATCCGCGCCCCCCAGCGTCCCGGCGATGTGATCTTCTCAACGGCGACCGTCGTCGCCGGCAGCCTGATCCTCGCCGTGCTCGCCGCCGTCGCCGGGTTCCTGCTCGTCCAGAGCCTGCCGGCCTTCGTCGCGGCACCCGCCGATTTCAGCGGCGGCTTCACCAACTTCTGGGCCTACGTCTGGCCGCTCGCCTTCGGCACGCTCTGGTCGGCACTGCTGGCCATGATCATCGCGATCCCGCTCGCGATCGGCATCGCCCTCTTCATCTCGCACTACGCCCCCCGGCGGATCGCCCAGGGCCTGGGCTACGTCATCGACCTCCTCGCCGCCGTGCCGTCCGTGGTCTTCGGCCTGTGGGGCATCGGCGTGCTGGCCCCGCTCGTCCAGCCGTTCTACGCGAACCTCGTCGACTGGTTCGGCTGGTTCCCGCTCTTCGCCGGACCGGTCTCCGGCACCGGGCGCACCATCCTCACCGTCGCCATCGTGCTCGCGGTGATGGTGCTTCCGATCATCACCGCACTCTGCCGGGAGATCTTCCTGCAGACTCCGGTGCTCTACGAGGAAGCCTCCCTCGCCCTCGGCGCCACCCGCTGGGAGATGATCTCAATGGCGGTGCTTCCCTTCGGCCGCTCCGGCATCATCTCCGCCTCGATGCTCGGCCTCGGCCGCGCCCTCGGCGAGACGATGGCGGTCGCGATGGTGCTCTCGCCGAGCCCGACGGTGCTCTTCCAACTGCTGACCTCGCAGAACCCGACGACCATCGCCGCGAACATCGCCCTGAACTTTCCTGAGGCGCACGGCGTCGGCGTGAACATCCTCCTCGCCACCGGCCTGATCCTCTTCGTCATCACCCTCGCGGTCAACATGATCGCCCGCTACATCATCAACCGCCGCAAGGCCTTCTCGGGAGCGAACTGATGAGCAGCACGACCGCCACCCGGGCCGCGAACACGCCCCAGGCCAACGCATACGCCGCCGGCAAGCTGCCGAGGAACTCCACGCTCTACGTCCTGCTGGCAAGCTGGATCGTCACCGGAGCGGTCTTCCTGGTGCTCCAGCTGTCGGGGGCCACCTCCGGCTTCAACATCGTCGGCACGGTCTTCTTCGGCACAGTGCTCTACTGCGTCGCCATCTACGCGCTCTCCTACGCCGTCGAAGGCGTGCGCCGGGCGAAGGACCGCCTCGTCACCGCCCTCGTCACCGCCGCCTTCGTGATCGCACTGCTGCCGTTGATCTCACTTGTCTTCACGACGGTCGTCAACGGGCTGCCGGCCTTCCTCACCCCGACGTTCTTCACCGAGTCGCAGCGCAACGTCGTCGGCGCGGGCGGCGGCGCCCTGCACGCCGTCATGGGCACCCTCGAGATCACCGGCGTCGCCACGCTCATCTCGGTGCCGATCGGCCTGCTCGCCGCTATCTACCTCACCGAGTACGGACGCGGCCGGCTGGCCCAGGCAATCACCTTCTTCGTGGACGTGATGACCGGCATCCCCTCGATCGTGGCAGGCCTGTTCGCCTTCGCCTTCTTCTCCCTGCTGTTCCAGGATGCGGGCATCCGCTTCGGCTTCGGCGGTGCCATCGCTCTCTCGGTGCTGATGATCCCGGTCGTGGTGCGCTCGAGCGAGGAAATGCTCAAACTCGTGCCGAACGAGCTGCGCGAGGCCGCATACGCCCTCGGCGTGCCGAAGTGGCTGACCATTCTCAAGGTGGTGCTTCCGACCTCGATCGCCGGCATCGTCACGGGAATCATGATCTCGATCTCCCGGGTCATCGGCGAGACGGCCCCGCTGCTGATCATCTCCGGCTTCACGGCGAGCATGAACTACGACCTGTTCAGCCAGCGGATGATGACCCTCCCGGTGTTCGTGTACACCCAGTACGCGAACCAGGGCACGGACACCCAGGCGTATCTCGACAGGGCCTGGGCCGGCGCACTCACCCTGGTGCTCATCGTCATGCTCCTGAACGGCCTCGCGAGGCTCATCGCCAGAATCTTCTCCCCCAAGCTCGGCCGCTAGGCTCCACCCGGCCGCTGGCCGCAACTCGAAGGATCACATGTCCAAGCGCATTGAAGTCAACGACCTCAACGTCTATTACAGCAAGTTCCTCGCTGTCGAAAACGTCACGCTGACGATCGAGCCCCGCACGGTGACCGCCCTGATCGGGCCGAGCGGGTGCGGTAAGTCCACCTTCCTCCGCACCCTGAACCGGATGCACGAAGTCATCCCGGGCGCCTACGTCACGGGCGAGGTGCTCATCGACGGCAACAACCTCTACGGCCCCGGCGTCGACCCGGTACTCGTGCGCCGCCAGGTCGGCATGGTGTTCCAGCGGCCGAACCCGTTCCCGACCATGTCGATCGGCGACAACGTCCTCGCCGGCGTGAAGCTCAACAACCGCCGCATCTCCAAGTCGGACGCGGATGCCCTCATCGAGAAGTCCCTCCAGGGCGCCAACCTCTGGAACGAGGTCAAGGACCGCCTCGACAAGCCAGGCTCGAGCCTCTCCGGCGGCCAGCAGCAGCGGCTCTGCATCGCCCGTGCGATCGCCGTGCAGCCCGACGTGATCCTGATGGACGAGCCGTGCTCGGCCCTCGACCCGATCTCCACCCTCGCGATCGAGGACCTCATCGAGGAGATGAAGGCCGAATATACGATCGTGATCGTCACGCACAACATGCAGCAGGCATCCCGGGTCTCCGACCGCACCGGCTTCTTCAACATCGCCGGCACCGGCAAGCCGGGCAAGCTCATCGAGTACAACGACACCACGACGATCTTCTCCAACCCGTCGGTGCAGGCGACCGAGGACTACGTCTCCGGTCGCTTCGGCTAAACCCGCGCCTGCCCCGACCGCTTCGGCGGTCTAGTCGGTGCGGCCGAGCAGGTACGCGTTGAAGACGCGGGTGCGCGGCAGGTCGGTCGCGAGCGGCAGGCCGTCGAGTTCGGTCACGGCCACGACCAGGCGGATGCTCGACAACAGCCAGACGGCATCCGCCGCCCGCAGCTCCGCGACCGTGATGTCGCGGTACTCCACCGGTTCGCCCTGCTCCCTGAGGTGCTCGAAGAGGCTCTGCTGGGTGGTGCCGTGCAGGATCGCACCGCTCGGCGCCGGCGTCACGTAGACGCCGTTCGAACGGATGACCACGCTCGACGTCGGGCCCTCCATGACGTAGCCGTCGTGCGTGAGGAAGATCGTGTCGTCGGCCCCACGGCGCCGCGCCTCGCGGAGGGCGGCCATGTTGATCGCGTAGCTGAGTGTCTTCGCACCCATCAGCAGCCACGGGGCGACCTCGGCGACCCCGCGCGGGTACCCGCGGTCGAGGGTGATCACCCGCACCCCGTTCTCGCGCGCGGCGGAGTGGTCCGGCGCGCGGGTCGCGTGCAGCCACGCGGTCGGTGCAGGCCCGGATTGGACGCCGCGGCTGAGTACGAACTTGAGGGCGAGCTCGCCCTCGTGCGGAACCCGCGCCACCGCGTAGGCGATGGCCTCTCGCCACTGCGCCGGGTTCGGCACCGGGAGGTCGCAGATCTCCGCCGAGTGCCTCAGGCGGGTGATGTGCGCCTCGACCTCCTGCGGGTGCCCGTCGACGACGCTGAGGGTCTCGAAGATGCCGTCACCGCGCTGGGTGCTCAGCTCCCCCACCCGGAGAGCCGGAGCGGCCGAATCCATCTCGTGGAAGGTGCCCGCAAAGTCCGCCTGGGCGGAATCGGCGGGCACCGGGTCGATCAGAAGGGTGAATGGCAGCGTCATGCCCCGAGCCTAGTTGCGGATCAGGAACTCTGGATGGCCACGATCGGCGTCGTGGTGGGTTGCTTCGAGCCGCCCTTGGGTTCCACGGTCATGCCGATCGTGTCGCCTGAGGTGAGGCTGCCGTCGAGGACCCGCCAGGCGGTTCCGCCGCTCGCGCTGACGCTCGTGTCGAGGAGACCGGCCGAGACCGCTCCCCCGGCTCCGATGTACCAGAGCTGGTAGTCCTTGTCGCCGGAAAGCGCAGGCAGGCCGTCGACGACGAGCGCCGAAAGGCTGCTCGTATCGGACCAGACCAGGGTGGCCTGGTGGCCGTCCGCGGTCGTCGCCGAGGCGCGCTGCACGTCGGGTGCCGCGTTGAGCTGGGCGAGGGATGCCGCCTGCTGGGCCGCGAAGGAATCGGACGTGCCCGAGGTGCCGGCCAGTCCCAGGCCGACGAAGGTACCGCCGATGAACAGGGCGACCGCAGCGGCCGCAGCGGCCAGCAGGCTCGCGGGGCGCTGGAACCAGCGCTTTCTGGCCCGCTCTGCTGCGCTCGCGCCGGAAACCGAGCGGCTGCCCGCGCCGGCTGCGGACGGGGGAACGGGCGGGACGGCGGCGAGGCCGGGAGCCGCGGGGGCGGCATCCGCTGCCGGTGCTGTTGTCCGGGTGCTCGCCGGCCCGGCGAGGGGGGCGAGTTGCGGGGTCGAGGAGAGTTTCGCCATCAGCGAGGCCTTGAGGGCGGCTGAGGGCTGCACGGGGGCGGTCGCGAGACCCAGGGCCACCGCCGTGTCGCTCAGTTCGGCGGACTCGATTCGGGCCTCTTCGGAGGACTCCAGGTGCGCCTCGAAGGCGGCGCGCTCCCTGGCCTCGAGGGCGTTGAGCGCGTAGGCGCCGGACAGCTCGCCGGGGTTGCGCTCCGGGGTGCCGGTGTTCTCGGTGCCGGTCATGATGCCACGCCCAGTTCGTCGCGAAGGCGGATGAGCCCGTCCCTGAGCCTCGTCTTCACGGTCCCGAGCGGGATATGCAGTTGGGCGGCGACTTCGCTCTGGCTGAAGCCCCCGTAGTAGGCAAGACTGATCGCCTGGCGTTGCAGTTCGGTCAGTCTGGACATCGCCTTCTCCACCCTTTCATGCTCGATTCGTGTTTCTACGGTCTCGGACACGTCGTCGTAGGCAACCGCGAGGTCGCGGATGCCGATCTTCGTGTCCCGGTCGCGGCCGGCCTGCGACGACCTGATCCGGTCGACCGCACGACGGTGCGCCATGGTCATGATCCAGGTGGAAGCCCCGCCACGCGCCGGCTCGTACCGCGTCGCCGATTGCCAGATCTCCAGGAAGATCTCCTGGGTCACTTCTTCCGACTGGGCGTGGTCGATGAGCAGGCGCTTGACCAGACCGAGCACCCGAGGGGCCATCTGGTCGTACAGTTCCCCGAAGGCCGCCTGGTCGCCAGTGGCGACCCGGGTAAGCAGCTCCTCTTTTGAGGGAGGCGCTGTCGACTCGGTGTCAGCGGCGAAGTCAGCAGTCATGAGAACCAGCATGTCAGGTCTTATCCCGTTCCATGACTAGTGTTCGGCGCCGAACACGAAATGGATTGGTCAGAAAAGGCTGAAGGCCGGGCCGCAGAACGCCTCTCGGCGCGAGGCCGCTCAGAGCGGCGAATATTGGAGCCCGGGGTTACTGCGGCCCGACCAGCATCCAGTGTAAACGACGAGGACGGATGTTTATTCCTAGTCGAGCGAATCGCTGCGCCACAACCGGGCGCACGATCCGAACTCCTGGGCCGTCGTCGAGAACCGCAGGGCGCGAGTGGTCAGCTCTGAGGCGCGGGACACCCCCGATGCGGCGAGTTCCGTCGCGTCAAGGTCGTCGGCGACACTCGCGCATCCGCTTGCGATGACCCGGCAGAACGCCGCGGCACGGTCGAGCGCGACGGCGAAGTCGCCCGTGAAGATGCCGCGGAGGATCTGGTCGGCGAGGGCGATGATCTCAGCGGGTCCGGTCGGCGCGGCGGCTCCGGCGATGACGGGGTCGATCGCCACGGTGACCTCGGTGCCGCGCTGGTAGAGGAACGACGTGCCTTCAGGATCCTGGCGGATGAGCAGGCGGACGAGGTAGATCCGCCAGAGCGCGCCGGGCAGGCTGCGCGGCGTTGCGCGCGACCACAGCTCGGCGACCGCGTCGATACCGTGTTCGTCGGTGTACGCGACGAGGCGCTCGACGACCTCGGGATCGGGGTCGTTCCGCACCCGGGCGAGCAGTGCATGAGCGGTCTCGTGCGCGACGCGGCTGATTGCCGCCGGATCCTGGCCACCCTCGAAGGATTCGAACTTGCTGCCCGAGAACTGGGTGGGCTTGTGGAAGTCCTCTGCCAATCGAATCCTCCGTGTCTCGTGCGTGACTCGTGCGTGTTGGGTGCGTGTCTGGTGGGGCCTCGCGGGGCGAATCCGTCCGTGAGGGGACCCTCCCCACGGTACCCAGAAAAACCTTGCCCGAATCCACGGTAGATTATTTACCGCGGGCCTCTAGCTCAGTTGGTAGAGCAAAGGACTTTTAATCCTTGGGTCGTCGGTTCGAGCCCGACGGGGCCCACTCTTGTGTTAGCAGCAGTATGTGCGCAGCGGTTGCGGTGATAACACTCTCGTGTTAGCGTCAGTCACATGAGCACACGATCAGTGATAATCGACGCGACGGCCGAGTTGCTGGCGCAGTCCCCTGGCGGGGACATCTCGACGCGCGCCGTGTGCGAAGCGGCGGGAGTGCAGCAACCGGTCATCTACCGGCTGTTCGGCGACAAGGAGGGCCTGCTCGCGGCCACGGTCGATCAGGTCTGGGACCAGTACCTGGGCATGAAGCGCGCAGCCGAGGAATCCGCCGATCCGTTGAGCGACCTGCGGGCCGGCTGGGACAGCCACAATGCGTTCGCCCTCGCCCAGCCGAACGCCTACCGGCTCCTGTTCGGGTCAGGATCCGTCGCCAAGGCGGAATCAGCGAACGAAGCCATGCGACTCCTCCAGAGCGTGCTCGAACGCCTGGCCGCGCAGGGACGGCTGCGCGTTGCTCCTGAGATCGCGGCACGGGTGGTGATGGCGGCGAATACCGGAGTCGCTCTCGCCCTGATCCTCCGCCCTGCGCTCTATCCCGACCCGGCCATTTCGTCGATGATGCGTGACATCGTCCTCGGCGGGCTGGTATCCGACACCGCGCCCGCTCCGGACGCCGGCGAATCCGCCCGCATTGCGGCGATCACCCTCCGCACGAGCCGTCCCACCCTGCCCCCTGCTCTCTTCACGGGCCGCGAGGCCGGGCTGCTCGACGAATGGCTGGAGCGCATCCAGTCCTCGTCGCCCTCCGACTGACAGCCAGCCCCACCGCAGGTCTTCAGGCGTCCCGCCGGGGCGTCATCCGTCGCGCCCGAAACAGGGCGCGCACCACCGCAGTGCAACAGAAAGCGAATCCCCCATGAGTACCATCGGCACCAGTCCCACCATCCAGGGCTCCCGGGTCGCCCTCGTCACCGGCGGGTCCGGCGGCATCGGACGCGCCGTCGTCGAGCGACTTGCAGACGACGGCTTCGCCCTCGGCGTGCACTACGCCGGCAACCAGGCGAAAGCCGATGAGACCGTCGCCGCGGTCAAGGCCGCGGGCGGCCGCGCCATCGCGATCGGCGGCGACGTCGCCGACGAGGGAGCCATGTCGGCCGCGTTCGACGCGGTGGAGGCGGAGTTCGGCGGGATCGACGTCGTCGTGAACACGGCAGGCATCATGCTCCTCTCGCCGATCGCGACCCTCGACCTCGCCGACCTCGACCGGATCTACCGCACCAACATCCGTGGCACCGTCGTGATCTCCCAGCAGGCGGCCCGCCGGGTCCGCCCGGGCGGAGCGATCATCAACTTCTCCACCTCCGTCACCCGCACCCAGTTCCCCGGCTACGGCGCCTACGTGGCGAGCAAGGCCGCGGTCGAGAGCATCACGCTCATCCTCGCCCGTGAACTGCGCGGCAAGGACGTGACCGTCAACGCGGTCGCCCCCGGCCCGACCGCGACCGCCCTGTTCCTGAACGGCAAGGACGAGGCCACGATCACGAACCTCGCCGCGGCCGTCCCCCTGGAAAGGCTCGGCCAGCCCACCGACATCGCCGAGACCGTCGCGTTCCTCGCCGGCCCCGCCCGCTGGGTCAACGGCCAGGTCATCTTCACCAACGGCGGGCTCGCCTAGCCCCCGCTGACTCCCATGCGGCCGCTCCGTTTGCGCCGCTTCTCGGCATAGAGCTCCTGGTCCGCGCGCTCGCGGATGCTGTGGGCGTCATCTCCGGGGCGGGCTTCTGCCAGTCCCGACGACCAGTCCAGACCGCCCGGTGCGGAGATCCGCGCGAGCATCTCCCTGGCCTGCTCCACCGTCGTGGACGTCATCAGCAGCAGGAACTCATCACCGCCCAGGCGCACGACCGAGTCATAGGGTCGCGTGTTGCGTCTCAGGCAGCCCGCGAAGGCCACCAGCACGCGATCCCCTTCCGCATGCCCGTGCTCGTCGTTGAGGCGTTTGAAGTCATCGAGATCGAGAATCGCGACGGTCATCGGTTGCCCGGTACGCGTTCCCCTGGCGAGCTCGAGGTCGAGACGGGCATCCAGCCCCGACCGGTTCAGGACGCCGGTGAGCGGGTCGGTGGTGATCTCCCGGTCGAGCTTGGCCCGCAGATACCCAGCGGCCTCCCGGCAGAAGAGCGACGCGAGAGCCAGGTTGACCCAGGTGATCTGGACGGCGTCGAAGGGATTCACGGCGAGCGCGATGCCGGAGGCCCCGAACGCGAATCCGACCGCCAGTCGCGACACGAACGGACGGTAGAACCAGCCGAGATAACAGGCGAACATCGGGTAGAGCACCAGGTTGTTCACCGACAGGATCGGGGCAGTCGAGACCGCCATCTGCAGCGCGGTCACCGCGAAGAACACGAGGGTTCCCGCGAGCCCGACCCAGCGCGGGAAGCGGGCTCCGAACGCGACGGGCAGCGCGGAGACGACGGCGGCCACGAGGGTCCAGAGCCAGGTCCACAGCGAGCCGAGCCCGCCCCCTGCCGAGGTCGCAGCATCCACCAGGCCGCTGATGACGATGACGAAGCCGGCGGCCGACGTGACGTAGGCGAACGGCGGGATCAGCGAGGCCGCCGTTGGACCGCTCTCTCGCCGCACGTGTCTTCTCCCGATCCTCAGGCCATCGGCCCGAGCCGCTCGAATGGGCACACCCATTCGTACTACGCTCAGGCTATCGCCCCACCAACGGATGCCCGGCACGAGGAGTCGCAATGCCCAGGAAGGTCAAGTGGCTCGAGGAGCCCATCCCGGAGAACTACCCGAAGGCGGCCGACTACCTGCGGTTGCTCGTGAACGAGCACGCGGTCGAGGCGACCTCGCTCGCCCTCGAGGCAGCGCCCATCACCTTCCACAAGGCCAAGGACATCCTGCGCGCCGCCGGTCTCCCCCTGCTCACGCCGGAGAACCCGCACGTCGCCAATTACCTCAGGCTGATCCGCGAGGGTCGCCGGCTGGGCCCGATCCTGCTCGTGCGCGGCAATCTGCCTGCCGCGGTTCCGCTGCACATCGCGGATGGCTACCACCGCGTCTGCGCGACGTACCTCACGAACGAGAACACCGACATCCCGGTTCAGCTGGCGGACCTGACGCTCTAACCGCGCCCATGGTGCACTGCCGGTTGCCTGTCCGGACACCCCGATGACGTTCCAGACCCTTGCGATCATCTCCCTGGTCGGCCTGCTCGGCCCGCTGCTGGCGACCCCGCAGCGCTGGCGGGTTCCGGTCATGCTCGGCGAGCTCCTCGCTGGAATCCTCGTCGGCCGCACCGGGCTCGGACTCGTCGACTCGAGCGATCCGACCCTGACCCTGCTCGCTGACGTCGGGTTCGCACTGATCATGTTCGTGGCAGGCACCCACGTTCCGGTGCGTGATGCCGGTATACGTTCGGCGCTCGGCAAGGGCACGGCCAGGGCCGGTCTGGCCGCCGGCATCGCGATCGTGCTCGGCGTGGCGACGGCGGTGCTCTTCGGTACCGGCCATGCGCCGCTGTACGCGGTGCTGCTCGCGTCGTCGTCTGCGGCGCTCGTGCTGCCGGTGATCGACTCGCTGAAACTGACCGGCCCGTCGGTGCTGCAGGTGACCGCGCAGGTCGCGATCGCCGACGTCGCTGCGATCGTCGCCCTGCCGATCGTGATCGACCCGGCCAATGCAGGCTCGGCCGCGCTCGGCGCCACAGCGGTCGCGGCATCCGCGGCGCTGCTGTATCTCGTGCTGTCGCGACTCGAGAAGAATGGCGCCCGGCTCCGACTGCACCGGGTGTCCGAGGACCGCAAGTTCGCCCTCGAACTGCGGGTGCAGCTGACGATCCTGTTCGCGTTCGCCGCCCTCGCGGTGGTGAGCCACGTCTCGATCATGCTCGCCGGGTTCTCCTTCGGGCTGGCCGTCGCGATGGTCGGAGAGCCGAGGCGCCTCGCCCGGCAACTGTTCGCGATCGCCGACGGCTTCCTCGGGCCGCTCTTCTACGTGTGGCTCGGCGCCTCGCTCAACGTGCTCGACCTCCTGACCCGGCCCGGAATGGTCCTGCTCGGTCTCGTCCTCGGTCTCGGCGCCGTCGTCGCGCATGCCTCGGCCCGGCTGCTCGGCCTGCCACTGCCGTACGGTCTGCTTGCGGCCGCCCAGCTCGGCGTGCCGGTTGCGGCGGCGACGATCGGGACCCAGCTGAAGCTGCTTGCGCCTGGCGAGGCGGCCGCTCTGATCCTCGGCGCCCTGATCACGATCGGTGTCGCGACCGTGGCTGCGGGCGTCGCCTCCAGGAGGCAGGCCGGGCGACCGCCCGGGGAATTCTCGGGGAGCACACAGCGTTGACACGGTCAGCACTCGGGCTCAGCCGCCAGACTTGTCGCTCCGCAGTCGCGCCACGCGCGCTGCGGGCACACAGCGGAGCGGGAGCTGCGGGGTGACGCGACAATTCAAGGAGGTCGCACGTGGAAAGAATTAACGAAGAAGTCGAGACCGAAACCGGCACCATCGAAAAGTACCGCCGGCACGCGAACGGACGCGGACTGGTCTCCGGCGGGGCGCGGGTCGATCCGTCCGCCTTCATCTCCGGAACGGCATACGTCGAGAGCGGAGCCAAGGTGGGTGCGGAGGCCTGGATCGGACCGGGCAGCTGGATCGACCACAACGCCCTTGTCGGAGCGCGGGCCTTCATCGGCCAGAACGTGCACGTCGGCGTCGACGCCGTGATCGGCGCGGCCGCCCGTCTCGGAAGCCACTCCCGGATCGGAGACGGCGCCCGGGTACAGAGCGGAGCCGTCGTCGACCGTGACATCCGGATCCCGCAGGGCGGCATCGTGACCGCCGCGGCACGCGCGCAGGCACGACCGACCGGGACGCGGCATCCGCTCGATACGGAAGCGCCGACCCGCTTGCGCCGCGCCGCCTGAGCAGCCACCGTGACCGGGCGAGGCCCCGACCGGGTGATACCGGTCGGGGCCTCGCCGCGTCGGGCCACGGAGGCTCCGCTCTGCTCTGGTGTACTTTGCTTAGACGCTCGGCTTAGAGGAGGGTGACGGCGGCCTGGGCGACGGCGAAGATCGCGAGCCCCGCAAGAGAGCCGACGACGGTGCCGTTGATCCGGATGTACTGGAGGTCGCGTCCGACCTGCAGCTCGATCTTCTCGCTCGTCTCCGCGGCATCCCAGCGTTCGACCGTCTCGGTGATGACACCGGCGATCTCGTCCCGGTAGGTCCGCACGAGGTACGTGACCGAGTCGGCGATCCAGCGATCGATGCGCCCTCCGAGCGCGCCGTCGCCGGCGAGCCGCTCGCCCACCTCGATCACGGTCGCACGGATGCCGTCCCTCAGGTCGCTCGACGGGTCGCCGAGCGACGCCACGAGGGACACCTTCACGGCCTCCCAGGTCTCGCTCGCAAACTCGCGCAGGCGGGCGCTGTCCAGGAGCTCGAGCTTCAGGGTCTCGACCCGGTTGATCATCGCCGGGTCGTGCTCGAGGTCGTCGGCCAGCTCGACGAGGTAACGGTCGATGGCCTCGCGAAGCGGATGCGCGGCATCCGCCCGTACGGCGGCGACGAACCCGAGTACCTCGCGGTGCGCCCTGTCGTCGACGAGGCGGTCGACGAAGCCGGGGAGCCAGCCGGGCAGCCGAGCGGACACGGCCTTTCCGAAGGCCTCCGGGTGGGCTTCGAGCCAGGCCTCCGCGCGATCCAGGAGCAGGTCGACGACCGCGTGCTGCTGCCCGGAGGCGAGCAGGCGCGCGCCGACCCTGCCGATCGGCGGCGCCCACTCCGGACGCACGAGGTGATCGCGCGCCACGGTCTCGATGAGGTCCTTGATCGCGTCGTCGCTCAGGAGAGTGAGCAGCCCGGTGCCGGCGACGGAGATCTCCTCGGTGAGCCTGCTGGCGTTGTCTGGCTGCTTCAACCAGGTGCCGAGTCTCCTGGACACCCCGATCGAGTCGAGCTTGCCGCGGACGACCTGCTCGGAGAGGAAGTTGGTGCCCACGAATTCGCCGAGGCTCGCGCCGATCTCGTCTTTGCGGCTCGCGATGATGTTGGTGTGCGGGATGCGCAGGCCGAGCGGATACCGGAACAGCGCGGTCACGGCGAACCAGTCGGCGAGGGCGCCGACCATGCCGCCCTCGGCGGCGGCCCTGACGTAGTGCAGTGCGGGAATACGATCCTGCAGCGCAAACGAGACCGCGAAGACGAGCGCCATCAGGAGGAGCAGCGCGAGGGCGAGCCGCTTCATCCTGACCAGCGCCACCAGCCGGGCCGCGTCTGCGGGGCTAAGCACGGCGGTACGGCGCCGCCTGGTGCCGCGGGGCTTCGGCCGACCGGGTGTCGACCGGCCCGGCGTCGGTTCGCGCGTCAGCGCCATGGATGCGAGCCTAGGCCTGGAATCCGGTCGGGCGGATGGCCCATCGCACGGTCCAGGACTCGTCCGGCGCGAGCCAGCGGAGGCCGGCCCCCGAGTTGAAGGCGTCGGCGGGCGCGGTCATCGGCTCGATCGCGACGGCGCGGCCGGGCATGGGGCTCGCGCCATCGCTCGCCGTGACGGGAAACTCGGTCGGGGTGAAGACCTGCACGTACCGCATGTTCTCGTCGCCCCAGACGGTGACCCTGCGGCCGTCCGGAGCGGTGAGCGAGTGCTCGCGTCCGGCGCCGCCGAAGGCGTCGTCGAGCGCGAGATCGGCGACGCGCACACCGGCACGGAGGTCGTAGCCTGTGCCGCCGACCGGGGTGTCGACACCGGTCGGGTTGAGCCGGGCATCCACTTCGAGGTGCGTGTCCGCGTCGACGCGCAGCACGAGGTCCTCTGTGGGGACGTCGCCGATCTTGAGGTACGGGTGCACGCCGATGGCCACGGGGGCGTTCTCTGTGCCGACGTTGTGGACGGTGTGGGTGACCTCGAGGCCCGTGTCGGTGAGGGCATAGGTCACGCTCGTGTCGAGCTGGAACGGGAAGCCGGACTGGGGGAACACGGTCGCGGCGAGGGTCACCGCCGCAGCGTCCCGCTCGACGAGGCGATACGGGGTGAAGCGGAGGAGTCCGTGAATGGCGTTGTTCAGGAGGGGCTCGGTGATGCTGAGCTGCTGCCTGTCCTCGCCGTGCCGCCAGATCCCGTCGCGGATGCGGTTGGGCCACGGCACGAGCACGATGCCCGCGGACATCGGCGGCTCGACCGCCGCAGCGAAGGTCTCCACGAGGTCTATGCCGTTCAGGGCATAAGCCCGGATCCCGGCGGCGACCTCGGTGATCGTCGCCGTGGCCCGCCCGTCCGGGGTCTCGTGTGTCAGTTCGTACTGGGTTCCGGTGGCTGCGCGCATGGGACCAGCCTATTCGCCCTGGAGCACGGTGAGTCCGGCCTCGCGGAGCCGGGCCAGCGCATCGGGGTGCGCTGCGGCATCCGTCAGCAGGGAATCGAAGGCATCGAGGGGGCCGACCCTGCCGAGGTGCACCCGGCCGAGCTTGGAGCCGTCCGCGACCACGATCGCCCGGGTCGCCGCCTGGAGCATGAGGGTCTTGACGCCGGCTTCCGGCAGGTTGATGTTCGTGACCCCGCCTCCCGCGTCGACGCCGTTGCAGCCGATGAAGGCGAGGTCGGCGTGGACCTGGCTGAGCACGGTCGCGGCGAGCGGCTCGACGAGGGAGTGCTGCAACGGCCGGAGCGAACCGCCCGTGACGATCACCGTGAAGCGCGGGATGGCGGGCTCGAGCTCGAGGGCGATGCTGAGCCCGTTGGTGATCACGACGACGTCGCTCAGCTCGGAACGGGCGAGCAGGGCACGGGCGATGGCGAGGTTGGTCGTGCCGACGTCGAGGATCACGCTCTGCCCGCTCACGACGAGGGATGCGGCGAGCGCCCCGATCTGCTGCTTCGGTATCACGGATGCCCCGAGCGACTCTTCGAAAGAGGGCTCTGTGTCCGCGGCGAGCGTCGACCCCTGGGCCAGCGCGGGCACCGCTCCCCCGTGCACCCGGTGCACGAGCCCCTCCGTCTCGAGGGCGTCGAGGTCGGCGCGCGCGGTGACCCCGGACACACCGAAGGCCTCGCGCAGCTCACTCACCCGCACGAAGCCGCGCTCGTCGACGAGCCGGCGGATCTGCTCCCTGCGCTGGTGCTGCGGGAGCAGCTCGCGGTCTGCCGGCGTCTCGAATGTCATAACCCTATCTTCGCTTACTTTCTTTTAGTTATCAATTAGAAACTGCTGGTTTCGGTTGCGCAGATCCGCTAACGTGGTGAGGGTTATGGACACCGTCATGGATAGCGCAGGCTTCGTCGCCGCACCCGGAATCACCCGTCACCACCACACCCTGGCCGACGGCCGGGACCTCATCTACTTCGACGACCCGGATACGCGGCTCTCGCCCGAACGCGCCGCCGATACCCGCCAGCTCGACCCGCGCCCGCCGACGGCGAGCATGCGCCAGGACCCGCTCAGCGGCGAATGGGTCTCGATCGCGTCTGCACGCCAGAACCGGGTGTTCCTGCCGCCGGCGAACCTCGACCCGCTCGCGCCGTCGACGCCGGAGAACCCGAGCGAGGTACCGAGCAACTACGACGTCGCCGTGTTCGAGAACAAGTCGCCGTCCTTCGGGCCCTTGCTCACCGACGCGAACGCGCCGGCAGGGCTCGCCGAGCTCTCCGAGATCGGCCTCGGGCGCACCCGCACCTCGGTCGGGCGCTGCGAGGTCGTCTGCTTCAGTCCCGAGAACGAGGGCTCCTTCGCGAGCCTCTCCGTCACCCGGGCCCGCACCGTGATCGAGGCATGGGCCGAACGCACCCACGTGCTCTCGCAGCTCCCGGGCATCCAGCAGGTGTTCCCCTTCGAGAACCGCGGCGAGGCGATCGGCGTGACGCTGCGGCATCCGCACGGCCAGATCTACTCGTACCCGTACGTCACCCCACGTACCCAGCGCGTGATCGCGTCGCTCGAAACCTACGGTCCCACTCTCTTCGCCGACGTGCTCGCGAGCGAACAGGCCGCCGACCGGGTCATCATCCGCGGCGAGCACTGGACCGCGTTCGTGCCCTTCGCGGCCCGCTGGCCCATCGAGGTGCACATGCTGCCGCACCGCCAGATCCCCGACTTCGCGGCGACGAGCCTCGCCGAACGCGACGAACTCGCGGTGCTCTACCGGCGGCTCCTGCGCGGCATCGACGCGATCTATTCGACGCCGACACCGTACATCGCGGCGTGGCACCAGGCCCCCGTGCACACCCACCGGGACGACATCCGCCTGATGCTGCAAGTCACGAGCCCGCGCCGGGCAGAGGACAAGCTGAAGTATCTCGCCGGATCGGAGGCTGCGATGGGTGCGTGGATCGGCGACGTCACTCCCGAGCAGGCGGCTGCGGGCATCCGTGCCGCCGTCGAACGGTCGATGGCCGCGGATGCCGCGAGCGAGGCCCGCGCATGAGCGCCCTCGATTCCGCAGCGACCGCAGGTTTCGCCAAGCGCTTCGCCGGCGAGCCGGACGGCCTCTGGTCGGCGCCCGGACGGGTGAACCTGATCGGGGAGCACACCGACTACAACGACGGCTTCGTGCTGCCGTTCGCGATCGACCGGCGCACCGTGATCGCGCTGGCTGCGAGGAGCGACCGGCTGATGCGGGTGGCGAGCTCGTTCTCCGACGAGATCGTCGAGGTCTCCCTCGACGGGCTGACCCCCGACATCCTCGCGGGCTGGTCGGCGTACCCGCTCGGAGTCGCCTGGGCGCTCGGCGAATTCGGGGCGCCGCTGTCGACGGTGGCCGGTTTCGACGTGTACATCGTCTCGGACGTGCCGATCGGGGCCGGCCTGTCGTCGTCGGCGGCGATCGAGAGCGCGATCGCGGTCGCCCTCAACGACGTCTGGGGGCTCGGCTTCGACCGGCGCACCCTCGCCCGGGTGGGCCAGCTCGCCGAGAACCGCGCCGTCGGGGCGCCGACGGGCATCATGGACCAGTCCGCCTCCCTGCTCGGAGAGAAGGACTCCGCGGTCTTCCTCGACTGCCGCACGCTCGAGTCCGAGGTCGTTCCGCTCGGCTTCGACGCGGCGGGACTCGAGCTGCTGATCATCGACACGAAGGTGAGCCACGAGCACTCGACGGGCGGGTACGCCTCGCGCCGGGCATCCTGCGAACTCGGCGCCCGGCTGCTCGGCGTCGACTCGCTCCGCGACCTCGGGGTCGTCGACCTCGCGCGGGCCGCTGAGCTGCTCGACGACGAGACGTTCCGCCGGGTGCGGCACGTGATCACCGAGAACCAGCGGGTGCTCGACACCGTGCGCACGCTGCGCGAGTCCGGCCCGTCCGCGATCGGCGCGCTTCTCGACGCCTCGCACACCTCGATGCGCGACGACTTCGAGATCTCGGTTCCCGAACTCGACCTCGCGGTCGTCGCGGCGCGCGGCGCGGGTGCCGTCGGCGCGCGGATGACGGGAGGCGGCTTCGGCGGTGCCGCGATCGCGCTCACGCCGCACGAGCTGATCCCCGCGGTCACCGCTGCGGTCCGGTCCGCGTTCGCGGATGCCGGGTTCGGCGCCCCGGACACCTTCGTGGTGCGCGCGGCCGACGGCGCCGGCCGCGAGGGCTGACCCCTCCCCGGCTTCCCCTTCCTGCACATCGGTCCGGCCGCTGCGGCGCTTTCAGTAGAACACTGGGCGGCGCGGCAGCCGGCCCGGAACCTGCAGGAGTTATGCCGATTCGGGCGGGATGACGGGCGTGGCCGTTCCTGCAGTGATGCGGAGCAGTTCGGCAAAGCTGGTCGGGAAGACGGTGTGGGCGTGGCCGGCAGCCGCCCACACTTCGGGATACCCGTCCAGGTCCACGTCGACAAGGGTGCGGAGCGGCCGCGGGTGCCCGACCGGCGCAACGCCGCCGATGACCTGCCCGGTCGCGCTCTTGACGAGTTCCTTCGACGCCCGGCCGATCGTGCCGCCGAGCCTCTCGCCAAGCCACTGCGTGTCGACGCGGTGAGCTCCAGAGGTCAGCACGAGCAACGGCTCGCCGTCGAGGGTGAAGACGAGGGAGTTGGCGATCGCGCCCGGCTCGATGCCGAGGGCGTCGGCGGCCTGCTGCGCGGTCGTCGCCGCCTCATCGAGCCAGCGGATGTCCGGCGCGAGCCCGAAGGCGGCGAGCGCCTCCCGCACGCGGTCGACGGCGGGGTGTGCGGTGCTCACCATCGCGCCAGCCTATCCCGTCCCGAATTCAGGAGTTGCGGCCCGTTTCGGGTCGCACAAGCGCTTTCCCGGGGCCAGGACTGCTCAACTCCTGAATTCGGCGCAGGCCACTTCTGGAGTTGAGACAGGGGAAGGGCGCGGGACGGATGCCGCACTAGGCTGGCGCGTATGACTGCAGACAGCGCCGCCCGCATCATCACTCTTCCCGACCGGCCGGGGCCGAGCATCGCGGACTCCGCGTTCGTCGCCCCTGGTGCGGTGCTCGTGGGGCATGTGATCCTCGCCGAACACGCAAGCGTCTGGTACAACTCGGTGCTGCGCGCGGAGGTGGAACCGATCCGGATCGGGGCAGGCTCGAACCTGCAGGACAACGTCTCCTGCCACGTCGACCACGGTTTCCCGCTCATCGTGGGCCGGGACGTGTCCGTCGGGCACGGCGCGGTGCTGCACGGCTGCGTCGTCGAGGACGGCGCCCTGATCGGCATGAAGGCGACCGTGCTCAACGGCGCCGTGATCGGGACGGGTTCCCTCGTCGCGGCCGGGGCCGTCGTGCTGGAGGGCACGATCGTGCCGTCGTACTCGCTCGTCGCGGGGGTCCCGGCCAAGGTGCGCCGGCCCCTGACGGATGCCGAGGTCGCGGGCATCCGCCAGAACGCCGCGAATTACCTCGACCACGCCGCCCTGCACACCGCCGCCCTCGCCTGACCCGCCCGGGACGGCCGGGCCGGTTCCGTGAGGTGTCGCATATCGACGTTAAACGTCGACGCGAAGGTCGATATGCGACACCTCAGCGATCACGCGAGCGTTTCCCGGGGGCGACGCGGCGGGTGCTGGGAAGCGCGGGGCTGGGCTAGAGCAGGGCGCGCTCGGCGGCCTTGACCACGTTGCCGAGCAGCATGGCGCGGGTCATCGGTCCGACGCCGCGGGGGTTCGGGGAGAGGTAGCCTGCGACCTCTGCGACGTCGGGGTGCACGTCGCCGGTGAGGACGCCCTTGCCGGTGACGGGGTCGACCAGGCGGGTGATGCCGACGTCGAGAACTGCGGCGCCCGGCTTGATCCAGTCAGCCTGGACCAGGTGCGGCACACCGACCGCGGCCACGACGATGTCCGCGCGGCGGACCTCCTCCGGCAGGTCGACCGTGCGCGAGTGGGTGAGGGTGACGGTCGCGTCGAGGCCCTTGCGGGTGAAGAGCAGGCCGAGCGGCCTCCCGACGGTGAGCCCGCGGCCGATCACGACGACCTTGCGGCCGACGATCGGCACATCGTAGCGGCGTAGCAGCTCGACGATCCCGGCCGGCGTGCACGGCAGCGGCGAGCTGAGCTTGCCTTCGATGCCGAGGACGAGCCTGCCGAGGTTGGTCGGGTGCAGGCCGTCCGCGTCCTTGGCCGGGTCGATCAGTTCGAGCATGGCGTTCTCGTTGTGGCCGACGGGAAGCGGCAACTGGATGATGTAGCCGGTGACCTCGCGGCTGGAGTTCAGGTCCTTGATCGCGGCGCGGACATCCGCGGTCGTCGCCGATGCGGGCAGGTCGATGCGGATCGACTCGATGCCGACTTCGGCGCAGTCGCGGTGCTTGCCCGCGACGTACGAACGTGAACCCGGGTCATCGCCCACGAGCAGGGTGCCGAGCCCGGGAACGATCCCGTGCGCACGCAGCTCGGTGACACGGGCGATGAGTTCGGTCTTCACGGCGGACGCGGTCGCGACTCCGTCGAGGGTGATTGCCGTCATGCGTGATCCAATCGTTTGGTGCTTTCGAGCGCGGTTGACCCCCGCGTTCGCCGAACCAATTCGACGGAGTTTCTGGTCGAAAACCCCGAAAACGGGCTTCCCACGTGCGTGTTTCCCAAAAACTCCGTCGAATTCGTCAGGGGGTGGTGGTGCAGGATGCGGCGTGCGCTACTGGTGCAGGCCGGGGTACAGCGGGAAGGCCTCGGTGAGCGTCTTGACCCGGGCGCGGAGCGCCTGCACGTCGGCGCCGGGCTTGAGGGCCTCAGCGATGACGTCGGACACGACGGTGAACTCGGCGTCGCCGAAGCCGCGGGTCGCGAGGGCGGGCGTGCCGATCCGCAGGCCGCTCGTGACCATCGGCGGGCGCGGGTCGAACGGCACCGAGTTGCGGTTGACCGTGATGCCGACCTCGTGGAGGGCGTCCTCGGCCTGCTGTCCGTTGATCTCGGAGTGGCGCAGGTCGGCGAGCACGAGATGCACGTCGGTGCCGCCGGTGAGCACGTCGACGCCGGCGGCGCGCGAGTCGTCTGCCGTCAGGCGGGCGGCGAGGATGCTGGCCCCGCGCAGGGTGCGCTCCTGGCGTTCCTTGAATTCCGGCTCGGCCGCGAGCTTGAACGCGGTCGCCTTGGCGGCGATGACGTGCATGAGCGGACCGCCCTGCTGCCCGGGGAACACGTTCGAGTTGAGCTTCTTCGCGAGCGCGGTGTCCCGGGACAGGATGAAGCCGGACCGGGGGCCGGCGAGGGTCTTGTGCACGGTCGAGGACACGACGTCGGCGTGCGGCACCGGTGACGGGTGCAGGCCGGCGGCGACGAGCCCGGCGAAGTGCGCCATGTCGACCCAGAGCAGGGCGCCGACCTCGTCGGCGATCGCGCGGAACGCGGCGAAGTCGAGGTGGCGGGGGTATGCGGACCAGCCGGCGATGATGACCTTCGGCTTGTGCTCGAGGGCCTTGTCGCGGACGACGTCCATGTCGACGAGGAAGGTGTCCGGGTCGACGCCGTACGCGACCGGGTTGTAGAGCTTGCCGGAGAAGTTGAGCTTCATCCCGTGGGTGAGGTGGCCGCCGTGGGCGAGCTCGAGGCCGAGGATGGTGTCGCCGGGCGTTGCGATCGCGGAGAGCACAGCGGCGTTCGCGGTGGCACCGGAGTGCGGCTGCACGTTCGCGTACGCTGCGCCGAAGAGGGACTTGGCCCGCGCGATCGCGAGCTCCTCTGCGACGTCGACGAACTCGCATCCGCCGTAGTAGCGACGCCCCGGGTAGCCCTCGGCGTACTTGTTGGTGAGCACGGAGCCCTGCGACTGCAGGATGGCGCGCGGCACGAAGTTCTCGCTCGCGATCATCTCGAGGTAGTCGCGCTGGCGACCCAGTTCGAGTTCGAGGACGGCGGCGATCTCGGGGTCGACGACCTCGAGCGGCTCGTTGAAGGTGGAATGCAGCGTGGTACCAGGCACAGATTCGGACACGGGTCTCCTCAGACTTGAATTAATCGTCGTGGCCCAGGCGTGCGGCCACTAACCGTGTCAGTCGCTCCCCGATGGTGACCCATCTTTCGTGCTACGCCAGTTGCGACACGCAAATCCTATCAGGCGCCGCGGTCTCCGCGCCGGTTCGCGCGTCCGAGCTCGTCGACGACGAGCAGTTCCGGCCGGAACCGGTCGGTGTCGTGCGCGACCCTGGCGATGAGGTGCGCGGCCATCGGGGCGGTGAGCGCCTGGAAGGCCACGATCGCGACCGAGAGCGTGACGGTGCCGAGGGTGAAGTTGTTGACCGCGACATCCACCGTCACGGCGATGAGGCCGAAGATCTGCGGCTTGGTCGCCGCGTGCAGCCTGCTGAGCACATCCGGGAAGCGCAGCAGGCCGACGCCGGCCGCGAGGCACATCAGCGCGGCGGAGAGCACGAGCACCGCCGTCACCACATCGCCGATCACCGCGCTCACGAGTGCTCCTTCCCGCCGAGGAAGCGGCCGACGGCGAGCGAGCCGAGCACCGCGAACAGGGCGAGCACGAGCAGCACCGGCAGGGTGTCGACGTGCCGGTTGATCGCCATCTCCGCGCCGAGCGCGCAGATCACGGTCGCGACGAGCACGTCGGAGGCGATCACGCGGTCGAGGACAGACGGGCCGCGAATGATGCGGTACACCGCGCACAGTCCCCCGGCGCCGAACAGCACGGCGGCTACGATCACGACGACTCCCATCAGGTTTCCTTTCCCGTGTCGTCCAGGTTCCGGCGGTCCCTGTCGTCGTCATTCCGAGCGGATGCCGCGCGCGCGTCCCCGGCCACGGCGCCCGTTGCCGCCGCAACGGCGGCCACAGCATCGCCGAGGGCGAGTCGTTCGAGGTCTTCGCGCGAGCCGAACGCGCGCACGATGCGCCGCTCGGTCGCGAGCACGCTCACCCGGAACCGGTCGATCTGGGCGTGCGTGCGCACGTTCAGCACGTGCAGGTAGAGCGTGGAGCTCACCCGGTCGGTGTCGATGACGATCGATCCGGGCACGATCGAGGTCGCAACGGCCGTCCAGGTCAGGATGAGGTCGCTCCGGGTGCGGAGCGGCACCGCGATGATCGCGCTGTCCGGACCGGCGGGCCTCCTGAGGGGCCTGAGGGCCAGCCAGGCGACCTGCACGGACGCGCGCACGATGTCGCCGAACAGCCGCAGCAGGAACGCGAGGGCGCCTGCCGGGCTGATCCGGCCGCTCAGCTGCACGGCGGGCAGGTAGAACACGACGGAGACGAGCGCGGCGAGCAGGGCTCCGGTCAGGAGGTTGAGCCAGGAGAAGCGGCCCCAGAGCAGCATCCAGAGCAGTACGAGCCCGAGCCAGAGCGGGAGCTGGTTCAGGAGGGCGGCGCGGCGCTCCGCGCGGGTCGTCACGGTGTGCCGCCAGGGAAGACCGCGTCGACATAGTCGCTCGGGGCCTCGATGTCGGCGGCGGCCCGCGCCGCGAAGTCGAACACGGGACCCGCGAAGACCGTCAGCCCGATGGTCAGCACGAGCAGCCCGGCGGTCGCGCCGACCATGAGCCGGGAGACGGTCTTGGTCACGACGGTGCCGTCGTCGTGCGGGTCGTCGGTGAGGCGGTCGAGCATGGCCGAGTCGTAGTTCTCGACCTCGCGGCGCGGGCGCCAGAAGGCCATGTTCCACGCGCGGGCGAGGGCGTAGAGGGTCAGGAGCGAGGTGGCCGCTCCCGCCCCGATCACCGCCCACGCGAGCGGGGTGCCGAGCTGCGCCCCGGCCTGGAACAGGGCGAACTTGCCGAGGAAGCCGGAGAACGGCGGGATGCCGCCGAGGTTCATCGCGCCGATGAAGAACAGCACTGCGACGACGGGAGCGGCCTTAAGCATGCCGCCCAGCCGGGCGAGGGAAGTCGTGCCCCCGACGCGCTCGATGAGCCCGGCCGAAAGGAACAGGGTGGTCTGGACGCTGATGTGGTGCACGACGTAGAAGATCGTCGCGGCGAGGGCGAGCGGGGTGCCGATCGCGATGCCGAAGATCAGGTAGCCGATGTGGCTGACCAGGGTGAAGGACAGCAGCCTCTTGATGTCGGCCTGGGCGAGTGCGCCGAGAATGCCGATCAGCATCGTGAGCGCGGCGACGATGAGGAGCGGCACCTGGAACGGGTTGCTCGGGAAGAGCAGGGTCTGGGTGCGCAGGATCGCGTAGACGCCGACCTTGGTGAGCAGGCCCGCGAAGACCGCCGTGACCGGGGCGGGTGCGGTCGGGTAGGAATCCGGGAGCCAGAACGACAGCGGGAACACGGCGGCCTTCACAGAGAAGGCGAGGAGGAGCATCAGCCCGAGGATGCCCTGCACGTCTCCGGGCAAGGCGGGGATGCGTTCGGCGAGGAGGGCGAGGGTCACGGTCCCCGTCGCGCCGTAGATCAGGGCGATCGAGCTGAGGAAGAGGATCGACGAGACCAGGCTCACGACGATGTAGGTGACGCCGGCACGGATGCGCGCACCGGTACCACCGAGGGTGAGCAGCACATAGCTGGCCGAGAGCAGCATCTCGAAGCCGACGTAGAGGTTGAACAGGTCACCGGCGATGAAGGCGTTGAACAGCCCGGCGGCGAGCACGAGGTAGGTCGGGTGGAAGATCGAGACGGGGGTTTCCCTGTCGCCGTCGATGATGCCCTGGCCGACGGCGAAGAGCAGCACGCCGAGGAGCATCACGGCCGAGACGAGCAGCATGAGAGCCGAGAGTCGGTCCACGACGAGCACGATCCCCCACGGCGCCTGCCAGCCGCCGACGTGCACGACGGCGGGTCCCTGCTGGTCGACGAGCACGAGGAGCGTGGCGCTGATCAGGGCGACCGTGGTCAGCGAGGCGACGCCGACAGCGATCTGGGTCACGGTGCGCCGGCCGAGGGCGAGCGTGATCGCGCTGCCGAGCAGCGGGACGGCGACGACGAGGGGGACGAGGATGGTCGCAAGGTTCATCGGGCGGCATCCGTGTTCCCGGGGCGGGCGGGCGCTCCGTCGTCGTGATCGTAGTCGTCCGGGTCGTCGTGATCATCGGGGTCGTCGCGATCGCTCGCGTCGTCGTGATCGCTCGCGTCGAGGGAGGCGCGCACGGCCGCGTCATCGTCCGCGGAGGACCGGAAGTCCTGCTCCGCGGAGGACGCGGTCTCCGCAGCGTGCTCGTCGGTGAGGGTGTCGCCCTCGTCGCCGAGCTGGGCAAGCCACCAGGCGCGATAGACCAGGGCGAGGATGAGGGCGGTCACGCCGAAATTGATCACGATCGCGGTCAGCATCAGGATCTGCGGCACGGGATCGACCATGTCGGCATCGCTCGCGGTTCCGGTGATGATCGGCGAGCTGCCGGGCCGGCCGCTCATGATGAAGATCAGCAGGTTGGTCGCGTTCCCGACGAGCACGAACCCGATCAGCACCCGGGTCAGGCTGCGCTCGAGCATGATGTAGACGCCGGCCGCGTAGAGCACGGCCATGACGACGACGAGGGTCAGGGAGGCGCTCACGGGACCACCTCCGGCACCGGCTCCGCGCCCGGTTCTGACACCGGGGCACCCGCGGCATCGGAGCCGGAACCGGTCGCGGAGGCGTCGGACCCGGCGGGCGGAGCCTCACCGGCCTCGCTCTGCCGGTCGATCTCGCTGCCGAGGCTGCGGAGGATGTCGAGTGCCAGGCCGATCACGACGAGGTAGACGCCGATGTCGAAAACAGTGGAGGTGCCGAAGGAGAGGTGCCCGAGCACGGGAACGTCGACGCTCGCGTACGCCGACTGCAGGGGGATCCCGGTGACGAACAGTGAGGCGACCGCGGTGCCGACGGCGAGGATCACTCCGAGGCCGAGGATCTTGCCCGGGTCGATCGGGGCGGCTTCGCCGAGTTCGTAGCGTCCTCCGGCGAGGTAGCGGGCGACGAGGGCGAGCCCGGCGAGGAGCCCGCCGGCGAATCCGCCCCCTGGCGCGTTGTGCCCGGCGAAGAGCAGGAACACCGACACGACGATCGCGGGGTGGAAGAGAAGCCGCACGATGACCTCGATCAGGATCGACCGGTCCTCCGGCTTGATCGTGCGCCCGGCGAGCAGCCAGGACTGCCGGGTGACGGCGTGGCCGGCCGAGGAGGCCTGCGGGTCGGCGACGACGCGGCGACGGTTGCGCGGTGACCGCTGGGTGCGGGAGCCCTTCAGACGCGGCAGGGTCTCGGTGCGCCCGGACACGAAGAGCAGGCTCGCGACGCCGGTCGCGACGACGATGAGCACGGACACCTCCCCCATCGTGTCCCAGGCCCGGATGTCGACGAGTGCGACGTTGACGATGTTGGTGCCGTGCGCCTCGAGCGTCAGGCGCGGCAGCTCGAGCGCGATGCTCGGCGCCTGCCGGGCGCCGAGGGCGATCATGGCGACGGTGCCCATCGTCGCCCCGACCAGCACCCCGATCAGGGCGCGGCGCCTGCGATGCAACGGCGCGTTCGGGCGGGTGACCCTCGCCGGCAGCCGGCGCAGCACGAGCACGAAGACCACGAGGGTCATCGTCTCCACGAGAGCCTGGGTCAGGGCGAGGTCGGGTGCGCCGTGGAAGGCGAACAGGGCCACGAGGCCATAGGCGGTGACTCCCGCGAGCAGCACCGACGTCATCCGCTGCCCTGACCGCGACGCCGCGATCGCCGCAACGCCCATGATCACGGCGATGATGACCTGGCCCGGGTAATCCCAGAGCACGAACGAGTCCGGCCAGGTCCGGTTGACCAGGGAGGCGAAGCCGAGCGCGAGCACGAAGACCACGAGGATCGTGCCGAGGTACTGCGGCAGGCCGCCGCGCTGCGCGAAGTGGGTGAGCCTCGCCGCTGTGCGATCGACGCTGCGCACGAGCAGCCCGTAGCCGCGACCGGCGTCGACGGTGCCGGGCACCCGCTCCTGCAGCACCGCGACCCCGCGACGCTTCCAGAACATCACGGCGCCGAGCGTGAGCACGACAGCGGTGATGCCCAGGGCGGGTTCGAATCCGTGCCAGAGGGCGAGGTGCGCGTGCCCTCCGCCGGGGACGGTGTCCGCGTACGGCGCGAGCAGCGGGTCGAGCCGGCCGGCCAGCGGGCCGAGCGCGATCGTCGCGACGGCGAGCAGTCCCGGGGCGATCAGGATGTCCCAGCGGCTCGGGTGCAGGGCCGTCTGCGCGAGCGCCGCCCTCGTCCCGAACGCGCCGTGGAAGAAGCGGATGCTGTACGCCACGGTCAGCAGGGAGCCCACCGCCGTACCGGCGAGCGCCACCCAGCCCCAGCCGTCGCCGTGCAGTGCCGCCTCGAGGAACGCTGTGAAGACGGCCTCCTTGGCGACGAATCCGAGCAGGGGTGGAAGGCCGGCCATCGACGCCACGGCGACGAGCGCGATCACGGCGAGCGCCGGGTCGCTGCGGCCGATTCCGGAGAGCTTCCGGAGGTCGCGGGTGCCCGCGCGGTGGTCGATGATCCCCACGACGAGGAAGAGCGCCGCCTTGTAGAGCGCGTGGGCGAGGAGGAGCGCGGCCCCGGCGAGCGCCGCGTCGCGGGTGCCGAAACCGACGACGACCATGATGAAGCCGAGCTGGCTCACGGTTCCGTAGGCGAGCACGAGCTTGAGGTCGTGCTGCCGCAGGGAACGCCAGGCGCCCACGAGCATGGTCCAGACGCCGATCGTCATGAGCACCGGCATCCACCCCTCGGTGTCTGCATACCCGGGGGCGAGCCGGGCGACGAGGTAGATGCCGGCCTTGACCATGGCGGCGGCGTGCAGGTAGGCGCTGACCGGGGTGGGGGCGGCCATCGCGGCGGGGAGCCAGAAGTGGAAGGGGACGAGAGCCGACTTGGACAGGGCCCCGACGAGGATGAGCAGGATGGCCCAGGTCGCGACCGGGCCGGTGACGGGTTGGGCGACGAGCAGGGCGAGCGAGGTCGTCCCTCCCTCGACGCTGAGCATCACGACGCCGACGAGCATGACGAGTCCGCCGAAGGTCGTCACGATCAGGGCCTGGAGCGCGGCGCCCCTGCTCTCCCTGCGGAAGGTGTAATGGCCGATCAACAGGTAGGAGAGCACGCTCGTGATCTCCCAGAACATGAACATCACGACCACGTCGTCCGCGGTCACGAGCCCGTACATGGTGCCTGCGAAGGCGAGGAGGCAGGCTGCGAAACGGCCGAGCGCCGGTTCGTCAGCGTCGAAGTAGCGGGCGCAGTACACGAGAACGAGGGCGCCGACGCCGGTCACGACGAGGGCGAGCAGCCAGGCGAGGGTGTCGACGCGGAAGGACAGCGCGACGCCGAGCTGCGGGATCCACGGGATGCTCGAGGCTTCGGAACCTCCGCGCATGACCGTCGCGGTCTGCGTGAGCGTGAAGACGAACGCCGCCGCAGGCAGAAGCGCGATCAGGTAGAACACCTTGGTGGACAGCACGCGGGTGAGCGCCGGCGTCAGGACGGACAGCGCCAGGAAGGCGAGGAGGATCGTCGTCATGCGGCCTCCGGCTCTGTTTCTCGGGTCAGGGGTACGGAAAACCAGTCTACCGAGTGCCCGGTGGACGAACCCTGTTAGGGGGCGCCGGCGCCCCACCGGTAGGGTGGGCGAAAAGCAAATGGATCGGAAGTGCCCCCATGACGAGTGCCATCCGGGGGCCGCAACGCCCCGATCCGACCGGGTCAGGGGCTGAGGCAGAGCCAGCGCAGCCTCACGAGCACGGGCACCACGGCCTGCCCGTCGAGACGCCGCTCGAGCACATCCACGATGCGACGAGCGTGCACGAGGATGCGGGCCTGCACAAGGGGCTCAAGGGCCGGCAGGTGCAGATGATCGCGATCGGCGGCGCGATCGGCACCGGGCTCTTCCTCGGCGCCGGCGGCCGGCTCGCCTCAGCGGGTCCTTCCCTCGTCTTCGTCTACGCGATCTGCGGGTTCTTCGCGTTCCTGATCCTGCGCGCACTCGGCGAGCTCGTCCTGCACCGCCCGTCGTCCGGCTCCTTCGTCTCGTATGCGCGCGAATTCTTCGGCGAGAAGGCCGCGTTCGTCACCGGCTGGCTGTACTGGATCAACTGGGTGATGACGGCGATCGTCGATGTCACCGCCGTCGCGCTGTACATGAACTTCTTCGCCAAGTACTGGGCGCCGTTCGGGAGCGTGCCGCAGTGGCTCTACGCGCTGACGGCCCTCGCGGTCGTGCTGTGCCTCAACCTGCTGTCGGTGAGCGTCTTCGGCGAGCTCGAGTTCTGGTTCGCGCTGATCAAGGTCGTTGCGATCGTGTCCTTCCTGCTCGTCGGCACCTGGATGGTGATCTTCGGCACCCCGATCCCGGGCCAGGAGGCCGGCTTCAGCCTGATCGCGGACAACGGCGGCTGGTTCCCCAACGGGGTGCTCGCCTCGATCGTCGTCGTGCAGGGCGTCGTCTTCGCCTACGCCTCGATCGAACTCGTCGGCACGACCGCCGGAGAGACCGCCCATCCGGAGACGGTGATGCCCAAGGCGATCAACACCGTGATCGTGCGCATCGCGGTCTTCTACGTCGGCTCGATCCTGCTGCTCTCGCTGCTGCTGCCGTACACCGCATACCAGGCAGGCGTCAGCCCCTTCGTGACGTTCTTCGGCAGCATCGGCGTCGGCGGGGTCGACGTGATCATGAACCTCGTCGTGCTGACCGCGGCGCTGTCCTCGCTCAATGCCGGCCTCTACTCGACGGGACGGATCCTCCGGTCGATGTCGCTCGCGGGATCGGCGCCGCGCTTCGCCGGAAAGGTGAGCCGGACCGGGGTGCCGTTCGGCGGCATCCTCTTGACGGGCTTCGTCACCCTGCTCGGTGTCGGCCTCAATGCGATCGTGCCGGATGAGGCGTTCGAGATCGTGCTCAACATGGCGGCGATCGGGATCATCAGCGCGTGGGGGATGATCGTGCTCTGCCAGCTGCGCCTGCAGGCCTGGGCGAAGCGCGGGATCCTGAAACGGCCGGCGTTCCGCCTGTTCGGGGCTCCATACACCGGTTATGCGAGCCTCGGGTTCCTGGCGACGGTTCTCGTGCTGATGGCCTTCGACTGGCCGGTCGGCACGCTCACGATCAGTTCCCTGATCGTGATCATCCCGGCGCTCGTGGTCGGCTGGTATGCGTGCCGCGGCCGGATCCTGCAGATCGCGCTCGCCCGCGACGGCAAGACCGGGGCCTTCCCGATCAAGGCGAACCGGCCGCTCGCCGACGAGAACGGGACCGGGCGGCCTCCGCGGTAGACCCCTGCGCGGCGTATCCCGGTGGGCCCCTGCTGCACCGCGCGAGAGTGTGCATGATCTGACGCGCGGACGGATACGATTTGTTATATGGGGGCACAAAAACTGGGCCGGACGGTCGGCCTCGTGATCGCGGGACTCGCCACGGGCGCGGCGGCCGTGCTCTGGTTCCTGGTCGCCTCTGGCGAGCACGCCCCCGGTGCGGCCCCCTCCCAGATCGTGCTCTTCGGCGTGCTCCCGGTGTCGTACGACCCGAGCGCGCCGGGCCCCCGGGCGATCCTCGGCGCCATCGCCCTCTCCGTGCTCTTCGCCGCCGGCATCGCCCTGCTCGAACGCCGCGCGACGAACCGCTCCCGACGGTCCTCCAACGCGCACCTGACCCCGCTCGCACCGAAGATCGTGATGGCCCCGCAGGGAGGAGTCTTCGCCGGACCTGTGACGGTGACCGTGCTGATCCCGGCTCACAACGAGGCCCTATCGCTCCCCGTGACCCTGGCCTCTCTTCTCACCCAGTCGCATCCGCCGGAGCGCGTCATCGTCGTCGCGGACAACTGCACCGACGACACTGTCAGCATCGCCCGAGAACACGGCGTCGAGGTCGTCGAATCCGTGGGCAACACCCAGAAGAAGGCGGGTGCCCTGAACCAGGCACTCAAACGGGTCCTGCCCGGACAGCTCGACAATGACATCGTCATGATCATGGACGCGGACACCGCGCTCGATGACGGCTTCCTCGCCGAGGCCGTCGCCCGGTTCACGAGCGATCGCGCCCTGATGGCGATCGGGGGCCTCTTCTACGGGGAGCCGGGGTTCGGCCTGCTCGGACTCCTGCAGCGCAACGAGTACGTGCGCTACTCGCGGGAACTCGCCAGGCGGCGCGGCCGTGTCTTCGTCCTGACCGGGACGGCGTCGTTGTTCCGGCCCCTCGCGCTGCGGTCCGTGGCCGAGAACCGGGGTGTCACCATTCCCGGGGTGCCCGGCGACGTCTACGACACCTACGCCCTCACCGAGGACAACGAGCTGACCCTCGCGTTGAAGTCCCTCGGCGGACTGATCACCTCCCCCACCCAGTGCACCGTGGTGACGGAGCTGATGCCGACGCTCCCCGCGCTCTGGCAGCAGCGCCTGCGGTGGCAACGCGGCGCCCTCGAGAACATCGGCACCTACGGCCTGACCCCGGCGACCCTCCGCTACTGGGCGCAGCAGCTCGGCATCGGGTACAGCGTCATCGCCCTGACCTCGTTCCTGTCGCTGATGGTGCTGACCCTGCTCGCGGTCAGCACCTGGATCTGGTTCCCCTTCTGGCTCTGCCTGGGCCTCGTCTTCGTCACCGAACGCGTGGTCACCGTGTGGAAGGGCGGCTGGCGGGCCCGCCTGCTCGCGGTCACCGTGCTCCCCGAACTCTGCTTCGACATGTTCCTGAACGTGGTCTACGTCAAGGGCATCGTCGACATCACCCTCGGCAGGCATGCCGCCTGGGAACACGCAAGCATGAAGGTCGGAACCGGGAGCGCCGCCTGATGCCGGTCCACGTCCTCAGCCAGGTGCCCGCAGGCATCCTGCTACCCGACACGATCCTCGCCTCGGAGTTCTTCGCCGTCTTCTCGGCCTTCGTCGGGATCAATACCGTCATCTACGTGGTCCTGGCCGTCGCCAAGATCCTGCCGAAGATCTATTTCACCGACTGGGTCAGGGGCAGCAACCGGCGGGCCGCCGCCCGCAGCATCTACGCGGTGGCGGAAATACCTGTGCGGCCGCCGCCTCCCCCGACCACGGTCGCCGTGACGACCCTCGAGGCATCCGTGCGCCGGGTGCGCGAGTCGGCGCATCCGCTCGCAGGAGTGCATGCGGGAGCGCACAGCGGAGCGCTCGCGTCGACGCACGGCGGGACGCACGCGGAGGCGCACGCCGGGACGCACGCGGCTACGCACGTGGCTAGGCACGTGGCACCGCATGCCGCGCTACGCGGCCGACCGGCGCCGGATCACCAGCTGGCTCACCAGCACGAGCGCGAGCGCGGCGACGAGGATCCCGACGTAGACGAACGGCACTGACGTGATGCCCGAGCGTTCGAGGAGGATCCCTCCGAGGAGGGCGCCGCCGCCGATGCCGGTGTTGAACGCGGTCGTGTAGAAGGCGCTCGCGGTGTCGCGGATACGACGGGACGCCGTGTGCATCAGTCGGGTCTGCAGCAGGGCGGGCAGGGCTCCGAACGCGATGCCCCAGAGCAGGAACGCGACGATGGCGACCGGGAGCAAGCCGCTCCAGATGCTCAGCGCGGACACGCTGACCGCGCTCACGACGAGGCCGAGCACGAGGCCGAGCTGGGGCCGGGCGGCGAACACCGTGCCGCTCAGAAGCAGTCCGACGGCACCGGCGATCCCGTAGGCGAACAGGAACGGGGCGATCGCGGACGGATCGACCCCGAGGCCGTCGATCAGGAACGGCGCGATGTACGTGTAGAAGGAGTAGTGACCGATCATGATCAGGGCTGCGATGACGCAGATCAGGGCGACGGGAGCGATCGTGGGGTCCCGGCGAGCGGGGGCCTGGGGGCGCGGGGCTGCTGTCGGGGCCGGGTCGGTCACGGCTGCCTGGTCGGTCACGGCTGCTGACGTGATCTCGAGCGGCGCAGCGCTCGCGTCCGGGGCGTCGGGGGCGGATGCCGCGGCATCCGCTGCCTGCGCCGGTACGCCCCGGTCGCCGCGCGGCGGGGAGACGTAGTGCTCGACCTTCGGCAGGAACCGCCAGACGAGGGCCGCGCCGATGAGCATGAGCACGGCGAGCAGCACGAAGGACAGCCGCCAGCCGAGCGCATGCCCGGCCGCCGTCCCGAGCGGCACGCCGAAGACGAAGGCGAGGGTGCCGCCGGAGATCGTGATCGAGATCGCCCGACCGATCTGTTCCTTGGGCACGAGGTGGGCGGAGTACGCCCCGACGACGCCCCAGAACAGGCCGTGGGCGAGGCCGCCGAGCACCCGGGTGGCGACGACGAGTTCGTAGCTCGGGGCGAGCGCGGTGAGCACGTTGCTGAGCGCGAAGACCAGGAGCACGAACACGATCAGTCCGTGCCGGGGCAGCCGTTTCGTGAGCAGGGCCAGCGGCGTGCTCGTGAGCACGACGGTGAACGCGAACCAGCTCACAAGCAGGCCGGTCTGCGACTGCGGCACTCCGAGCGATCCGCTCATCTCCGGGAGCAGGCCGGTCGGCAGCATCTCGCTGGTGACGGAGAGGAACACGGCACCGGAGAGGGCGAGCAGCCCGATCCACGGGAAGCGGGCAGGAGGCGTCGAGGCGACCGAGCCGGTGCGGGGGCGGTCGGAGTGCGCGGTGGCGGTGTTGGCGGGATCGAAGCGGGGCAGCTCGATCGGCGAAGTCAGGGACATGGGTGTGCTCACAGAGGGCTGGGCCTGCAGCCCGCGCGGGGCCGGGCCGGCGCCAGCCGGATCGTGTGCGCGCAGCGTGCGCGCCCGGGGCCTGTCGCTTGTGCCGGCCACATCCAGCCTAACCGACAGCCTGACGGCAGCCGATAGCCTAGACGGATGACTAGTTCCACTCCGCTGCCCGCACACCACCACTGGGTCATCGCCCTCGTCTGCGTCGACCAGCCGGGCATCGTCCACGCCGTGAGCGGCGCCATCGTGCAGGCTCACGGCAACATCACCGAGAGCCAGCAGTTCACGAGCGCCGACACCGGCCGGTTCTTCATGCGACTCCAGATCGAGACTCCCGCCTCACGCGAGGAGCTCACGGCGGCGCTCGCACCTGTCGCCGAGCGCTACGCGATGACGTCGGTGATCGACGTCGTCGGCCGCCCGCTCCGCACCCTCGTGCTCGCCTCGACGGCGGGCAACTGCGTGAACGACCTGCTCTTCCGGCACCGGGGCGGCCAGGTGCCGATCGAGATCCCGCTGGTGCTGAGCAACCACGGCACCCTGCGCGACCTCGTCGGCTTCTACGGGGTGCCGTTCGAATCGCTCCCCATCACGGATGCCGCGAGCAAGGCCGCCTTCGAAGCCCGGGTGATCGAGGCGATCGAGGACAACGACATCGAGCTCGTCGTGCTCGCGCGGTACATGCAGATCCTGTCCCCTGAACTGTGCGCGGTCCTCGAGGGCCGGGCCATCAACATCCACCACTCGTTCCTGCCCGGGTTCAAGGGTGCGAACCCGTACAAGCAGGCCCACGCGCGCGGGGTCAAGCTGATCGGGGCGACGGCTCACTTCGTGACGAGCGACCTCGACGAGGGACCGATCATCGAGCAGAACGTGGTCCGGGTGGACCACTCCCGCACGCCGGCCGAGCTCGTCGCGATCGGCCAGGACGAGGAGAGCCGCACCCTCACTCAGGCGGTGACCTGGTTCGCCGAGCACCGGGTGCTGCTCGACGGGGCCCGGACGATCATCTTCAAGTAGCCGCCGGCATCCGTTCCCCTTCCGGTCGGGAGTGACCGTTCCGCCGGCCGCTCTCGACCGGAAAGGTGATGTTCGGGGAACGGTAGAGTGGGCGGGTGACTGACTCCCGTGCCCTGCCGAAGATCGGGTTCAACGACGTTCTGCGGTTCCTTCTCGAACTGTTCGCGTTCGTCACCCTCGCGGTCTGGGGCTTCACGACCTGGCCGTTCCCGTGGCCCGCGCTGCTCGTCGGCATCGTCGCCCCCGCGTTCGCGATCATCCTCTGGGCGCTGTTCCGGTCGCCGAAGGCCGTCTTCCGGCTCGACCCGTTCGGCAAGGCGATCATCGAGATCGCCGTGTTCGGCGCTGCCGCGATCGCGTGGTGGGACATGGGCCTGCCGGTCATCGGCGGCGTCTTCGCGGTCGTCGCGACGGTCAGCGGCGTCCTCTCCGGTCGCGCAGAACTGCGCTAGCTCGCTCGCCCGGGTCAGGCGGGACGGACCGCCCGAGTCTCGCGCGGCATCCGCAGGGCGAGGGCGCTCGTCGCGAGGAAGAACAGCGCACCGACACCGAACGCGACCGGGTACGAGACGGAATCGGCGAGCAGGCCCGCCGCGAGCGGGCCGATGATCGCGCCGAAGTCCGAGAACATCGAGAAGACCGCGACCGGGCGTCCGCCACCGGCCCCCGCTGCGTCGCCGACCGCGGCGGCGGGAGCCGTACCGAGGAACGCCGACGCGACCCCGTAGACGCAGAGCAGCACCGTGAGGACCACGATGTTCGGCGCGAACGGCACCGCGAAGATGGTCACGGCGGCGAGCAGGCAGGCTCCGATGATCGCCGGGCGGCGTCCGACGGTGTCGACGAAGCGGGCCGCGGGCGCGAGTGCGAGGGTCTGGGCGACCGCCGCGACAGCGAAGGCAACACCGGTCCAGGAGCTCGGGCCGCGCAGTACCTCGACGACGAGAACGGGGATCAGCGCGTTGCGCACACCGAACGAGGTCCAGCCCTGCGCGAAGTTGGCCAGGCACGCGGCCCGGAACCGGGGGTCGGCGAGCACAGCGCGGAACGGGACCCTGGGCGCCGACGCTCCGGACGCATCCGCCGTCGCGTTGCGATAGCCGGGGCTCAGCAGCAGCAGCCCGAGCACACCGGCGATCGCGAGCGTGCCGGCGTAGAAGAAGAAGGGCGCCGTGAGCGAGATCGTCGCGAGCAGGCCGCCGAGGGCGGGGCCGGCCATGCCGCCGAGCAGGAACCCGCCCTGATAGAAGCCGATGGCGCGGCCGCGGATGCCCGGAGCAGTCGAGCCGAGCAGGAGCGTCATCGCCGAGACGGTGAACATCGCGGAGCCGATGCCGCCTGCCCCGCGCAACAGGAGCAACTGCGGGTAGTTCTGGGCGATGCCCGCGAGCCCACTCGAGAGTGCGACGATGCCGATGCCCGCCGCGAGGATGGTCCGCTCCCCCGCCCAGTCGATCAGGCGCCCGCAGAACGGGCTCGCGACGAACCGCATCAGCGCGAACGCGGAGACGACCGCGCCGATCTCGAGGTTGCCGACGCCGAAGCTGCGCACGTAGACCGGGAGCACCGGGACGACGACGCCGAAACCGACCATGACGAAGAAGGCGATCACGCCGAGGACGAGCACGTCCCGGGAGAGTCGCGGCTGCCCATCCACCCCTGTGGGCGGCGTGCGGGGGCGGAAGAGGCGCATCTACTCAGGCTAGGCCGTCGCGGCGGTGTCGCCGCGCGGGCGGATGCCGCGGCTCAGCGCGCGAGCGCCGTCGCCGGTTCGCGGTGCACCGGTACGCTCCCGGCAGCGAGCGCGGCATCCCGCCGCCCGCCGATCGCACGGAGCGCGTTGAGGATCGTCGCGAGGTCGACGAGCTCCTGCAGGAGCGCCCCGATCGTCGCCGGGATCAGCCCGAACGCGGCGAAGACCATCAGGACCAGGCTCAGCGCAATACCGATCCAGATGCTCTGCAACGCGATCCGGATCGTGTCCTGCCCGATCGCGACCGCCCTGGCCGTGCGCGAGAGGTCGTCGATCAGGATGACGACGTCTGCTGACTCGCTCGCCGCGGTCGCGCCGCGCGCGCCCATCGCGATGCCGACATCCGCCACCGCGAGCACAGGAGCGTCATTGACACCGTCGCCGACCATGATCACCGGACGCTCCGTGATCGCCCGCACGCCCTCGACCTTGTCGACAGGCAGGCAGTCGGCCTGGACGTTCGTGATTCCCACGAGCGCGGCGATGTGCTCGGCCGTCGGCCGGGCGTCCCCGGTGAGCATGACCGTGTTGCGGATTCCGAGCTCCCCGAGGGCGTCGATCGTCTGGCGGGCATTGCCGCGCAGCTGGTCGCTCGCGACGATGCTGCCGGCGAAGCTCCCGTCCACGGCGACGTAGATGGCGAGTTCCCCGCCGTCGAGCGGGGCGGCGACGGCCGCCGGCGCGGTCTCCGCCACGAAGGAGAGCTTGCCCACGGTCACCTCGCGGCCGTCGAGCCTGGCGACGACGCCGTGTGCCGGCACCTCGCTCGCCGTCGCGGTCGCGAGGAGCTCGAGGCCGCGGCTGCGCGCCTCCGCGATCACGGATGCCGCGAGCACGTGGGACGAGTACTGTTCGGCGGACGCGGCGAGCGCCAGCACCTCGTCGGCGTCGAACCCGGCGGCGGGCAGCACCCGGGCGATGGCGGGGGTGCCGTGGGTCAGGGTTCCGGTCTTGTCGAAGACGATGGTCCTGGCGCGGGACAGCGCTTCGAGCACCCCGCCGCCCTTGACGATGATTCCGTTGCGCGCCGCGCGGCTCATGCCTCCCATGAACGCGATCGGAGCAGAGATCAGCAGCGGGCACGGGGTGGCGACGACGAGCACCTCGGCGAAGCGGACCGGCTCACCGGTCAGGATCCAGGCGAGCGCAGCCAGGGACAGGGCGACCGCGGTGAACGGCACCGCGTACCGGTCGGCGAGCCGGACGACGGGTGCCTTGCTCGCGGAGGCCTCCTCGACGAGGGCCACGATCTGCTGGTACTGGCTGTTCGCCGCGGTCGCGGTTGCGCGGATGGTGGCGGCGGCCTGGCCGTTGATCGACCCCGAGAGGATGCCCTCGCCCTTGTTGCGTTCGACGGGGAGGCTCTCCCCGGTCAGCGAGGACTCGTCGAAGGCCGCGCTGGCGGACTCGAGCACACCGTCGACGGGAACGATCTCGGCCGGGCGCACGAGCAGGAGGTCACCCGGCTGCACAGCAGTGGCTGGCAGATCCTCGACGTCGGCCAGGTCGCCTGCGGATCTCAGGCGGTGCGCGATCTGCGGCGCCCGGTTGAGCAGGGCGTTGAGTTCGCGCTTGGCACGGTTCACGGCGAAGTCTTCGAGGGCGGCGCCCCCGGTGAGCATCAGCACGATCAGGATGGTCGCGACGTACTCGCCGACGAGCACCGTTGCGACGATGGCGGTGATCGCGAGCAGGTCGACGCCGAAACTGCCGTGGCGCAGCTGCTTGACCATGCCCACGGCTGAGATCGCGGCGACGAACAGGCCGAAGCCGCCGAACAGCCAGGCCAGGCTGTCGGCGAAGCCGGCGAGGGCCAGCCCGATTCCGACCACCCCGAGCACGATGGTCGCGGCGACAAGCGGATACCGCCGTACGGCGGCGAACAGACGGGACATGCTTCAAGTCTCGTCCCGTCCCCCGCCCACCGCCAGCAAGGTGAGGCTCGCCTGTCCGGGGCGGATGCCCGGCCGGCGACGCGCGCCGGGCATCCGTCTCGAGGGCGTTCGTCTCAGAGCACGAGCGCGGTCAGGAAGGCCGCGTTGATGGCCTCGCCGACCTTGGCCGGGTGCACACAGTCGCCGAGCGGATGCACGTTGGCTCGCCCTTCGAGCGCGAGCGTGAGCGCCGTGTTCGGACGCACCCCGAAGGCCGCGATCACCGTGGACGCGGTGACGTGTACGGCGCCGTCCGGGCCGGTCGCGGTGAGGCCGTCGGCGTCGACGGAGGTGACGGTGTGCCCGGTGAGGATCCGGACGCCCTTCTCACCGAGTTCGCGCAGCAGGGTGATCCGGTTGATCACGATCATGTCGCGGGCGAGCTCGTCGGCGAGTTCGACGATCGTGACGTTGCAGCCCTGTCCGGCGAGTTCGAGGGCGGCGTCGCAGCCCGAGAGGCCGCCACCCGCGATGACGACACTATGGCCGACGGGGACGCCGCGGTGGAAGTCGAGCACGTCGATCACGTTCGCACCGTCGAGGCCGGGGATGGACGGCAGGAGCGGAAGAGAACCGGTCGCGACGATGATCTCGTCGGCCTCGAACGTCGCGAGGGAGTCCGCGTCGATGGTCGTGTCGAGGTGCACGGTCACGGGGAGGTGGGTGAACTGGCGTTCCCACCAGCCGATCATCGCACGCAGTTCCTTCTTGAACTCCGGGGTCGCCGCGGGCAGCAGCACGCCGCCGAGCTGGGGCCCTGCCTCGTAGAGGTCGACGGAGTGGCCGCGGAGCGCGGCGACCCGTGCGGATTCGAGTCCGCCGGGGCCGCCGCCGATCACGACGACGTGTTTGAGGACATCCGCCTTCTCGACGCGGCGTTCGCGCTCGAAGCCGACCTGCGGGTTGACGGCGCAGCCGAGCGGCAGGGCGAAGAAGGCGTTGCCGACGCACATCGAGTTGCAGCGGATGCACGGTCGGATGTCCGCGCGATCGCCCGCGGTGAGCTTGCCCGCCCACTCCGGATCCGCGATCAGTCCGCGCCCGATGCCGGCGAAGTCGGCGTCGCCCGCGGCGAGGGCGGCCTCCGCGTTCTCCGGGGTGAGGTTGCCGACGGCCATCACGGGGATGGACACGACGTCCTTGAGTGCGCGGGCCGCCGGGACCATGCACGCTTCGCCGAGGTAGTACGGCGGGAAGACGTAGTCCATGGCTTCGTATGACCCGTCGTCGGCGATGATGAGGTCGAGCCCTGCCGCGGCGAGTACGACGGCGATGGCCTGGCCCTCCGCCGTCGTGCGGCCCCCGGCGAAACGGTGGTTGACAGAGAGGCGGAAGCTGACGGGCAGGCCGGGCGCGTTGGCCTTGACGGCGGCGATGATCTCGGTCGCGAACCGGCAGCGGTTCTCGACACTGCCGCCGTAGACATCCGTGCGGCGGTTCCAGCAGACGCTCATGAACTGGTCGATCAGGTAGCCCGTGTGGCCGTGGATGTCGATCGCATCCATCCCCGCGGCGGCGGCGCGGGCTGCGGCTTCGCCGAAGCGGCGGACGAGCAGGTGGATCTCGTCGATCTCGAGCGGCCGGCAGAGCACGCTCGGGTCTGCATAGTGCGGGTTGTCGGAGGCGGAGATCGGCAGCCGGTCCGGGTCGATCACGTTGATGTTGCGCCCGAGGCCCGCGGTGAGCTGCAGGGAGACCAGCCCGCGGACGGCGTGGATCGATTCGGCGAGGGCGGTGAGGCCCGGAAGCGCGGCATCGGTGTGCACGCAGCAGAGTCCGGCGTTGAGCGTCTCGTAGTCCTCGGAGACGGCGCTGATGCCGGTCATCACGAGGCCAGTGCCCCCGCGGGCGCGTTCGGTGTAATACGCGATCTCTTGAGCGGTGAAGAGCCCCTCCGGGGTGCCCATCTCGGTGCCCATCGGCGCCATGATCACCCGGTTCGGGAGTTCGAGGGTACCGATGCGACCCGGTTTGAGGACGTGTGCGAAGCCTGTCATGGTGTTCTTTCCCGTGCGATGACCGATGGTCGTCGTCGACCTGGGGCGCATCCCGGGCGGGAAATCGGGCGGGAAAAATGGAGCAAGAGCAACGACCTGAATTGTTTCAATCCTAGGTGAGCCGCCAGAGTGAAAACCGAAGAATCGCTATGGATTCGTTCCGGATGTCCGGTCCCGAAGCATCGCGAAGTCGATCGCGAGCAGGTATTTGATCCGCTCCTCACGCATCCGCGCGTAGCCAGGGGCGTGGCCGTCGATCGTCTGGCGGATCAGGCGTGCGGCGAGGGCCTTCCGGATCTCATAACTCGCGTCGTGTTGCGCGTCCTCGACGATCGCGGCCAGTTTCTTGTCGTCGTCCGCGACCGCGTGCAGGATGAGGGCGAGACCCTTGTGGGCGCGACGACGGCGGCCGAGCCTGCCGATGTCGAGCCGCTCATCCTCGGTGAAGCCCTGCGACCAGCGCCGGGACGCGAGTTCCCGTCTTTCCTGCGCGACGCGGGCGGCATCCTCTTCGTTCTGCGCCGCAAGAAGGAGCAGTTCATCGCGCGCGACCGTCTGGTAGGACGATTCGTCGAAGTTGTCGTGCTCGCGGAGAGCCCCGACGATGATGTGGTTCTTCACGGCCATCCGCACCGCGGAGAGGGCGATGAGGAGGCCCTCGTCGATGATCCGTTCCATGGCGTTCATCCGCGGCGCCGCATCCGACGCGAGGGTCGCGTGCGGGACACCGAATGCCATTCAGGTGCCATGCCGCGTCGCTTTCTCGTCCAGGTGAGAAACTATGTCTCCTGCACTGATTTTATGGGCATTCGACTCCCGTGCGTATGCCGCGCGCAATACCCGAAAGGTTCCGATGTCCCCTGTCGATCCCGCCGCGGCCTTCCCCGGCGTCGTCGAACGCCTCCGCGCGGCGGGATGCGTCTTCGCCGAGGAGGAAGCGGAGCTCCTCGTTGGCGAGGCCCGGTCGGCGGACGAGCTCGAGGACCTGCTCGAGCGCAGGGTGGGCGGGGAGCCGCTCGAGTACGTCCTCGGCTGGGCGCTGTTCTGCGGGCTGCGGGTGCACGTCGAACCCGGGGTCTTCGTGCCGCGGCGACGCACGGAGGCGCTTGTGCGCGAGGCCGCAGGGCTCGCCGGTCCCGGTGCGATCGTCGTCGACCTCTGCTGCGGCACGGGAGCGGTCGGTGCCGCCCTGCTCTCGGCCCTGCCGGGGCTGGGGCTCGACCTCCTGGCGGCGGACCTCGACCCGGTCGCAGTCCGCTGCGCCCGCGTCAACCTCCCTGGCCGAACCGTGGTCGAGGGCGATCTTTTCGCCCCCCTGCCCCTGGCCCTGCGCGGTCGGATCGCGCTCCTGCTCGTCAACGCGCCATACGTGCCGACCGGCTCCATCGAGCGGATGCCGCCGGAGGCCCGGGTGCACGAGCACCGGCTGGCGCTCGACGGCGGTTCTGACGGGCTCGACGTGCAGCGAAGGGTCGCGGCGGCGGCGGCAGGCTGGCTCGCCCCCGGCGGCCATCTCCTGATCGAGACGAGTGCGCGCCAGGCGCCGGTGACGAGCGCGTTGTTCGCCAGGAACGGCCTGCTCCCCCGTACCGCGCACCACGACGACGTCGACGGGACCGTTGTGATCGGCACACGGGTGAGGCCCCCGACCCCAGGGGTCGAGGGCCTCTCCCGGACGAGCGGGGCCGGTTAGGCCAGGCGCGTCTGCAGGTTCGTCGCGATGGCGGCGAGGAATTCCTCGGTCGTCTGGTAGCCCTGCTCCGGGCCGACCAGCAATGCGAGGTCCTTGGTCATCTGGCCGCTTTCGACGGTCTTGATGACGACGTCCTCGAGGGTCTCGGCGAACTCGGCGAGCGCCGGGTTGCCGTCGAGCTTGGCCCGGTGCGAGAGGCCGCGGGTCCAGGCATAGATCGAGGCGATCGGGTTCGTCGAGGTGGGCTTGCCCTGCTGGTGCTGGCGGTAGTGGCGGGTCACGGTGCCGTGCGCTGCCTCTGCCTCAACGACCTTGCCGTCGGGAGTGGAGAGCACGCTCGTCATCAGGCCGAGCGAGCCGAAGCCCTGCGCGACGGTGTCCGACTGCACGTCGCCGTCGTAGTTCTTGCAGGCCCAGACGTAGCCGCCTTCCCACTTCATGGCGGATGCGACCATGTCGTCGATCAGGCGGTGCTCGTAGGTGAGGCCGGCAGCCTCATAGCGGGCCTTGAACTCGGTGTCGAAGATCTCCTGGAAGATGTCCTTGAACCGGCCGTCGTATGCCTTGAGGATGGTGTTCTTGGTCGACAGGTAGACCGGGTAGTTCCGCACGAGGCCGTAGTTGAGCGAGGCACGGGCGAAGTCACGGATCGAGCTGTCGAGGTTGTACATGCCCATCGCGACACCGCTGCCCGGGGACTGGAAGACCTCGAAGGTCTGCGCCTCCGAGCCGTCCTTCGGCGTGAAGGTCATGCTGAGCGTGCCCTCCCCCTCGAAGCGGAAGTTCGTGGCGCGGTACTGGTCGCCGAAGGCGTGGCGGCCGATGATGATCGGCTTGTTCCAGCCGGGCACCAGGCGCGGGATGTTGGAAATGATGATCGGCTCACGGAAGATCGTGCCGCCGAGGATGTTGCGGATCGTGCCGTTGGGAGACGCCCACATCTTCTTGAGGCCGAATTCCTCGACCCTGGCCTCGTCCGGGGTGATGGTCGCGCACTTCACGCCGACGCCGTGCTTCTGGATGGCGTGGGCAGCGTCGATCGTGATCTGGTCGTCGGTCTCATCGCGTTTCTGGATCGACAGGTCGTAGTACTCGAGGTCGATGTCGAGGTACGGGTGGATGAGCGTGTCCTTGATGGCCTGCCAGATGATGCGCGTCATCTCGTCCCCGTCGAGCTCGACGACGGTGCCTTCAACCTTGATCTTCGCCAATGAATTCTCCTCAGAATGGTACCGGCCACGTGGCCGAGCCAATTCTACAAGGCCCCCGCAACTGTCTCGACATCGAGACAGTTTTCGGTCCGGTCCTGCCCGGCGCACAAAACCCGACTACCACGCCGGTCAGCCGCAGGTTAGCCTGTTGCCATGGGTGAACTACGTCTGGAAGAACTGTCCGCACGCAACATTGTTGCGGCCAATAGCCTCAGTCTCAAACCGGGCCAGGAGCTGTACATCGCTCCCGTCTCCTATGCGGTGGCGGCTTCCGTGATCAATCCCGCGACCGCGTGGCAGCGCGTCGTGTTGCTCGACGGCGAGGTGGCCGGGTTCATCCACGGCAACTTCGACCCCGATTCGGAGCACGAGGAATTCCGGGCCTGCATCTGGAGGATCAACGTAGACGCGAGCGCCCAGGGCAAGGGCGTCGGCAAATTCGCAGCGGAGTCACTCGCCCAGGAGGCCAGGAAGCGGGGCTTCGACCACATCACCGTGATCTGGGAACCCGGCGAAGAAGGACCGGAGTCGTTCTTCCACCGGATCGGCTTCGTCGACATCGGCGAGACGGCATACGGCGAGATGATCGGTTCGCTCAAGCTGTAGCGGCCAGACGGTTCCGCCGGCCATGCGCCTCGCCCCCGACAGCGACTTCGTCACGCATGTCCTCGGCATCGTCGACTCGATTCCCGCCGGGCGGGTGATGACCTACGGCGACGTCGCGGCGGTGCTCGGCTCTCGCGGCGCCCGTGTCGTCGGCCAGATCATGGCGCACTATGGGGCGGATGTCCCCTGGTGGCGGGTGGTCCGGGCCGGCGGCCACCCGCCGGTCGCGCACGAGGCCAGGGCGCTGCCGCACTACCGCGAAGAAGGCACCCCGCTCGTCCTCCTGGGCACCGCGGAGTCCGGCTACCGGGTCGATTACCGGGCTGCGCGCTGGTCACCGACCTGACCTGCCCCTCGCGGGCACCGCCGGCACCGGGTACGGTGCCCGCATGGACAGTGCAGAAGGCTTTCAGGACCCCGTCGTCACCAATCCCGGCCTCTACCGGGTGATCCTCGAGAATGAGCGGGTACGCGTCCTCGAATACCGGGACACGCCCGGTGCCGCGACCGCGCCGCACCGGCATCCGGACAGTGTCATGGTCACCCTGAGCGAATTCAGCCGGCGGATCTCGTCGGACGGCCGCGCCGTCGACGTCGAGCTTCCCGCCGGGGTCGCACGATGGCTTCCCGCCCAGGAACACACCGGTGCGAACACCGGCCATACCGACACGCACTCGATCTTCATCGAACTCAAGGAGCCTTCGCGGCATCCCCGAGGGCGCACGGACGAGCGGCCGCTCGGGCCGCAGTCCGCCGCACCGTCGACGCCGGACACCGACGATGAGGCGAACGTCTGGGGCTTCTCCTAGCGCGCCGCAGGCAAACGGTGTTAGCGTGCGGCATGTCCAGTGAACAGAACGCCACACAGTCCCTCGATCCGCTCGTGACGGATCCCGGCGTCTACCGGGTATTGCTCGAAAACGACCGCGTTCGCGTGCTCGAATTCCTTGATGCCCCCGGCGACACCACCAACCCGCACGAGCACCCAGACAGCGTGATGATCACGCTGAGCGCATACTCCCGGAGGCTCTCCTTCGAAGGCAGGGAGGTCGATGTCGAACTCCCGGCCGGCGAGACCGCCTGGCTCCCTGCCCAGGAACACGCCGGCGTG
Source organism: Cryobacterium sp. MDB2-A-1 (assembly GCF_004402675.1). Taxonomy (NCBI): domain Bacteria; kingdom Bacillati; phylum Actinomycetota; class Actinomycetes; order Micrococcales; family Microbacteriaceae; genus Cryobacterium; species Cryobacterium sp. MDB2-A-1. The sequence continues at coordinate 339,843 of NZ_SOFK01000022.1, read as the reverse complement.
AACATCGGCACCACGCCGACCCACGCGATCTTCGTCGAGCTCAAGGAACAGGCCGTGCGCGCCCCCGATCCCAGCCTGCACCCGCTCGGGCCGGCGCCGCGCCCGCTGATCGGCATCCCGTTGTCGGACGCCTCGAGCGACGAGGAGAAGGCCTGGGGCTTCGCCTAGGCCGGTCTCCCCTGCCGGCTCAGGCCGGCAGGCACCAGTCGCCTGACCGCATGGTCGCGGTGACGTAGAGCCCGGCATCGAGGACGATCAGGTCGGCCGGCTGCCCCGCGGCGAGGCGGCCGCAGTCGGTGAGGCCGATCATGTCGGCCGGGTTCTGCGTGGCCGCTCGCACCGCCGTGGCGAGGTCGACCCCTGCCGTGTGCACGGCGAACCGGACGGCCTCGCTCAGGGTGAGGACACTGCCGGCGATCGTCCCGTCCGCGAGGCGCGCTTCACCGTCGAGCACGCTGACGGGGAGGCCGCCGAGGGTGTATTCGCCCTCGTCCGCACCGGCCGCGGCCATCGCGTCGGTCACGAACACCGGTCGCGACGGGCTCTGCGTGATGAAGCGGACGACCGCGGGATGCAGGTGCACCCCGTCTGCGATCAGTTCGGCGAACACGGCGGGGTTCTCGAGCAGCGCGAGGGACGGCCCGGGTTCCCGATGGTGCAGGGGACGCATCGCGTTGAAGAGATGCGTGCCCGCCGTGGCCCCCGCCTGGATCGCCTGCCTGGTCATGTCGTCATTGGCGTCGGTGTGGCCGATCGCGGCGACCGCGCCGTATCCGACGATCCGCCGGACGGCGTCGAGCCCGCCAGGGAGCTCAGGGGCGATCGTGACCATGCGCACCGTGCCGTGGCCGGCGCGCATGAGGCGGTCGATGCTGTCCCTGTCGGGCACCCGGAGCAGCTCCGCCGTGTGGGCGCCCCGATGGATCGGGCTCAGCCAGGGTCCTTCGAGGTGGATTCCTGCGAGCAGGCCGGAATCGACGAGGTCGGCGAGGCCGGCCACCAGGCGTTCCATCTCATCGAGCGGTGCCGTGACGAGGCTCGCCATCAGCGTGGTCGTGCCGTGTTCCCGGTGGGTCGCCGCGATCCCGGCCGCCGCGATCTCCGTGTCGGCATCGTTGAAGCTGAATCCGCCGCCGCCGTGATTGTGCACGTCGACGAAGCCGGGGGCGAGGATCCCGTCCGGGTAGTGGGCATCGGCGACGCGCGGCGGGAGGCCGGCGCCGACGGCGATGATCCGTCCGGCCCTGACCTCGACCCAGCCAGGGGTGTGCACGGCGTCCGCGGCGACGACCGTGCCGGCGCTGAGCAGAATCGAGTCGGCCACGGGGTTAGATTCCCTGCCAGGCGTACTTGTGGGCGTATGCGTATGCGTAGTAGTCCCGGTTGGCGAGGCGGGATGCCGCGGCCTCGTCGACGAGGACGGTCACGTGCGGGTGAAGCTGGATGACCGAACCGGGCTTGCTCGATGAGACCGGTCCCTCGACGGCGGACGCGATCGCATCCGCTTTCTCTTCGCCGAACGCGAGCAGGATGAGGTGCCTGGCGCGGCGAATCGTGCCGAGGCCCTGGGTCATGCAGTGGATCGGCACGTCATCGGGAGAGGCGAAGAAGCGCGCGTTGTCGATCCGGGTCTTCTCGGTCAGGGTCTTGATCCGCGTGACGGACGCGAAGGAGGAACCCGGCTCGTTGAAGCCGACGTGACCGGTCTGCCCGATACCGAGGATCTGCACGTCGACGCCGCCGGCCGCGACGATGGCGGCCTCGTAGTCGAGTCCGGCGGTCTCGAGGGTGGCCACGTCGCCGTTCGGGGTACGGATGTTCGCGGGGTCGAGGCCGAGGGGCACGACGACGTCGCGGGTGATGACGGCGCGGTAGCTCTCCGGGTGCCCTGCGGGCAGCCCGACGTATTCGTCCAGGGCGAAACCGCGCACGCGGGACATGTCGAGGGGCTCCTCCGCGAGGGAGGCTGCGAGCGCCGCGTACACGGAGAGCGGCGTGGACCCCGTGGCCAGGCCGAGGACGGCATCCGGCTTGCGCATGATCAGGGCACGGATGGATGCCGCAGCAAGCGTTCCCGCTGCGGTCTCGGTGTCGAGGACGATTACTTCAGCCAATGTTCTGCTCCAGTTTCACAATGATGGTGCATGGTGGTGCTGCCGGGGTCGCGGGCTCGCCCGCGACCCCGGCGTTGGTGGGATTAGACCGTCGTGGACGACGCGGAGTCGGGCACTGTCGCGTCGGGGACCTCGTCCTCGCCGCGACCGGGGGTCTTCAGGTTCCACTTGCGGATCACGAAGCGGAACAGGAAGTAGTAGATACCGGCGTACGCGAGCCCGATCGGGATGAGCAGCAGCGGCTTCTCGGCCAGGCCGAAGTTGAGCACGTAGTCGAACGTGCCCGCGCTGAAGGTGAACCCGTCCCTGATCCCGAGGGCGTTCACGAGGGCGAGCGAGGATCCGGTCAGCACCGCGTGGATGAGGTAGAGCGGGAACGCGACGAACATGAAGGAGAACTCGAGGGGCTCCGTGACGCCGGTGAGCATGGCGGTGAGCGCACCGGAGAGCATGATGCCGCCGACGATCTTCTTCTGGGACGGCTTGGCCTCCTGCCAGATGGCGAGGGCTCCGGCCGGCAGCGCGAACATCATGATCGGGAAGAATCCGGTCATGAAGGAGCCGGCGGTCGGGTCGCCGGCGAAGAACCGGGCGATGTCACCGTGCGCGCCGTTGAAGTCGCCGATCACGAACCACATCACCGAGTTGAGGATGTGGTGCAGGCCGACGGGGATGAGCAGCCGGTTGGTCGTGCCGTAGAGGAAGCCGCCCCAGATGTTGTTGGAGGAGACGAACTCGCCGAAGCCGGAGAGACCGGTCGCGAAGGCGGGGTAGACGAAGGCCAGCAGGACGCCGAGAACGAGTGCCGTGCCTGCGGTGACGATCGGAACAAACCGGCGGCCGCCGAAGAAGGCCAGGTAGCTCGGTAGGGAGATCCGGTGGAAGCGCTGCCAGAGCAAGGCGGAGGTGATGCCGATCAGGATGCCGCCGAGCACGCTGTAATTGACCAGCACCTGTTTCCCGCCCTCTGCGGGCAGTCCGAGGACCAGAGGCGACATCGCCTCGCCGACCTTGGAGAAGACGAGGTAGCCGACGACGGCGGCAAGGGCTGTCGATCCGTCGGACTTCTTCGCGAAGCCGATCGCGACGCCGACCGCGAAGAGCAGCGGCAGCGCGTCGAAGAGGGCACCGCCCGCCGAGGCGATCACGGCCGCCCCGGTTTCGAAGCCCGGGATGCGCCCGAGCAGGTCGGGCTGGCCGAGGCGGAGCAAAAGGCCGGCAGCGGGCAGTGCGGCGATCGGCAGCATGAGGCTGCGACCGACTCGTTGAAGTTGCGCGAGGCCGGGGAACGGCCGTTTCGTCCCGGCGTCTACGGTGATGCTGGACATTGATTTCCTCCTGGTGGTGCGTTGTCGGTATGGATGTTGCGTGGGTGGTCTGTGGGTCAGGGCTGGTGCTGCAGGTTGAGCGTCATGTGGATCTGGTAGCGGTCGCCGCGGTACCACGAGGTGACATGTTCGAGGAAGGCGGACCCGGCGGACGACGTCCGACGGAAGACCATCACGGGGGCGTTGGCGGCGATGCCGAGGGTGGCGGCGAGCAGGGCGTCGGCGCCCTCCGCCCAGACGGCCTGTTCCGCGTTGTCGATCCGGAGGCCGTATTCGGTCGCGAACGTCGCGTACAGGGACCGGGTCAGGTCTTTGGCGCCGAGGTCGGGGAGCAGCTCTGCCGGGTAGTAGCCGCGTTCGAGTGCCATCGGCACCCCGTCGGCGAGCCGGAGTCTTTCGATCTCCAGTACCTGGGCGCCCGCGCCGAGTCCGAGGGCGGCCCGTACCGCGAGGGGCGCTTCGACCAACCGGGACGAACGCACGATCGTCGCGGGGACGAGGCCGCGCCGGCGCATGTCCTCCGTGAAGGACGCGAGGTGCAGGTCGCTCTGCACGCGTTCGCCGGCCACGAAGGTGCCCTTGCCCTGCACCCGGTAGAGCACGCCCTCCTCGACGAGCTGGCGGATCGCTTCGCGCACGGTCGAGCGACTGACTCCGTACCGCGTCATGAGCTTCCGCTCCGGCGGGATCGCGGCGTGGGGAGCGAGGCTGGTCTCGACCAGCTCCTCCAGGATCGAGCGCAGCTGGGCGTGCTTGGAGACCGGTCCTGATTCCAGAACCGGGGCCTCATCGATGTCGGTCATCTCGCTGCGTCCTCCGAAAGGTTGGGATGTGTAGATACCAGCATAGGACCACTTTCGCTTTGTGGTCCGTACTGGTACGATCCAATAGTTCGATGATGAAGCCGCGGCACCCTGCTTGTCAAGACCCCCAGCCGCTCGGGTTCTCCGAGAACACCCGAAACCGAATCAGACAGGGCGCAGACTTGGCTCACGGCCGGAACGCTTCACGCGTATCCAAGCCGCTGCAGCCGGTTCCCGGCCCACCATCACTGGAGGAAACACCATGAGCACCAAAGCGGAGCAAATCCTCGCCGGCCTGGGCGGATCAGGCAACCTCGTCGAGATCGAGGCGTGCATCACCCGACTGCGCACCGAGGTGAAGGACCCCGCCCTCGTGAACGAGCCTGCGCTCAAGGCGGCCGGCGCCCACGGCGTCTTCCGGTCCGGCACCATCGTCCAGGTCGTCGTCGGACCAGAGGCCGACAACCTCGCCGAAGACATCGAAGACCTCCTGTGAGCCGTGGGGCTCCCGTCGTCCTCGTGACGCCCGTCGTCGTCCTCGCGCCCGTCCCCGGTCGCGCCGTCGGTCTCGCCGAGGTCCCCGATCCCACGTTCGCCCAGGCGATCGTGGGTCCCGGCGCCGCGATCGACCCTCTGCGGGGCATGGTCGACGCGATCGCGCCGATCAGCGGCAAGCTGCTCAAGGTCTTCCCGCACGCCTTTGTGATCCTCTCCCCCGACGGGATCGGCGTCCTCGTCCACCTCGGCATCGACACCGTCGAGCTCCGCGGCGAGGGCTTCACTCTGCGGGCGAAGCAGGGCGATCAGGTCGCAGCCGGCGACGTGATCGTGACCTGGGACTCCGCGGCCGTTGAGGCTGGCGGACGTAATCCCATCGTGCCGGTCATCATCCTCGAGCGCACACACGAGAACATCGCCCTCGCCGATGCCGTCACTGCGGGCGCCGACCTTGCCGCCGGCGACCTCTTCCTCACCGTCACCTCCTGACGGGCTGTTCCGCGAGAGCGGAGAAATGGCCCCTTCGCGCGCAGCGAAGGGGCCATTTTCGTACTCTCGCGGACCGGCATCCGCTGTGAACGCGTGCGGATGCCGCTACACGAGTGATTCCCGCCAGGCCGCGTGCAGCTGGGCGAACCGTCCGGTGCCGTCGATCAGGTCGTCGGGCGCGCCGTCCTCGACGATGATCCCGTGCTCCATCACGAGCACCCGGTCTGCGATCGCGACCGTGGACAGCCGGTGCGCGATGATGACGGCCGTGCGGTCGGCGAGCAGGGTCTGCAGCGCCTGCTGCACGAGCCGCTCGCTCGGGATATCGAGCGAGGACGTCGCCTCGTCGAGGATCAGCACCGCCGGGTCGGCGAGGAAGGCCCTCGCGAACGAGATCAGCTGGCGCTGCCCGGCGGACACCCGGCCACCACGTTTGTTCACGTCGGTGTCGTACCCGCCGGGAAGGTTCTCGATGAACTCGTGCGCGCCGACGGCACGCGCCGCCGCCACGATCTCTGCGGGAGAGGCGTCGGGTTTGCCGATCGCGATATTGTCGGCGACCGAACCGCTGAACAGGTACGCCTCCTGGGTGACCATCACGATGGCGCGACGGAGGTCCTTGGGGTGCAGCCGGCGCAGGTCCACCCCGTCGAGCAGCACCTGGCCGTCGGTGGGGTCGTAGAACCGCGCCATCAGCTTCGCGAGCGTCGACTTGCCTGCCCCGGTCGAGCCGACGAGGGCGATCGTCTGCCCGGCGGGAATCGCGAGATCGAAGGTCGGCAGAACCACCCGGTCGGACTGGTACTCGAAGCGCACCCCGGTGAAGGTGACGGCGCCGCGCGCCTCCCACAGGTCGACGGGGGCAACCGGGTCCGGCACGCCGGGGAGTTCCTCGAGCACGCCGGAGATCTTCTCGAGCGCCGCCGCGGCGGACTGGTACGAGTTGTAGAACATCGCCATCTCCTCCATCGGATCGAAGAACCGCCGGGTGTAGAGCAGCGCCGCGAGGAGCGCACCGATCGCGAGCTGCCCGTCGACGACGCGGAATCCGCCGAGCAGGAGCACGACGGCGACCGCGACGTTGCCGATCAGGATGAGGCCGGGGTCGAAGATGCCGAACAGCTGGATCACCCGGCCGTTCACCTTTCGGTAGTCCTCGACGAGCTCGCCGAAGACCTCCTCGTTGCGTCTCTCCGCCCGGAACGCCTTGACGGCGCGGATGCCCGTCATGGTTTCGACGAACTTCACGATCAGGCTCGCCGATGCGGTCCTCGACCGCCGGAACAACGTCTGCGACCGCACCTGGAACCAGCGGGTGAGCGCGAACAGCGGCAGCAGGGACCCGAGCAGCACCAGCCCGCTGACGCCGTCGAGGCTCACGAGCGCGATCGCCGTGAAGGCCATGTACAACACGCCCTGCACGAGCTGGTTGATACCCGAGTCGAGCAGTTCCCGGATCGCGTCGAGGTCGCTGGTCTGCCGGGAGATGATCCGCCCGGAGGTGTACGACTCGTGGAACTCGAGGCTGAGCCGCTGGGTCTGCAGGAACACCCGCTTGCGGAGGTCGATCAGCACTGCCTGGCTGATCCTGGCCGACATCATCGTGTACCAGGCGATCAGGATCGCCCCGATCACGCCGGTGAGGAGGTAGACCCCGCCGGTCGCCGCGAGCGGAAGCCAGTCCTGGGCGAGGAGGGCAGGCAGCCCCTTGTCGATCCCGAACGCAATGAGGGCGGGACCGGCGACCTGGGCCGCGGTCGAGAGCACCACGACGAGCATCGCCGCGGTGACCCGCCAGCGCACCGGGCGGAGCAGGGAACCGAGCAGGCGCAGCGAGCGCGCCCGGATCTGCTTGCTTTCGGACGCGGTGAAATTGTTGCGTTCTTCGCCTTCGACTCCGGTGACGCTCATCGTGCGGCCTCCTCTCGCGTGGCCTGTTCTGTCCGTGCGGCCGATTCGTCCCTGGCGACCTGCCTGGTGGCGTCGCGCCGTTCTTCGTCTTCGAGGCTCGAGATGACGAACCGGTAGTGCTCGTTGGTGCGCAGGAGATCGGAGTGCCGGCCGACCGCGGTGATCCGGCCGTCCTCGAGCAGGGCGACCCGGTCGGCGAGGGTGACCGTCGACGGCCGGTGCGCAACGATGAGCGCCGTCGTCGAGGCGAGCACCTCGCGGAGGGCGGCCTCGACGAGGGACTCGGTGTCCACGTCGAGCGCGGAAAGCGGGTCGTCGAGCACGAGCACCGCCGGCTTCGCCGCGACCGCGCGGGCGAGCGCGATCCGTTGGCGCTGGCCGCCGGAGAGGCTCATGCCCTCCTCGCCGACGAGGGTGTCGACGCCGTCGGGCAGGTCACGCACGAAGCCGGCCTGCGCGACCTGCAGGGCCTCCTCGAGCGCGGCATCCGCTGCCGCCGACCGCTCGGCGAACTCCGGCCTGCCGAGCAGCACGTTGTCGCGCACGGATGCCGAGAACAGCGTCGCATCCTCGAACGCCATCGCGAGGTGGCCGCGCAGGTCTTCGCGGCCGAGCGAGCGCACGTCGACACCGTCGAGCGTGACCGCGCCCTGGGTGACGTCGTAGAGGCGGGTGGTGAGTGCGGTGAGGGTGGACTTGCCCGAGCCGGTCAGCCCGACGAGGGCCATGGTCTCCCCCGGCTGCAGCACGAGGTTGACGCCGTCGAGCAGGTCGGGGAAGCGCGCCGGCGAGTCGGGGTAGCGGAAGTGCACGTCCTCGAAGGCGAGTCGGCCGCGCGGCTCGGCGAGCGTGACGGGCCTGTCGGGGTCCGTGATGCTGTTCGGGGCGTCGAGCACGTCGAAATACCGGTCGGTCGCCGTGCGGGCGTCGAACGTCATCGACAGCAGGAACCCGATCGATTCGACCGGCCAGCGCAGCACGGTCGCCGTCGCGAAGAACGCGACGAGGCCACCGACGCTGAGGTCACCCTGGGCGGCGAGCCAGACTCCGACCACGAGGCAGAGCGCGAACGCGACATCGGGCACCATCAGGAGCCAGAGCCAGATGCCGGCGATCGCGCGCGCCTTCTCGATCTCGGTGCCACGAAGGTCTTCCGCCTGCTGCGAGAAGTTCTTGAGCGCGAAACCGCCGCGCCCGAACGCCTTGAGCACGCGGATGCCGTGCACGGACTCCTCGACGGCCGTCGCGAGGTCGCCGGCCTGGTCCTGGCTGCGCCGGGCCACGACGGAGTACTTCTCCTCGAACAGGTACCCGACGATCCAGAGCGGAATCGAGCAGGCGATGAAAACGACGCCGAGGATCCAGTTCATCGAGACCAGCACGGCGGCGCCGATCACGATCGTGACGATATTGACGACCAGGAGGACCAGGCCGAAGGAGATCCAGCGCCGGATCAGGTTCAGGTCGCTCACCGCGCGGGACAGGAGCTGTCCGCTCGGCCAGCGATCGTGGAAGGAAACCGGCAGGTCCTGCAGGCGCGCGTAGAGCGCGTTGCGCATGCTCGCCTCCACGTGGGTGCCCGGGACCAGGACGAACCAGCGGCGGAGGGCGATCAGGATGGCCTCGAGCACGCCGAGGCCGAGGACGACCAGCACCGCGGGCCAGATCCCGGCGGGGTCCTGACGGGACAGGGCGCCGTCGACGAGGCCCTGCAGCACTTGCGGGATCGCGAGGGCGACGACCGCGGCCAGGAGCGCGGCGATCATGCCCAGCACGAGCCGGGGCAACGCGGGCCGCACGTAGGGAAAGAGGCGCAGCAGGGTGCGCAGCGTACTCGCCCGCTTCCCGGGCTGCTCAGGGGTCGCCGCCGGCGTGGCAGCAGGTGTGGTGGGTGTCGTCGAGGCGGTCGGTGGGTTCGGAGTCGTGTCCATGGGAGTGGGTGGTGTGGTTTCGGTGGGAGTGGTTGGTGTGATCTGGGTCACTTGTGGAGCCTGTTCGGATACATGGTGCCGATGGACGCCAGCGGGGTGCGCTGGGCGTCGAGGAGTCGAAGAAGTCGCGTCAGAGTCGCGTTCGACGGCGGGCGGGAAGCTGGGCGCTTCCATACGGTCGCGACGGCGGGACGCCGGTCGCGGGCTGCGGGTTACGGGCGGGGTGCTGGAGGAGGGAGCCGACGCGCGATGCGGATGGAGTGGCTAGGCCGCGTTGTCGTGGACGCCCACGGCAGAGCCAGCGCCGGTGGTCGCATTCCCAGCGAGCTGTGGCTGTGCTGTCTGTGTCATGTCGGCCTCCTGAGCGCGTCGAATCCTCGTTGTGCTCCCCGTGTCAGGCAGCCTTCCAGAGTACGACCCCACCGTGCGTCGGCGCAAGCACCTCTTTGAGAGTCAGGTCCGCGGACTCCCGGTCAGCGGATGCGTACGCTCAGGCAGGTGACACAGCCCTCGAGCTTCTCGAATTCGGAGATGTCGACGGTGACGACGCGGTAGCCGCGGGCGGCGAACAGGGCGGCCGAGCGCGGGGCCGCGCTCGACATCAGCACCGCGTCCGGGGCCAGCACAACGACGGCGGTGCCGCACTCCTCTGGGACGGGCAGGAAGGGTTCGAACACCGTCGAGTCGTCGACGAGGGGCGGATAGCCGATCACGGTCGCGTCGGGCAGGGCGGTGACGGCGGACTTGAGGTGCAGCACCTTGCTGATCGGGACCGCGACGACGGTGTAACCGCGCGGGACCAGGATGTCGCGGAGCTGGTCGATGCCGGCGTCGTTCGTGCGCAGGCTGCGGCCGACGTACACGGTCCGGCCGATCTTGAGCACGTCGCCGCCGTCGAGGGTGCCGGGCAGCGCGAGGCGGTGCACCGGGATGCCGAGGCCGCGGACGGCGGCCTCCGCCCCCGCGGTCTCGTCCCGGCGGCTCGGGGCCCCCGGGCTGGTCAGCACGGCGATGTCGCCGAAGGAGATGACGGCATCCTCGATGAAGACCGAGTCAGGGAGCAGCGGGGCCGGTTCGACCTCGATCACGTCCCAACCCTCCGCGGCGAGCGCTGCGACGTAGCCGGCCCACTGGGTGCGAGCGAGCCCGAGGTCGACGGGGACGCGCTCGATGTGCGTGAGCTGGCCCTCGGCGAGGTTGTCGGCGGGGCGACGGACCAGGGCGATCCGGCGAGCGGCGGGGTCGAATGCGGGGATGTCCATCCCGACAGTGTATGGGCTCGCCGGGTGTGGCTTCGCCGACCGCTCGCAGGTGCCCCGCCGGTCAGAGCTTCTGGTCGCTGATCTCCTGGATCGGCATCGAGCGGGTGAATTCCTCGCCGCGGTGCACGGCCTCGGAGTCTCCGGAGAACAGGCCGGGTGCCTCGGTGACGGGGCGTTGTTCCCTCGCGGCGCCCGTGGCCGACGTCGTGGGGCGGCGGGCCGGTTGCCGAACCTCGACGCGGCCGAGCGGGAGTGCGTCCGGGTTCTCGGCGACGAGCCACTCGACGAGGTTCTCCCGCACGATGCAGCGCAGGTCCCAGAGCATCGCGGCGTCCCCGGCCGAGACCAGAACGCGGATGCGGACGAAGCCGCCGACGGCATCCGTCACCTGCAGCACGGCAACGCGCCGGTCCCAGAGCTCCGTCTGTGCGACGATCCGGTTCAGTTCCTCGCGCATGGCCCCGGTGCTGACCCTCCAGTCGACGTCGAACTCGACGGAGCCGAGCAGTTCGCTCGTGCGGCGCGTCCAGTTCTGGAACGGCGTCGTCGTGAAATAGGTCGAGGGCAGCACCATCCTGCGGTCGTCCCAGATGTGCACGACGATGTAGGTGAGGGTGATCTCCTCGATCCGGCCCCACTCGTTCTCGACGATGACGACGTCGTCGACGCGCAGGGCGTTGCTGAAGGAGAGCTGCATGCCGGCGAAGACGTTGGCGAGGCTCGACTGGGCGGCGAGGCCGGCGACGACGCTCAGGAGCCCCGCCGAGGCGAAGAGGCTCGCCCCGACCGCAGCGGCCCCTGGAATGCTGAGCAACACCGTGCCGATCGCGCAGACGATGACCACGACGACGCTGATCCTGCGGAGCATCCGCAGCTGGGTGCGCACCCGCCTGGCCACCCGGTTGTCCCGCACGTCGATGCGGTACCGCGCGGCGATGACTTCCTCGAAGAAGTACATCAGGGCCGCGACGAGCCAGGTCGCCGCCGCGATGAACAGGGCGCGCATGATGAAGTCGACCGCGAGGGTCAGGTCCGGCGTCGTCGTCAGGTACACGGACGTCACGATCCAGAGGGCGCCGATCAGGATCACAATCCGGAAGGGACGCCGGCACAGGCGGATGAACGCGCGCGCCCAGGCCCGCTTGCGCGCGGCCATCCGGAAGACGAGCGCGGCGATCGCGGTGATCACAAAGGCGCTGATCACCGCGACGACGAACGCGATCAGAAAGGTGGGTTCGATGAAACCGTCGAGCAGCGGCACGGGTGTCCCTTCGACCGGACCGCCGACTAGCGAACCGGACCCTTCCATCGTGCCAGACCCCGCTGACACGAGACTCCGCGGATCAGTGGAAGAAGTGGCGCTCTCCGGTGAAGTACATCGCGACGCCGGCCTCTGCGGCAGCGGCGATGACCTCCGGGTCACGCACCGAACCTCCTGGCTGTACGACTGCGGTGACCCCGGCCTCGAGGAGGACCTGCAGGCCGTCGGCGAACGGGAAGAACGCGTCGGAGGCCGCGACGGAGCCCGCGGCCCTGTCCCCGGCGCGCAGCACCGCGAGGTGGCACGAGTCGACCCGGTTGACCTGGCCCATGCCCACGCCGACGGATGCCCCGGAGCGGGCGAGCAGGATCGCGTTCGACTTCACGGACCGGCACGCCTTCCACGCGAACTCGAGGTCGGCGCGGGTGGCCGCGTCGACCTCCTCGCCGGCGGCAAGGGTCCATGTCGAGGAGTCGAAGTCTTCGAACGAGTCGGTCTCCTGCACGAGCAAACCGCCGGAGATCTGGCGAAGCTCGAGCGAGGAACGGTGGTAGTTCTCCGGAAGCTCGAGCAGGCGGATGTTCTTCTTCTGGCTGAGCAGTTCGAACGCGGCCGGTTCGAAGCCGGGTGCGACGAGCACCTCGGTGAAGATCTGGCTGACGGTCTCGGCCATGCCGAGGGTCACGATTCGGTTGGCCGCGATGACCCCGCCGAATGCGGAGACCGGGTCGCAGTCGTGAGCCCGCTTGTGGGCCGAGGCGATCGCATCCGGCGCCTTGGGGTTGGCCACGGCGATGCCGCACGGGTTGGCGTGCTTGATGATGGCGACGGCGGGTTCGGCGAAGTCGAAGGCCGCGCGCACGGCGGCATCGGCGTCGACGTAGTTGTTGTAGGACATCTCCTTGCCGTGGCGCTGCACCGCCTGGGCGATGCCCTCTCCGCCTTCGCCGAGGTAGAGCGCGGCGGCCTGGTGCGAGTTCTCGCCGTAGCGCAGCACGCTGCCGCGGGTGGCCTCGATCGCGAGGGTGCCGGGGAAGGGGCCCTCGTCGTCGAAGGCGGTGCCGATCACGGCGTCGAACTCGTCGAGGATGGCCTCATCGAGGGCCTCGGTGTCGTCCTGCCACTGGTCGTAGACGTTCTCGGTGAACCATGCGGAGACGCTCAGGTCGTAGCCGGCCGTGTGCTCGAAGGCGAGCGAGGCGAGCTTGCGGCGCAGCTCGAGCGTCGTTCCCCCTGCGGAGACGGCGGTGACGATCTCGCCGTAGTTCTCCGGGTCGACCACGATCGCGACGTTCGGGTGGTTCTTCGCCGCGGCGCGCACAAGTGCGGGGCCGCCGATGTCGATCTGCTCGATGACCTCGGCAGCGGGTGCGCCGGAGTTCACGGTCTCGACGAAGGGGTAGAGGTTCACCACGACGAGTTCGAAGGGCGCGATGCCGAGCTCGGTGAGCTGGGCCTCGTGGGCGGCGAGCCGCAGGTCGGCGAGGATGCCGGCGTGCACTCCGGGGTGCAGGGTCTTGACCCGCCCGTCGAGGGACTCCGGGAAGCCCGTGACGGCGGCGACATCGGTCACGGCGAAGCCCGCGGCACGGATGCTCGCCGCGGTCGACCCCGTCGACACGATTTCGACGCCGGTCGCCACGAGGGCCGCCGCAAGCTCGACCAGGCCGGTCTTGTCGCTCACCGAGATGAGCGCCCGCCGCACCGGGACGACATCGCGTTCGCGGTAAAGGCTCTGGTCGTTGCTGTGCCCGCTCATATCTGGGAGTGCTCCTTGAGGTTCGTGTTTCCGTTGGCGATGTCGAGAACGGCCTGCACGAGCAGGCGCCGTTCGACGATCTTGATCCTGGCGTGCAGGGAGTCCTCGGTGTCGTCCTGAAGCACCGGCACCCGCTCCTGCGCGACGATGGGCCCGTCGTCGACACCGGTGTCGACGACGATGAGGCTGGCTCCGGTCTCGGGGACGCCGGCGGCGAGCGCGTCGCGCACCCCGTGGGCTCCTGGAAATTCGGGCAGGTAGGCCGGATGCGTGTTGAGGAGGTTCGGGGTCAGTGCGGCGACGACCTTGGCGGGCAGGAGACGCATGAAGCCGCTGAGCACGACGAGATCCGGCGTCCATTGCCGGATCACGGCGAGCAGTTCGTCGCCCCACTCCTCGCGCGACTCGAACGAGCTGTACGGAACCGTGAAGGTGGACACGCCGTACTCTTCACCGAGGTCGAGGCCGTCCGCGTCCCTGTCTGCCCCGATCGCGACGACCCGCGCCGGGTACTCGGCGTCCTGGCACGCTTCCAGGAGGGAACGGAGGTTGGATCCCCCGCCGGAAATCAATACGACCAATGACAGCACTGGACGAGCCTATCGTTTGCCGGTCCTCGCCGGTGGGGCCGCGGCGGGGGCCGTGGCGCCGGAGGTGGCCCCGCGCCGCCGGATCGGGGGCGTCAGCATTCCGAGAACAGCGGCGACGCCGACCTCGAGCGCGGCGAAAGCGCCGACCAGCAAGGGGTTCGGCCCGACGTCCACGAGCCGGCCTGGACCGAGGGCCCCTCCGGACCACCAGGCCAGCAATCCGAGGACAATGCCGGCGACGACACCGGCCAGTGCTCCGGTGAGAGCCAGCCGGCCGCGATCGGCGCCGGGCTCGCCCGCACGGTGCTGGCGCTGCCGGGTTGCGAAAGCCGTGAGATAGCCGATCAGAACGGGCACGAGCAGCCCGAGGAACCCGAAGGCGAGGCTGCCGTGCGGGAGCACGCCGAGCAGCGGCAGTCCGGGTACCGGGCCGAGGACGGTGCCGACCGGGGACACGCTCGACCCGAGGCCGACGGCGATGCCGGGCCCGATGAACCAGGCTGCCGCCCAGATCACGAGGTTGGGGATGAGCGCGAGCTGGGCGATCGTCAGGGTGATGCCGCCCATCACCCCGGCCTGCACGGTCTCGTAGAGGCCGATGATCGTCGCGAAGTTGCCGAGGATCAGCACGAAGACGGCGAGGGCCGCGACGCCGACCGTTCCGGTCGCGGCGCCGAAGCCGGCACGGAGGGCTCCGGCCAGAACCGAGCGCCATTCGGCGGGCACCTCGGGCAGCCGGGGCGACCGCGGAAGGGCCGGGAGCGCGGGAAGGGCGCGCAGCCAGGCCGGACGGCCGGTTGCCGGGCGACCAGGAGCCGGGTGAGCCGGAGCTCCCTGCAGGTGAGGCGCCTGGCCGGCAACCGGATGCTCTGGCGACTCGGTCCGGTGGCGGGCGCCGATGAACACCCCGGCGGCGAACACGGCCGTGGGCAGGAGCACGCCCTGCGGGATCGACGGCTGCAGGGCATCCGTGCCGACGGTGAGGGTGAGCAGGGTCGCGAGCAGCCCGTAGACGGGGATCGCGGTCAGGACGCCGGTCCAGCGGTGCGGCGAGTCCGCCGCGCGGCGGCCGGTGTGCCTGCCGAGGAACAGGGCGAGCACGGCGAAGCCGAGGAGCGCGATCGTGAGCGAGAAGGGGGCCTCCGCGCCGGGCAGGCCGAGCGCGGCGACGACGGTGGGGTCGAGCTGGACGGCGAGGTCGACGCCGTTGCCGAGCAGCCAGACCGTGACCGAAGCGCGCCAGAAGACGAGCCAGTCGACCGCGAGGCCGTACTGGGTGGCCCACAGGATGGTCAGGGGCACCAGCGAGACGCCCACTCCGATGGCTACGACAATGAGCGCCTCGAGTGCGGCGAGCAGGGCTGTCGTTAAGCGGTTCATCCGGTGGGAGCCTACCTCGCCCGCCTGACCGGCCCGCGCGCCCCCGCCGTGACGCGCGAAAAAAAGGGGGCCCGCCGTGATGGCGGGCCCCCTCTTCTGGCTCTGCGAGCGGATGCCGGTCTACAGTGCGGCGAGAACCTCGCGCAGCAGGGTCGCGGTCTCGCTCGGCGTCTTGCCGACCTTGACCCCTGCGGCCTCGAGGGCCTCCTTCTTGCCCTGGGCGGTGCCTGCGCCGTCGGAGACGATCGCCCCGGCGTGGCCCATGGTCTTGCCCTCCGGCGCCGTGAAGCCCGCGACGTAGCCGACGACGGGCTTGGTGACGTGCGCCCGGATGTAGTCCGCCGCCTTCTCCTCCGCGTCGCCGCCGATCTCGCCGATCATCACGATCGCGAGGGTCTCCGGGTCGTTCTCGAAGGCCTCGAGGGCGTCGATGTGCGTGGTGCCGATGATCGGGTCGCCGCCGATGCCGATCGCGGTCGAGAAGCCGAGGTCGCGCAGTTCGTACATCATCTGGTAGGTCAGGGTGCCCGACTTGGAGACGAGGCCGACCGGGCCCTTGCCGGTGATGTTCGCCGGCGTGATGCCGACGAGCGCTTCGCCCGGCGTGATGATGCCGGGGCAGTTCGGCCCGATGATGCGGGTCTTGTTGCCCTTGGCCTTGGCGTATGCCCAGAACTCGGCGGAGTCCTGCACCGGGACGCCCTCTGTGATGATGACGAGCAGCGGGATCTCGGCGTCGATGGCTTCGATGACGGCGTCCTTGGTGAAGGCCGGCGGGACGAAGGCGATCGAGACATCCGCCCCGGTCTTCTCGATCGCCTCGGCGACCGAGCCGAAGACGGGCAGTTCGACGTCGCCGTGAACGACGGTGGTGCCGGCCTTGCGGGCGTTGACGCCGCCGACGACCTGGGTGCCCGCCTTGAGCATGAGGGCGGTGTGCTTGGTGCCCTCACCGCCGGTGATGCCCTGGACGATGACCTTGGAGTCCTTGTTGAGGAAGATAGACATGTTCGAAAATCCCTTACTTCGCGGCGTAGGCGAGCTCGGCGGCCTTGGCGGCGCCCTCGTCCATGGTGGCGGCCAAGGTGACCAGCGGGTGGTTGGCCTCGGTGAGGATGCGGCGGCCTTCCTCGACGTTGTTGCCGTCGAGGCGCACGACGAGGGGCTTGTTCGCGGCGCTGCCGAGCTCGGCGAGCGCGCCGACGATGCCGCGGGCGACCGCGTCGCAGGCGGTGATGCCGCCGAAGACGTTGACGAAGACGCTCTTGACCTGCGGGTCGCCGAGGATGACGTCGAGTCCGGCCGCCATGACCTCAGCGGATGCTCCGCCGCCGATGTCGAGGAAGTTGGCCGGCTTGACGCCGCCGAAGTTCTCGCCCGCGTACGCGACCACGTCGAGCGTGGACATCACGAGACCGGCGCCGTTGCCGATCACGCCGACGACACCGTCGAGCTTGACGTAGTTGAGGTCGTTGAGCTTGGCCTTGGCCTCGAGCGGGTCGGCGGCTGCCGCGTCCTCGAGCAGGGCGTGCTTCGGGTGGCGGAAGCCGGCGTTCTCATCGAGGGTGACCTTGCCGTCGAGGGCGATGATGTCGCCTTCTTCGGTCAGGACAAGCGGGTTGACCTCGACGAGAGTCGCGTCCTCGCCCTTGAAAACGTTGTAGAGCTGCACGAAGACCGGGGCGACCTTCTCGACGAGCTCGGCGGGGAACTTCGCCTCGACCGCGATGCGCCGGGCCGTTTCGAGGTCGATCCCGAGGTTCGGGTCGATCGCGACATAGGCGAGCGCCTCGGGCTTCTCGACGGCGAGAACCTCGATTTCGACGCCGCCCTCGTAGCTCGCGAGCGAGAGGTACGAGCGGTTGGACCGGTCGAGCAGCACCGAGAAGTAGAACTCCTGCTTGATGCGCGCGCCGCCGGCGACCATGACCCGGTTGACGGTGTGGCCCTTGATGTCGAGTCCGAGGATCGCCTGGCCGGCCGCGAAGGCGTCGTCGGGGGTCTTGGCGACCTTGACGCCACCCGCCTTGCCGCGACCGCCGACCTTCACCTGGGCCTTGACGACGACGACACCGCCGAGCTTCTCCGCTGCGGCGCGCACCTCCTCGGGTGTGTCCGCGATGATGCCCGGCAGAACCGGGACTCCATACTGCTCAAACAGGTCTCTTGCCTGATATTCGTAAAGGTCCACGCTGCTTTGTCCAATCCGCGTCTTAGCGTTCCTGCTGGGTACGAGGGGTGTGCCGGCACAGCGTCCGCCATCGAATGTAGCTCGACGTCGAGACAATCTGACCAGTTCAAACTCTAGCGTCCCACATGCCCCTGCCTCGCCAAACCTTCCGGACGGCAGTACCATGCCAGCCACACCCCCCGCCGCCCGGAAGGACCGCGCATGGCCGGACCGTTCAGGACATCCGCTTCCCCGCACGTTCTCGAACTGCGGGTGCACGGCATCAACAACACCTCGCCGTTCGCCCTGCTCGACCTGCCGCCGGATGAGGTCGAGCTCGCCGCCGGCGATGTGCTCGGCAGCTTCTGGACGCCGACTCCAGATTCCCTCCGGCGTCATCGCCGGGCAGCCGATGCCGCGGAGCAGCGCGGCTACGTCCCTCGCCGGATCCGCCGCGAGGCATACTCCTGGGGCGGACTGGTGCGCAGCACCCCCGGTGGGGCCGGGCCGGTCTGGGCGGTCATCGCCGCACTCGCCCGGATCGGCTGGGCCCTGCTGCTCCCGTTCTCGATCGCCAACGCTGCCGCCTGGTGCTGGAGGCTCCCGACCCAGGCGGTGCCGCGCGGCCTCAGCGTCCGGGCCGGGGTCATCCGCCTGTTCGGCGTGCTGCTGACGCTCCTGCTCGTCGCGACGGTCGCGAACCTCGGCATCGACCTGCTCGCCCGGCAGTGCTACGTCGACGGGGCGCTGGTCTGCTCCGGGCTGCCCGGCGCGCTCGGCGGCCTCGCCGCGTGGACGACCGGGCAGCGGATGGCCGTCTTCTCGCTCGCGCCGATCGCGATGATCCTCGGGATCTGGCAGCTCTCGAACGGCGCGCGGCTGCGGTATGACGTCGCCGACCGCTATCTCGCCGCCCGGCCGCCAACGGCGGCACGACCGGGCGCCCGCCCGGCGGACGGGCGACCCGGCACGCCGGCCGAAACGCCCCGGCCGCTGCTGGAGTCCCCGCACCTCTGGAATCGGCGCGGTGAAACGCACCGGCTCTCGCTCGCCCACCTCGCGGCCGGGCTGAGCCTCACCTCGCTGCTCTCCTGCGCCGCCCTGGCCGGCGGGGGCGACGGGGTGCGCGCGGGCGCGTCCGGAACGGCGGCGGGCGTCGTCTTCCTGGTCGCGGGGACCCTGCTCCTGGCCGCCCTCGTGACCGCGGTCTGCACGCGCACCCTTCCCGTCGAGCCCATCGCGCGCACTCCAGGCGCCCGGTGGCACACCGCGCTCGTGCTGCTCGGCATCGTGACACACCTCGCGGCGCTCCTCGTCCTCGGGCTCGCCCCGCCCGCCCCTGGGGACAACGGGGCGGCGACCCCCGGATCGGCCCAGGGCACGGCAGCCGCGGTTGCTTCCGTCTCCCCGGTCTCCTCGATCACGCTGCTCGCACTCCTCGGCGGCATGCTCGCCTGCGTCGTGGCGAGCGCCGTGTTCCGCTACCCCGCCCCGCGCGGCCGGCTCCGGTTCGAAGCGTGGCACGGCCTCGCGCCCGCCGTGTTCCTGACCCTCGCGCTCGCCATCGGGCTCATCCTGTCGAGCCTCCTCACCGTCGGGGTCGGCACCTGGCTGAACGGCGGGGCCGGTGCGAGCGCCCTCCTCGGTGCGCCGACGAATGCCGCAGGGTCGCCGGCGACGCCCCTCCTGACCGTGCCGGGCGTGTACCCGTGGTTCGGCGGGCTCGCGTTCGCGCTCCTCGCCGTCGCGGCGCTCTCCGTGGCCTGCGCCCTGATCCGGCCGCGCCGGGTCGGCCCCCGCGTCGCGGAGTGGAGCCCGGACGACCTCTCGCCCGGGTCCGGCGACGGTACGGGAACGGACGCCGCGGGAGCGGACGGCGGCCACGCGGGAGACCCCGGCTTCGGTGGACCCGACGGCCCGGGCGTCCCCGGTGGCGAGACCCCGATGCCGGCGGGATCCGAGGCCGAACTCGTGACGCTGCTCCGCCCCGTGCGCGACCGCAAGCGCGCGCTCGCGGCTCGCCTGCACCTCGTCGAACCGGTCACCGGGATCGTCGCCTCGGCCGGCTTCCTCGCCCTCTTCGCGACCGAGGTTCTCACCGCCGTCGTGCCCCGACTGCTGCCGGCGGATGCCGCGGCAACGGCACCGGGGTCCGTCCCGACCGGCGGCATCACCGCACCGCCCGGGCTGCTCGCGTGGCTCGACGTGTCGATGGCCGGATGGGCGGGCGTCGCCGTGCTCGTCCTCGCCGGGCTCATCATCCCCCCGGCTCCCGGGCGGGCGACGAGGCCGCTCGCGATCGTCTGGGACCTCGCCTGTTTCCTGCCGCGCGCCGGGCATCCGCTCGGGGCTCCCTGCTACACCGAACGGGCCGTACCCGAAGTCTGCCGCCGGGTGCTCTGGTGGCTGGACGGCAGGGAGGAAGGGACACCACCGCGCCAGCGGGAGGTCGTGCTCGCAGCACACAGCATGGGCGCGGTCGTCGCGGTCGCCGCCCTCTTCTCCCTCGCCGCGCACCCGGACTGGTCGGCGCGGCGGGACCGGGTCACGCTGTTGAGCTTCGGCGTGCAGGTGCGGCCGTACTTCGGGCGGTTCTTTCCCGAGATCCTCGGGCCGGACGTGCTCGGCACCCTGCCCTGCCTGCGCCCCCGGCTGTGGAGCACGGACCCGTGGCTGGCCGACGCGCTGGCGACGCCGCCCGTGCCGGAAGCGGCCTCGCCCGCTGCCGCGTTGCCGGTGCGGCGCTGGATCAGCCTGTGGCGGGCGACCGATCCGCTCGGTTTCCCGGCCTGGTCGAACCGGGCGCCGGGCAACCCGATCGACCGGTTCGCCGATGAGATCGATACGAGCGGGTACACGGGCGCGGTCGGCACCCACGGAGAGTACTACCGCACCCGGCAGTACCACGACGCCCTCGCCGACCTCGCCGGCACCGCCCCTCCCGGCTAGCCTGTGCCGCGCATCCGCCCGCGCGGCCTTCCGCCTCGTGCGCGCCCGTTGCGCCGGTGCGCGCCCGGCATGCCTGGCGCGAAGCGGCGCAACTGGCGCGTTCGGCCGGAGCCGTCGTCGGCCCGGCGGGCGGATGCGGGGATCAGCCGAGCGCGAAGAGGGCGGAGGAGGCGAGGGCGGTGCCGACGCCGATGGACTGCGGCAGCGTGAGGCGTTCCCCGAGGACCGCGATCGACAACAGGATCGTCGCAACCGGATACAGGGCGACCAGCACGCCGACCACGGCGAGGTTGCCGGAGTACAGGGCGATGAGCAGGAGGGCGTCCCCGATGCCGAGCAACACGCCGGCGACCATGCTCCCGGCGATCCAGCGCGGCCCGGCCGACCGAAGCGGACCCAGCGAGAACGGGCGCCGGCCGGCGGACCTGCGGCGCCACATCCCGAGCACCAGGAGGAGCAGGAGACCGAGTGCGATCTCCACGAACGCCGGGACAAGACCGGCGGATCCGGGGGCGAAGGAGAGCGCGACGACGGACAGGCCGAACGCGATCCCGGAACCGATACCGACGATCCAGGCCTGCCGGGACACCCGCACGCTCCCGTCGCGGCGCGAGGTCGACACCAGCACCGCGCTCGCGAGGGCGAGACCGACGGCGATCCAGGCCGCACCAGAGAGCCGCGTGCCGCCCACGGTCGCGACGCCGACCGGCACACCGGCGACCAGGAGGCCGATCACCGGGGAGAGCACGCTCACGGGACCCACGGTGAGCGCCTGGTAGAACAGCACGAAGCCGACAACAGCCGCCACCCCCGAGACCGCACCCCAGAACACGGCGCCCTCCGACCAGGTCCCGCCCACGACCAACAGGCCCGCGACGAGCGCGACCGTCGCCCACAGGTAGGTCAGGGTTGTCGCGGGCATCACTCCGAACCGCCGTGCGCCGAGGGTTCCGAAGAAGTCCGAAACGCCATAGGACAGCGCGGACGCGAGAGTGAGCACGACCACGAGGATCACGAGTCCATCCTCCAGCACGACGGCCCGGCGCGGCAATGCGACGTACGGGATCGACGCACCACGAACGGTCGGGGCGGGGACGATCGGGACGGCGGACAGGGGGACGACAGGATCAGGGCGGTCCCGCGCCTCCGCGAGTAGCGCGAAAGCCCTGGGGCTGCTTGACTTCCGGCATGACTGAACTCGACCACGGCATCGAACCGCACGCCCCCGGCCACGCCGAACGGCTCAACTGGCTGCGCGCCGGTGTGCTCGGCGCGAATGACGGCATCGTCTCCGTCGCCGCACTCGTCGTCGGCGTCGCCGCGGCCACGCCGGATTCCGCGGCGATCCTGATCGCCGGAGTCGCGAGCCTCCTCGCCGGGGCGATCTCGATGGCCCTCGGCGAATACGTCTCGGTGAGCAGCCAACGCGACACCGAGCGCACCCTGATCGCCAAGGAACGCTGGGAGCTCGCCAACCTGCCGGAGCAGGAACTCGCCGAGCTCGCCGAGATGTACCGGGCCAAGGGGCTCAGCGTGGAGACGGCCCGACGCGTCGCCGACGAGCTCACCGCGCACGACGCCCTCGCCGCGCATCTCGAGGTGGAACTGCACATCGGCACCGAGGAACTCTCGAACCCGTGGCACGCGGCGTTCGCATCCGCGCTCGCGTTCACCGTCGGTGCGATCCTGCCGCTTCTCGCTGTGCTGCTGCCACCGCCGGCGTGGCGGCTGCCTGCCACGTTCCTGGCCGTAGCGGTCGCCCTCGTGGTCACCGGCTGGCTGAGCGCCTACCTCGGCGGCAGCCCCCGCGGCCGCGCGATCTCGCGTGTCCTCGTCGGAGGCCTGCTCGCCCTCGGCGTGACCTGGGCGATCGGCGGCCTGATCGGCACCTCGGTCTGACCGTAGGCTGGTGCCATGTCCTCACCACGCACGCTCCCAGCATCCGCTCTGCTCGCGGCGGGCATCGACGCCGCCCTTGTGCTCGTCTTCGCGGCGATCGGCCGCGCGAGCCACGGCGAGGACCTGCTCGGCGTGCTGGCGACCTGGTGGCCGTTCCTCGGCGGCCTCACGATCGGCTGGCTGATCATGCGCGCCTGGCACGCCCCGCAGCGGATCGTCTACACCGGGCTCGGTGTCTGGCTCTGGACGGTCGCGGGCGGTTTGCTGCTCCGGGTCGTGAGCGGCCAGGGCGTTCAGCCGAGCTTCATCGTCGTGACGGCGATCGTGCTCGGTCTGTTCCTGGTCGGCTGGCGCGGCATCGCGGTGCTTGTGCGCCGGATCCAGGCACGTCGTCGGGCCTCGACGCAGGTCCAGTAGCCTCAGCCGGCCGCGATCGCGTCGTAGCCGAGGAAGGCCGCGAACAGCGCGGCCGCGACGAGCGCCGCGGCGCCGAGCGCGCGCATCCGTTCCGGCAGTGTCACGCCCCAGGCGACGGCGAACCCGGCTCCGGCAAGGGCCTCGCACCACCACTGCGGGCCGCCGATGAGCACGATGCCGTACAGGCCCTCGCCGAGGACGAGCCCTCCGATGATCGCCGCGGCAACGATCCGCTGCCCCGCGAGGGGGCTGCTGGCCAGCGCGCCGGCCCATCCGCACAACGCCCCTGCGGCGACGCCGACGGCGCCCCACAGCAGCAGGATGCGCGGCGGAGCCGGCTGCGGCGCCAGGAGCACCCACACGGAGACCATCGTCAGCAGGCCGACCGCCCCGACTCCGGCCGCGGCCCTGCCGTGCACCCGGAACCCGGCGGTGACGAGGAACGGCACGAGGCCCCAGAGCGCGCTCGTGTTCGCGAGGGTGTCCCAGGGCGCGGGAAGCACCGCGAACAGCAGCCGGGCGAGCGCCCCGGCGGTGACTCCCGCGGCGGCAGCCACGAGATACCAGACAGCCCGGCGCCTCGGCAACGGGTCTCGGGAGGTCACGGGCCCAGCCTAGGTCCCCGACCCGCCAAGAGACGCCACAGCCAGCGCTCCGCGGATGCGGGCGCTGGCTGTGGCGGGGATCAATCGGTTAGACGAGCACCTTGAGCGAGGTGTTCCAGTTGAAGTCCTCGAAGGCCGGGTTGGCCTGCAGGGTCATCACGAGGAACTGGAAGCCCTCGAGCTCGCGGGCACGACGCAGCGGGCCGACGACGATCGGACGCTGGCCGGCGGCGGTGACGAAGGCGGAGACGGTCGCGTTCGCCTCGTCGGAGTCGGAGGCGATGAACACGTCGAGCGGGAGGCCCGCGGCGGTGCCCGCGACGAGGGCACCGGCGAAGGTCGTGTTGAATGCCTTGACGATGGTCACTCCGGGCGCGGCGAGCGCTGCGAGTTCTTCGGCGGCGGAGGTGCCGGGGGCGACGACGAGGGAGTCGAAGGTGCTGAAGTCGACGGGGTTGGTGATGTCGATCACGGTCTTGCCGGACAGGGCGGCACCGAGGGTGGTGACGATTTCCTTGGCTGCGTCGAACGGGAGCGCGAGCACCACGATGTCACCGGTGAGCGGGCTGGTGAGAGTGCCCGAAGTGACCTGGGCGCCGAGCTCGGCGGCGAGGGACGCAGCCTTGGCCGGGTCGCGATCAAGGATCTGGAGGCCGCTTCCGGCGACGACGGCACGGGTGCCGATGCCGCGAGCCATGTTGCCGCTGCCGATGATCGTGATGTTCGTCATAGTTGTTTTTCCTCCGGAAGAGTGTCAGATGGATGCTGCCTCCGGCGGGATTCCCGTCACAATTACTTGAAGCAACAACTAAAGACTACGACTCTTTAGTTGAACCGTCAAGTTAACCGGTAGAATTCTCGGCATGACCGAACCGCGCTGGCTGACAGATGACGAACGCGAGGCCTGGCTGCGCCTGATGGCCGTGACCATGCTCCTGCCGGGGCGACTCGAGACGCAGCTGAAACGGGATGCCGGGCTGAGCCACTTCGAGTACTACGTGCTCGCGATGATCTCGGAGAGCTTTGAGCGCTCCCTCGCCCTGAGCGAGCTCGCCGCACGCACGAACTCGTCGCTGTCCCGCCTGTCGCACGTGATCGCCCGGCTCGAAGTCCAGGGCCTGCTCACCCGGTGCGCCTCGCCGAGCGACGGCCGCACCTCGATCGCCCAGCTGACCGAGGCCGGCTGGGCCAAGGTCGTCGCGAGCGCGCCCGGCCACGTCGAGGAGGTGCGCTCGGTCGTCTTCGATTCCCTGACGCCCGGTCAGGTCAGCCAACTCTCCGAGATCTGCGGCAGCCTGCTCGGCACCCTCGACCCGGACCACCGCCTGCTCCGCCCGAGCTGAGCCGGCACGCGCCGAGCCCGCCGCCGTCCAGCCATGCCCGAGCCGGGCACGGCCTGGACGGCGGGTTCAGGCTCTGCGGTCCCCGGTGCGTCCCGGTCTACCGTTCGTAGTCGTCGACGTCGTCGAACTCCTCGGCATCATCGATGTCGATGATGCTGTGCTCGTCGACACCGCGGTCGTCCTCGTCCTCGTCGTCCTGGTCGACGACGCGGTCGTCAGCGTCGATCGACCAGTCGAGATCATCGTCCGGGTCGTCTTCCGGGACCAGGTCCTCCTCGAGGGTGAGCTCGACGTCGTCGATGTCGCGGTCTTCGTCGAGACCGTCGCTGCCGGAGTCCGTTCGCCGTGGCCAGAGCCCGTCCGGGTCAATTCTCATTGTGGCTGCCTCCTCGTCGGAAGAGGGACGTCCCCCGCTGGGTGCCCCCGCGCGAGCAACGGTACGCTCCCGCCCCGCCACCGACAAGGGCCGGGTCGTCCCTGTGCACAACCGGTGGAAATCGGTGCGGAACCGTCCGGAACCCTCGGGAACCCTCCGGCGGCTCAGCTCTGGCCGGAGCGAAGCCCGGCTGTGGCGACGAGCGAACCGTCCCGCAGGACCGCGAGGACCTCGATCGGGAAGGTCTCGATGCTGCGGCCCAGTGCCGCCTCGCCGCCCGCGATGATCGTGGTGGCGAGCACGTCGACGGTCACGATGTCGAGACCGATCACGCTGACTTGCCGGTACGGCGAGGGTCCGCCGCCCGCGCTGGTCCAGATGTGCTCGCCGCGCTCGGCACTTCCCGAGGTCGCGACGGCCCGCACCGGGGCGACGAGCGGCACGGAGGCCAGGAGTTCATGCCGGCTTGCCGGGTCGACGATTCCGGCGACCCAGTCCTGGCCCGGTGACTGGTCGCCGCTCACGAGCAGGTCGCCGCCCGCATTGACCGACCACTCCGAGAGTCCGAGACCCCGCAGGGCCTCCCCCGCCTCCGCGATCGCGAGGCTCTTCACGACCCCGGAAAGGTCGAGCACGCCGTCGGCGCGGTGCGGCGTGAATACGCCGTCCGTGCGGTCGCGCCAGTCGAGCGCGATCGCGTAGCAGTCCCGTAGCTCGGCGCTCGCCTGGGTGAGACGAATGTCCCCCCGCGCGATCCTGCTGATCTCCGAGTCGGGCCGGTACAGGCTGAAACGCTCGTCCCAGCGGGTGAAGACCGTGCGGACGGCGGCGAGGGCCGCGTCCGGGGCGGCGGCCTCGGTGACGGCGCGGGTCCCGCCGTCACCGAGGCCGCCGTCACGCATGGCGCCGCCGCGTGCCGTGCTGCCGATGCGGAGGCTCACGACGGTGCCCATGGTCTCGAAGGTCTGCGCGTCCATGACGCCAACGCTAGCGGCGCCCCCTGCCGGGTGCACGATCTAGAACCCGGCCGTGTCGAGCGCAGCCTGCAGCGAGGTGAGGTAGCCCCTCGTCGTGTACGTGGCTCCGCTGACGTTGCTGACCTTCGCGGACTGGGCGGAGAGCACCTCGGAGCGGAGGATCGGGGCGGCCTGCGCGCTGATCGCGACGGAGCGGCCGCCGTCGTTGGTCAGCTGCAGGGCTGTGACCTCGGTGATCGTGCCGTTGGCGATCGTGACGGAGACCTGAACGGGGCCGAACCGGGTCTGCACGGACGATCCCGTGAAGGTCCCCGTCGGTCGGGCCGCCGGGGCAGGCGCCGCAGGGGCAGGCGCGGCCGGAGCGGGCGCCGCCGCTGTCGGCACCGTGGTCGTTGAACCGGCAGACGTCGTCGCCGGACCGGACACTGCCGGTGCTGAGGCGGCCGGCGTCGGCGTTGCCGGGCCGGCGCTCGGAGCCGGGATCGTCGCGGGCGCGGCCTGCGGCGCCGAGAGCGCCTGCATCGAGGCGTTCGCCTGGGCGCCGACCTGCCACCCGACTGCGAGCACGGACAGGGACGCCAGGGTGGCCAGGCTGACTGCGCGGGCCCTCACCAGTCGAACCTTTCGAAGTGGATCTGCCGGGTCGGCAAGCCTGCCGACCGGGCGTCCCGCACGACCTCGTCCGTCCACTTGCGTGGCCCGCAGATGTAGACATCGGCCTCGCGGAGCTTGGGCACGAGGGTTGCGAGGGTGATCCGGGCCTGGACCGCGTCGCCGGGGAGCCAGCTGCTGGTTCCCGGGGCGCGCTTGCCGGCGATGATGCGCAGTTCGGCGCCACGGGCGCGGCAGAGGGCGGCGAGTTCATCGACGAGGTAGGTGTCGTCGACGGTGCTCGACCGGAGGAGCACGGTCGCCTGCCCGGGTGCGAACGTGGCGGTCTCGAGAAGCGAGCGGATCGGGGCGACTCCGATGCCCGCGGCGATCAGGACGATCCGCGGCGAGGTGCGGGCGAAGTCGGTGAAGAGCCCGTACGGGCCTTCGAAGCTCACCCGGGTGCCGACGGGCACGCGCGGGAGCGTGGAAGACGCGTCGCCGAGCCCGCGGACGGTGATGCGGAGGGACGAGCCGGTGGGCGCGGCAGAGAGCGAGAACGGGTGCGCCTGCCACCACAACCCGGGGGTCCAGAACCGCCAGATGAAGAACTGGCCGGACTTCGCCCTGAGGCTGCGCAGCTGCCGGCCGGACAGGCGGATCGAGACGACCCCACGGGCCTCCTGGTCGACTCCGACCACGGTGAGGCGGGCCCTCAGCGATCGCACGATCGGCACGATGAAGCGGAAGAGGATGATGGACCCGGCAACGCCCGCATACAGGGCGAGCCAGTAGTAGCGCTGCAGCGATCCCTCGCGGAACAGGGTGCCGACGCTGAGCTGGTGCGGAATCGCGACGAGCACGGCGACGTAGGACAGCAGGTGCACGAGGTGCCACACCTCGTAGCGGAACTTGTGCCGCACGATGACGAGCGAGGTGACCACGACGGCGATGAGCAGGCCCAGCCCGAGGAAGGCCAGCGGCATGTCCGGGAGCGACGAGAAAATGATCCAGACCTCGTCGAAGAACCCGGCGGGCTGCACGAGCGCATACCCGATGGTGAGCAGCACGGCGTGGGCGAGGATCAGGTAGAGCGCCGGCTTGCCGAGCGACTGGTGCAGCGCCATCGCGCTGTCGTGGCCGAACGCCCTGTCAATCGCGGGCAGCCGCGCGGCGAGCAGCATCATCACGAGGAGGAGGTCGGTGCCGACCAGCCCGGTGACGATTCCGAGTGCCGTGATGGCGTCGGCGGGTGTGCTGATCCTGGCCGCTCCCCCGTCGGCGAGGAAGACCGCGACGACGAGCGCCACCGAGACCACCGCGAGGATTTGCAGGCTGTCGGCCAGTCGCATCCGCCGCGGGTAATTCGGGTGGATGCGCGGCCTGGCTTGGTGCGGGCGTGCGCGCGTGTCGAGGCTCATAAGGTGAGCATCCCCGGCGAATCCAATGAATCTCTATCGAGGACCTGAGAGGAACCTGTGCGTCGCCAATGTGCGCTGCACGAGTTCACAGGTTCCCCTCTGCCCGGCGAAACGGATGCCCTCGGCTAGAACCCGGCAGCGTCGAGCGCCGCCTGCAACGAGGTGAGGTACCCCTGGGTCGTGTAGGTCGCGCCGCTCACATTCGCCACCGCGGCGGACTGTGCCTTCAACACTTCGGCCTTGAGCACGGGGGCGGCCCGGTTGCTGATCTGGACCGACTTGGAATCCTTGTCGGTCAGCTGGAGCGCAGTGACGTCGGTGATCGTGCCGGCCGCGATCGTGGCGGAGACCTGCATGTTCCCGAACCGAGTGGCGACGACGGAACCGGTGAAGGTTCCGGTGACGCCGGCCGCCGGGGCGGCCGCGGCCGGGGTAGCCGTCGCGGTCGCGGTCGGAGTCGCGGTGGCGACCGCCGGCGCCGTGGCCGTGGCTGTGGGGGTCGAAACGGCCGGGGCGGATGCGGCGGCAGACACCGTCGCATCCGTCGCGGATCCGCCCAGGGTGTTCTGCAGGGAGGCGACGGCCGGTGTTCCGACCAGCCACCCGATTGCCAGTACGGACAGGGACGCTGTTGCGGCCGCAGCCGCTGCTCGTTTTCTCACCAGTCAAACCTTTCGAAGTGGATCTGTTGCGTGGGTAGACCGGCCGAGCGGGCATCCCGCACGACCTCGTCGGTCCACCGCCGTGGACCGCAAATGTAGACGTCCGATTCGCTGAGATTCGGGACGAGGGTTCTGAGGGAGATCCGCGCGTTGACGGCGTCACCGGGCAGCCAGCTGTGGGCTCCGGGCGCACGCTTGCCCGCGATGATCCGGAACTCGGCTCCCCGCACGCGGCAGAGCTCGGCGATCTCGTCGACGAGGTAGCTGTCCGCGACGGAGTGCGAGCGCAACAGCACGGTCGCCTGGCCCGGCGCGAATGTCGCCGTTTCCAGGAGCGCCCGGATCGGGGCGACGCCGATGCCTGCGGCGACGAGCACGATCCGCGGGCTCGTCCTGGCCCGGTCGGTGAACAACCCGTACGGGCCTTCGAAGCTCACCCGGGTCCCGACCGGCACCGAGGCGAGGTCGGTCGAACCGTCGCCGAGGGCGAGCACCGTGACCCGGAGGGAGTTGTGGGCCGGCGCGGCGGAGAGCGAGAACGGGTGCACCTGCCACCACTGCCCGGGCGTCCAGAACCGCCAGATGAAGAACTGGCCTGCGGTCGCCTGCAGGTGGTGAAGCCGGCGGCCGGTGAGGCGGATCGACACGACACCGGGCGCCTCACGATCAATGCCGGCCACGACGAGCCGGGAGCGCAGCGACCGCACGATCGGGAGCACCACCCGGTAGACCACGATAGATCCGGCCACGGCGACGTAGAGGGCGAGCCAGTAGTACCACTGCGGCGAGCCGGCGACGAGGACCGTACCGGCGGTCAGCATGTGCGGCAGTGCGGCGAGCACGGCGACGTACGAGAGCAGGTGCACGATGTGCCAGACCTCGTATGGCAGCTTGTGGCGCACGATGACGAGCGACGTGACGACCACGAACACGAGCAGCCCGAGCGCGATGAAGGCCAGGAGCATGTCCGGCATCTGGGTGAGCATGTTCCACGTTTCGGCGAACACGTTGACCTCGCTGGAGAGGGCGTACCCGATGATGAGGAAGACCGCGTGGGCGAGGATCAGGTAGAGGGCCGGCTTGCCGAGGGACTGGTGCAGCGCCATGGCGCTGTCGTGGCCGAAGGCGCGGTCGATCGCGGGCAGCCGGGCGGCGAGCAGTGTCATCACGAGCAGCAGGTCGGTGCCGACGAGGCCGGTGACGATGCCGATCGAGGTGAGGGCGTCCGCGGGGGTGCCGAAGCGGGCGGCCCCACCGGAGCCGAGGAAGAGGGCGACGGCGAGCGCGACCGAGACGATGCAGAGCACCTGCAGGGTGTCGGCGAGGCGCATCCGTCTCGGGTAGTTCGGGTTGACGCGTGGGGCGGGCTGACGGCGGGTGTGCGTCGTCTCGGGGAGACGCTGCTGGAGGCGCAGGGGTCTGGTGTCGAGGCTCATGTTCCGAGCATCGGGCCGCTTCCGATGGGGAGCCTTTCGGAAGCCTATGTGCCGGCTATGAAATCCGCCTCACCTGCCGCCTATGCTGCTGCGCCGGTCCGCTTTCCGGAGCCGAACCGGAAGAGCAGCACGAGCAGGATCGCGACCGCCGCCCCGAGTGCGGTCTCGACGATGCGGTCGACGAGCAGGGCGGGCACCGGAACGGGACTACTGAGGTGCACGACGGAGAGGGCGAGCGGGGTGATGAAGAGCAGCGCGGCGCCGTAGTGCTTGCCGACCAGGATCTCGGCGCCGAACTGGCTGACCGCGATCACGACCACGAGCCACGCGACGGATGGCCCAGGCAACAGCACGAGGCCAGTCACGACCACGCCCAGTGCGGTCCCGACCACGCGGTGCACGGCCCGGGAGATCGAGTGGGCCGCCCGGGGCGGCGGCAGCACGGCGACGACGGCGACAACGGCCCAGTAGGGGTGCCCGATTCCGGCGGCGATCGCCAGACCGCCGGCGATGAGCACGCCCACGACGTTCTGCAGGATCGCCAGCCAGACCTGCGGATCGGTGACGGCCCGCGGCCAGAGGCGCGGCCGCCGCGGCAGACCTTTGAACAGCACGGCAGACCGGTCCCCCGAGAGCCGCCGGAGCGTCCAGCCGGACATCGTCAGCAACCAGGCGAAGACCGCACCGCACACCGCCACGAGCAGCCGCGGTCCGAATTCCGCCGCGGGCGTCGGCACCTGGGCGCAGACCGCGAACGCGAACACGAAGAACAGCGGGGTGCCGGGCACGAGCCCGGCGGTCGCGGCGATCAGGATGCCGGCGGCCACGACGAACAGCAGGCCGGCGGTCAGGAGGGGAAGGCTCGCACCGGCGATGGCCACGATGAGCGCGAGGGTGATGCTCACGAGCAGGAATCCCCCGCCGATGCTGATGGTGCGGGCACGGAGCCGGTAGGGCTCGTTGCGGCCGTAGAGCGCCGTCATCGCACCGAAGGACGCGTAGGCGGTCCAGTCGAGGCGCCCCCAGACCACGAGGAGCACCAGTGGAAGTGCCATCGCGAGGCTCGCTCGCACGGCCACTTCGATGTCGAGCGCGCGCAGCGAACGCACCCGTTCGAGGAGTCCCTCCGACACTAGATCTTCTCGATCGGCGCGATCTTGATCAGGAGCTTCTTTGCGCCCGCCGTATCGAACTGGACGTGTGCGACCCGCTTGGTGCCCTCGCCGGTGACCTGGTTGACGCGCCCGTCGCCGAAGCTCGAGTGCCGGATCCGGTCGCCGGCCGCGAGCTCGAGGTCGCCGTTGTCGCGGACCTGGGTGACGGCGTTCGCCCACTCGGTCTTCGGTTTCGGGGCGGGCGGCAGCTCGCTGAAACCGCTGCGGGTGGAGTTGAAGCCGCCGCCGAAGCCGTCCCTGCGATTGAGCGCACGCGACTGGGTGCCGTTCCGGGAGTTGGCCATGCCGGGCGACTGCTTCCAGTCGATCAGCGCGGCCGGGATCTCCTGGAGGTAACGGCTCGGCATGGCCACGTTGATCTCGCCGAACTGGGCGCGGGTCATCGCGAGCGAGAGGTAGAGGCGCTGCCGGGCCCGGGTGATGCCCACGTAGAACAGGCGGCGTTCCTCGGCGGGGCCGCCCGGCTCGTTCGCCGACATCTGGTGGGGCAGCAGCCCCTCCTCGACCCCGGTCAGGAACACGGCTTCGTACTCGAGGCCCTTCGCGGTGTGCAGTGTCATCAGGGAGACGGTGCCCGAGGCGTCGTCGAGGTCGTCCGCTGCCGCGACGAGCGAGACCTGGGTGAGGAAGTCGACGAGGCCGGCGTCGGGGTTCTCCCGGTTGAAGTCCTTCGTCTGGGCGACGAGTTCCTCGATGTTCTCCGCCCGCGCTTCGTCCTGGGGGTCGCGGCTGTTGCGCAGCACCGTGAGCAGCCCGCTGCCCTCGAGCACGAAGGTCAGCAGCTCGGAGACGTTCACCGGCCCGCCGGGATACGCCGGGTCGATCTTGAGGGCGGCCTCGTCGAGCACGCCGGCCAGCTGCAGGATCGCGCCGGTGACCTTCTGGCCGAGTCCGAGGGACGCGGAATCGCGCATCGCCTCGCGGAAGCTGATCTGGTTGGCCTCGGCGAAGCTGCCGAGCCCGGTCTCCGTTGCGGGGCCGATGCCGCGCTTGGGGGTGTTCAGGATGCGCCGCAGGGCGAGCTCGTCGTCGGGGTTGGCGACCGCGATCAGGTAGGCGAGCGCGTCCTTGATCTCGGCGCGCTCGTAGAACTTGGTGCCGCCGACGACCCGGTACGGCACGGCGGCGCGGACGAAGATCTCCTCGAGCGCCCTGGTCTGGGCGTTGGTGCGGTAGAACACGGCCATGTCCCGGTACGCCATGCCGGCCCCGTGCAGCGTCTCGATCTCGTCCGCGACGAACTGGGCCTCGTCGTGACCGTTGTACGCGGTGTAGCCGACGATCTTCTCGCCGTCGCCGCCCGCGCTCCACAGCTTCTTGTCTTTGCGGTCGAAGTTGTGGCCGATCACGGCGTTCGCCGCCGAGAGGATGTTCTGGGTCGAGCGGTAGTTCTGCTCGAGCAGGATGACCTTCGTGCCGGGGAAGTCCCGTTCGAATTCGCTGATGTTGCGGGTGTCGGCGCCGCGGAAGGCGTAGATGGACTGGTCGGAGTCGCCGACGACGGTGAGGGAGGCACCGGGGATGCCGCCAGTCGGCTCGCGCAGGTTGCGCACGTGCACGCCGGTCGCCTCGAGTTCGTCGGCGAGCTCTGCGGTGACGGGTAGCGTGAGTTCGCGTACGAGCGAGTACTGGGCGTGGTTGGTGTCCTGGTATTCGTCGACGAGGATATGCCGGAAGCGCCGCCGGTAGGTTGCGGCGACGCGGGGGAAGGCGCGGAACAGGTAGACCGTCTCGCCGATCAGGTCGTCGAAGTCGAGGGCGTTCGCCGCACGCAGGCGCTGCGTGTACTGGCGGAAGATCTCGATGAACATGACCTCCTGCGGGTCACTGAGGTTGACGTTGCGGGCGTAGGAATCGACGTCGGCGAGCTCGTTCTTGAGCTTGGAGATCTTCGCGGCGGCGTTGCCGGGCGTGAATCCGTACGTGTCGGCGTCGAGCGACTTGATGATGCGCTTGAGGGTGACCTTGGTGTCCGCGGAGTCGTAGATGCTGAAGCTCGAGGAGAGGCCGGCGCTCTCTGCCTCGCGACGCAGGATGCGGACGCAGGAGGAGTGGAAGGTCGAGATCCACATGCCCTCTGAACCCTCGCCGAGGAGGACCTTGACCCGCTCGCGCATCTCGGCGGCGGCCTTGTTCGTGAAGGTGATCGCGAGGATCTGGCTCGGGTAGGCCTCCCGGGTCTCGAGCAGGCTCGCGATGCGGCGGGTCAGCACGCTCGTCTTGCCACTGCCCGCACCCGCGATGATGAGGAGGGACGGCCCGCGGTACTCGACGGCTTCGAGCTGCTGCGGGTTGAGCCCGTCGAGCAGGGGACTCTGCCGCTGGCCGGGCTCGCCATCGGGGCGGCCGGGGCCGTAGCCGTCGCCATAGCCGTCCAGGATTATCGGCGTTGCCGAAGAAGTGCGTGCGGGGGTGTTGTCCGGGTCGAAGGGCGTCATCATCTCGCCTCCAAGTCTAAGCGGTGCCCCTGACACCGGCAGGGGCACCCGGCCGCATGCCGGCGTTGCCGGCAGCACGTCGACCGGAGGCACGTCGACCGGCGGCCGCCCGGGTCAGCGGTCTTCGCGGGCCTCTGCGGCGAGTTCGTCACGGACCGCAACGGCGAGGTCGGGGTGGTCGGCGAAGACCCCGTCGATCCCGGTGCCCATGATGGTGCGGAACTCGGTCTGCCAGTCACCGAAGTCGGCGCGGAACCGCCCGCGCTGGAAGGTCTTCGCAAGGAACACGTTCTCCGGGCGCAGCGTCCAGCAGTAGATCTCGAGGTTGGCGGCGTGGGCGGCGTCGACGAGATCGGAAGCTCCCGTGACGTGTCCGTCCGCCCCGATCTCGAGGACGAGCGACTTCGGCACGCTGACGCCGTCGACGAGACCGCTCAGCCCGTAGAGGCCCTGGTCGGTCAGGTAGTCCGCGTAGTCGGGGGCCGAGCGGCCGAGCAGGCGCACCTGGTCGGCCGGTTTCCCCGTCGCCTCGAGCAGGAAGATCCGCTTCCCATAGATGCCGCGTGCGTAGACCTGGTCGAGCAGGGTGCGTTCGAAACTCTCGATCGTGAGCCGCCCGTCGCCGGCGTTCCAGCCGGCGGTGTTCACCTCGGCGGCGAAGAGTTCGTCGACAGGGAGGCCGATCGACTCGAAATAGCTCGCGTGCTTGATCTCGGCGACGACGCCGACCGGGCGCCTCGCCCGGCTGGACACCCGGTCCATGAGCTTGAACACGTCGCGCAACCGCAGCAGCGGGAATCGGCCGTCGAAGGACGCGCTGGCCTTGCGGAGTGCCGGCAGCCGTTCGCGAGCTCGCAGGGTGCGCAGCTCGGCCCAGGTGAAGTCCTCGGTGAACCAGCCCGTCATGCGGATGCCGTCAATGACCTTCCGGGTGCGGCGAGCGGCGAATTCGGGATGGGCCGCAACATCCGTCGTCGCGGAGATCTCGTTCTCGTGACGCACGATGAGCACGCCGTCGCGGGTGACGACGACGTCGGGTTCGACCGCGTCCGCACCGAGGGCAACCGCGAGCTCA
The DNA here is from genome assembly GCF_004402675.1 of Cryobacterium sp. MDB2-A-1. Lineage (NCBI taxonomy): Bacteria > Bacillati > Actinomycetota > Actinomycetes > Micrococcales > Microbacteriaceae > Cryobacterium > Cryobacterium sp. MDB2-A-1. The sequence goes on along the minus strand of NZ_SOFK01000022.1, from coordinate 304,983 downwards.
TAGGCGCCGCGGGTGTGCTCCGGCCGGTAACCGCTCGCCCCGCGGTGACCGATCACGATCGGTTGCATTCCCTGACCATACGCGCTGCTGGCAGACTCGAAGCCATGACACTCTGGAGGGAACCCGACACCCGGCGCCACTCGCCGGCGGTGTATCGCGCCCGCCTCACGCTCGGAGTCTCTGCCATCGCCCTCGGCGTTGCCGCGACGAACCTCACGAGCACCTACAGTCTCTTCTTCCTCGCCATCGGGCCCGCCGTGCAGCTGCTCGGCTGGCTCGCGCTGCCCGGGGCCCTCTGGCGGCGACTGCTGGTGATCCTCCCCGCGGAAATCGCCGCGCTCACGCTCCTGGCCGGCCCCGATTTCACCGGCGCGTTCGCCGTACTCCTCGCGTGCTGGCTGTTCGTGCGGCACCGGCCGGGGATCAGCTACCTCGTGCTGCTCGCCCCCGTCGTCGTGAGCTTCGCCCTCAAGCTGTCGCTGCACAACTCGTCGCAGAACTGGGTCGGAGACGTGGCCGGTTCGGTGACCGTGATCGCCGCGGCGTGGGTCGCCCGCGCTCTCGCACGGCGACGCTGGGCGCGGCTCAATCCGCCGCCGGCCGGCGAAACGGCCGGAACAGGCGACACCGGGGACAACCCCTCAGGATCTACAAGGCAGACGCCCAGCAGGGCTGAATAGACTCTCAGAAACGCCCACCGGCGTAGTGCCGGATCCCCGGCGTTGACAATACCCGAGCTGATTGAGATCTTAGGAACATGGCATCCTCAAACCCCGCATTCTCGCGCAATCCCGCCTTTGCCGCACAAGGATCCGCGGCAGCGAACGGCCTGACCGAAGCTGACCTGCAGCGCATCTACGAAGCGCCGTCCGCAGGCTCGCAGGACACCGGCCGGATGACCTACGAAGACACCATCGTGAAGACCACGCTGAGCTTCGCCCTTCTGCTCGTCGCAGCAGCGGCCAGCTGGCTGCTCACTCCCACGATGCCGTTCCTGCCGTTCCTCGGCATGATCGCCGGCCTCGTGCTCGGCCTGGTCAACGCCTTCAAGAAGGAGCCGTCACCGGGCCTGATCCTCGCGTACGCCGCAGCGGAAGGCCTCTTCGTCGGCGGTATCTCGTACATCTTCGAGGCCATCTACCCTGGCGTCGTCGTCCAGGCCGTGCTCGCGACCCTCGTGGTCGTCGGTGTGACCCTCGCCTTGTTCGCAAGCGGCAAGATCCGCGCCTCGAAGCGCGCGACCAAGGTCTTCCTGATCGCGATGGTCGGCTACTTCGTGTTCTCGATGCTCAACTTCGGCCTCGTCGCCTTCGGCGCCGTCGACAGCCCGTTCGGCCTCAGCAGCAACGTGAAGATCTTCGGCATCCCGCTCGGCGTCGCGATCGGAATCCTCGCGGTGCTCATGGCCGCGTACTCCCTCGTGCTCGACTTCGACTTCATCCAGCGTGGCGTCAACAACCGGGTCGCCCGCAAGTACGGCTGGTCCGGCGCGTTCGGCATCATGGTGACTGTCGTCTGGCTCTACGTCGAGCTGCTCCGCCTCTTCGCGATCTCGCGAAACTAGCTCGCTCGCACCCTGGCGAGAGCAGGACATCGCCGCACACACTGTGAAGTCGGAGATTTTCGTCAGGAAGATCTCCGACTTCACGTCGTTAAGGCAGGGGTCGCAGAGCCGGAGGCCGGCTCAGATCCAGCCCTTGTCTGTCGCAATGCGGATCGCCTCTGACCGGTTGCTCGCCCCGAGCTTGGCGGATGCCGCCGAGAGGTAGTTCCGGACGGCCCCAGGGCTCAGGTGCAGGGCGCGTGCGACCTCTGGGGCACTCCGTCCCCCCGCCGCGAGGAAAAGGACCTCGGTCTCCCGCGCGGTGAGCGGTGATTCTCCGTGCATCATCGCGTTGATCGCGAGCTGCGGGTCGACCACGCGTTCGCCGGCCCGGATCTTCCGGATGACCGCGATCAGGCGCTCTGAGGCGAGGTCCGTGTGCTGGAAGCCGTCCACGCCGCCCTGGATGGCGCGGCGGACGTCACCGGGGCGCGGATGGCTCGCGAGCAGCAGCACCTTCACCCGCGGGTCGGCGGCCTGGATCAGCGGCAACAGCCCCAGGCCGTCGATCGTCGGCAGGTGGATGTCGAGGACGATGACATCGGGAGCGGTCCGGCGCACCGTCGAGAGGACCTCGGCGCCGTCGCCGATCGCGGCAACGACCTCGATGTCGGCTTCGAGCGAGAAGACGGCCTGGAGCGCCGTGCGCAGGAGGACGTGATCCTCGACGAGCAACACCCGGATCTGCGAGCCCTGCCCCTTCACCGGTGCGGGAAGTGCGGGCTGGGTGGTGTCGAAGCTCATCCCTGCCCCCTCCCGACGTCGGACGACTGCCCGCGATCACGGCAGTTGTGAAGTGGAAGGTCGCGTATGGACTCTAGCAAACACCGACAGCGAAAAACCCCCCGAACGGGGTGGGGATCTGCCCAGAAGTCCCGACCAACGCCCGGGCGGTCAGTGCCGGGAGGACGAAGCCTCGACGCGCCACTGCCCGTCCGGCCCGCCGGGCCGCGCGGTCGCCCGGCTCATCGAGAAGGTGCGGGTGCGGAACCGCCAGGCCAACCGGACCATCGCGACGCCCGCCTGCCGGTAGTGATCCGCGAGCGCACGGGTGAACACGGCGCGTCCCGGCACGTCGACCCAGCCGTCCGCGCCGGTGTACACGGCTTCGACGCGCGGCCGGGCCGCGGCGTTCCGGAACAGGACGATGGCCTCCGCGGCGATCTCATCGCCGTCGGAGTGGATGCGGTGCCGCGGTGCGGATTCCTCGGCAGGGACGCTCCGGGGCACAGCGCCCGGCGAGCGCGGCTCATCATCGAACCCGCGTGTTTCCGGAACCGTGGAATCCATGGGCGTCACCTTCGTCCGGGGACGACGCCCCGACCGGAATGCCCGGCCGGCTGCCGCCGCGAGGAGGCCTCCGCGGGAGACGACGGAGAGCCGAAGCGGCTCCCGTCGACGCTTCCCACTCATCCTCACGCGGATGCCACGACGCCGGAAGTCCCTCCTGTCACCGCTGCCCCATGACAGCTGTCACGTTCCGGTGATCGCCACCCGGAGCGCACCGGAAACGCACCGCCTTCGCCCGGTTACGAAAGAAGCACCCTCGTCTCGACGACGAGGGTGCTTCTTTCGTGCTGCAGCGGGAGTCGCTCAGCGGGGAGCGCTCACTCCCACTCGATGGTTCCCGGCGGCTTCGACGTGACGTCGAGAACGACGCGGTTGACGCCATCCACTTCGTTCGTGATGCGGTTGGAGATGCGGGCGAGCAGGTCGTACGGCAGGCGGGTCCAGTCGGCCGTCATCGCGTCCTCAGAGGAGACCGGGCGCAGCACGATCGGGTGACCGTACGTACGGCCGTCGCCCTGGACGCCGACGGAACGGACATCCGCGAGCAGCACGACCGGGCACTGCCAGATGACCCCGTCGAGGCCGGCGGCGGTCAGCTCGGCGCGCACGATCGCATCCGCGTGCCGCAGCAGTTCGAGCCGTTCGAAAGTGATCGAACCGACGATGCGGATGCCCAGGCCTGGACCGGGGAACGGCTGGCGCTGCACGATCTCGGGCGGCAGACCCAGTTCGGCGCCGATCGCACGCACCTCGTCCTTGAACAGGGTGCGGAGCGGTTCGACGAGCTCGAACTTCAGGTCTTCCGGCAGGCCGCCGACGTTGTGGTGGCTCTTGATGTTCGCGGTGCCGCTGCCGCCGCCGGACTCGACGACGTCTGGGTACAGGGTGCCCTGGACGAGGAAGCGGATCGGGTCGCCGTCCTTCTCCGCGGCCTCCCTGATGAGTTCGGCCTGGGCCTGCTCGAAGGTGCGGATGAATTCGCGGCCGATGATCTTGCGCTTGGTCTCCGGGTCGCTGACACCCTCGAGCGCGGCGAGGAACTGCTCGCGTACGTCCACGGTGACGAGGCGCACGCCGGTGGCCTTGACGTAGTCTTCCTCGACCTGGCGGCGTTCATCCTGGCGGAGCAGGCCGTGGTCGACGAAGACGCAGACGAGCTGGTCGCCGATGGCCTTGTGCACGAGCGCCGCGGCCACGGCGGAGTCGACGCCGCCGGAGAGCCCGCAGATGACCTTGCCGGTGCCGACCTGGGCGCGGATCTTCGCGACCTGTTCGGCGATGACGTTGCCGCTGTTCCAGTCGGCGGGAATCCCGGCGGCGCGGTGCAGGAAGTTCTCGAGCACGTCCTGGCCGAATTCGGTGTGCTTGACCTCGGGGTGCCACTGCACGCCGTAGAGGCGGCGCTCGTCGTTCGCGAACGCGGCGACCGGGGTCGAGCCGGTCGAGGCGAGCACCGCGAAGCCGGCAGGGGCGCGGGAGACGGAGTCACCGTGGCTCATCCACACGGTCTGCTCGTTCGGCTGCCCGGCGAGGAGGACGTTGTCGCCGCTCGCGACCGTCACGGGGGTCGACCCGTATTCGCTGAGCCCGGTGTGGGCGACCTCGCCGCCGAGGGCGGTCGCCATCACCTGGAAGCCGTAGCAGATGCCGAGCACGGGAATACCGAGGTCGAAGATCGCGGGGTCGAAGGTCGGGGCGCCCTCGGCGTAGACACTCGAGGGTCCTCCGCTCAGCACGATCCCGACCGGGTTCTTCGCGGCGACCTCCGCAGCGGTGATCGAGTGTGCGACGATCTCCGAGTAGACGGATGCCTCGCGCACGCGGCGCGCGATCAGCTGGGCGTACTGGGCGCCGAAGTCCACCACGAGCACGGGTCGGTCGATGCCGGACGCCTCCGTCGGAGTCACGACCACGGTCGGGTCGGCAACTGCAGTCATGAACGGGCCTCCGCACCCTCGGCGTCGGAAAGTGCCCTGGCGGAAAGCCAGGCGCGGACCTCGCGGGCGACGCGGCCCTCGAGGAAGAAGGACAGGGTGGGGATCACGCCGCCGAGGGCGATCAGCAGGAACCGGCTGAACGGCCAGCGCATCAGGCTCCAGAGCCGGAAGTCCGCGAACAGGTACAACACGTAGAACCAGCCGTGCATGATCAGGATCGCGGTGCTCAGATTGAACGCGGTGACGGTGTCGCGCGGGACGAGCAGCCCGTACGGGCCGCCGAGCTCGAGCTCGTACTGGAAGCCGAACTTGAGGATGACCTCGGCGCAGAGCAGCAGCAGGAAGACGCCGGTGATGATCGAGGACGTCTGGTAGAGCTTCAACGCCCCCGGGATGCTGGGGATATCAGCGCGTTTGGGTTCGAGTGGCATGCGCCAATTCTAACCGGCGGATATCGCCGCTTCCTCGCGGAGCTCCTCCTCGCGCTCCCAGGCGTCCCGGACGAGGCGGTACCAGAGGAACACGGCGAAGCCGGCGAAGACGACCCACTCGATGGCGTAGAAGATGTTCAGCCAGTTGAGGGAGACATCCGTGAGCGGTGCCGGCGAATCGATTCCCGTGAGACCGGATGCCGCGGTCCCGTCGACGATGTAGCCCGGGTAGACCGCTGTGCCGTCGAAGCCGGCCCAGAGGTTGATCAGGGCCGCGGTGGACACCGTCGTCATGCCGTGCGGGTCACGGCCGTCTGCGGGAACGACGGGGGCTTCGGTCGGGAGGAACCGGCCGGCCAGGGTGACGACCTGGTTGGCCGGGGCCGACGCGAGGCCTTCCATCGTCGACCGGGCTGTCGCCTCGTCCGGAGCCCAGCCGCGGGCGACCGCGATGCTCGCGCCCGCGCCGTTCCCCGTGCCTGCCGCACCGACGATGAAGTGGCTCACGACCCAGTAGCCGGAGGTCCCGTCGTTGGACCGGTCGCTGATGAGCTGCTCGTCGCCGGGCACGTAGCTGCCGTCGACGGTGACGAGCTGGCCGGTCGCCGCGTCACGGGGGGCGCCTCCGGGAGTCACGACGTCGGCGAGGGGTTTCACGGTCTCGGTGCTCTTCTCGACGACCACACCGGATGCGACGGCGCGTTCGAGCTGCCAGCGCCCGAGCGCCGCGAAGCCGGCCGCGACGGCGAGGGCGAGCAGGAGCGCGAGAATCCAGCGGGGGCGGAGCATCATGCGGATCATTGGTAGTCACCTGTCCCGGCGTCGGGTGCCGGCTTGTCCCTCTGGGCGCGAGTGCGCGAAAGTCGTTTGGCGTAGTCGGCCATCGGGTCGGCGTCTGCGTCGGCCTCTGCGGCCTGGCCGGAATCGACGCCGGAATCCCGGTCCGATTCCGGGGCGGCGGCGGGGTGCGAGTCGGCAGGAACGTGCACGTCGGCAGGTGCGTGCGCCTGCGTCTCGTCATCGGCATCTGGGTCTGGGTCTGGGTTCACGCGTGCGCTCGGGCGCGGGGCCGTGTTCGGTCGGACTGAGGCCGGCAGCGGTGTCGGCCCGTCGAGTTCGTCGATGCCGTCATCCACCACGTGCTTGACGTATTCGCCGCGTTCGGCCTGTTCCGCCCGTTCGTCGTGGTCGGCGCGGCGGTCGTGGTCCGTGCGCTTCCGCGGCTCCGGCCGGGATGAAGGCAGCGGCTGGTCGCCGAGGTGGGCGGCGGCGCGCTGCGCGTCCTGGTCGCTCAGCGCGCCCGCTGTCGCCGCGTCGACGAGCCGGAACTCCTCGGCGTGCATCGGGTCGCGGTCGGGCCGGACGCCCGCGCGCTTCCGGCGGCGTCCGGGCAGCAGGGCGCCGAGCCTCTCGGAATTAGCGGCGAAGAGCGGACCGAGGATGGCCATGGTGAGCACGTAGAGGCCCGCGAACGGCTGGAGTAGCCCGTTCAGGCCCGCTCCGACAGAGAGGGTCGCGAGGATGAGCGTGAACTCTCCGCGGTTCACCAGGATCGCGGCGGCATTGAGCCCCTCGGAGATCCCCATCGAGTGCAACCGGGCCAGCAGCATCCCCGAGATCAGGTTGAGCACGAAGGTCATCACAACCGCCGCGAGCACCACGAGGATGACCGAACCGAACTCATTGATGTGCAGCGCGAGGCCGAAGTTGAGGAAGAAGAACGCGGCGAAGATGTCCCGCAACGGGACGGCGACACGTTCGAGCCGGGTGCGGTAGGTGCTCGCGCCGAGGACGACACCGATCAGGAACGCGCCGATCGCATCCGTCACCCCGATGATCTCGCCGATGCCGGCGAAGAGCACGGCCAGCCCGAAGAACAGGATCGTGAAGAGTTCGTCGTCCTTGGTGCGGACCAGGCGGGACACGACCCGTCCGCCCCACCGGGCGAGCGAGAACATCACGACGAGGAAGAGGAACGCGATGCTCAGTTGCAGCACGATCGGCCAGATCTCGGTCTTGCCGCTCAGCACGACCGAGACGATCGACAGGTACACCGCGATGAAGATGTCGCCGACCACGGTCACGCCGAGGATCATCGGCGTCTCCTTGTTGGCGAGCCGGCGCAGCTCGATCAGGAGCTTGGTGATGATCGCGCTCGAGGAGGTGCCGGTCATGCCGGCGATGACGAGGGCCTCGCGGGTGCCCCAGCCGACCATCATGCCGAAGGCGAACCCGATGCCCATGTTGATCACGACGTAGGAGCCGCCGGAGAGCAGCAGCTTCCCGGCGTCGTTGAAGAACTCCTCCTGGTCGAACTCGAGGCCGAGGCTGAACAGGAGCAGGATGAGCCCGAAGACGGCGATGAGCTCGATGTCTGCGGAGTGGAAGTCGAGCGGGAACCAGTGGGTGTACGGGCTCGCGAGCAGGCCGACGATCATGTAGATCGGGATGGACGGCAGGCCGATCAGTTTTGCGGCGCGCCCGAGCACATAAGCCACGACCAGCAGGATGCCGAGTGTGATCAGGTCCGTGCCAAGGTTCATTGGTTAGCCCCCGGGGGGCGCGTCGACGGTCTTGGCCTTGAGTTCACCGGTGCGGAAGAACGTGAAGGCCTTGGCGACCTTCTCCGGGGATCCTGCGACGACGAGGGTGTCGCCGGGGAAGACCCGGAAGTCCTGGGCCGGTGCCGGGTTGGCGGACTCGCCGCGCACGACGGCGACGACCGTGAGGCCGGCGATGCCGCGGTCGGCGGGGTTGCCGAGGGTCTGGCCGGCGATGTGATCCTCGTAGTCGACCGTGAACCAGTCGATGCTGAGACCGGGGATCTGGTCGAGCGCGGTGAGCGACTCGGTGATCTGGGTGCCGCCGAGGAGTTCGGCGAGGGTGTGCGCCTCGTCTTCGTTGAGGCGGAGGGAGACCTTGCTCGCGTCTGGGCCGCCCTCGTCGTCCGCGAAGGTGATGAGGTCGCTGTGCCCGGAGCGGTGGGCGATGACGCCGACCTTGCCGCCGTCATCGGTGATGAAGGTGTGCAGCACACCCACTCCGGGAAGCTTGACCCGCCGAACGTCAACCATGGTTACGACTCCTGAAGATTATGGGCAAGTGGGCCCTAGTCTATCGAAGCCGCCCGTCACCCGGCCGGGCACAGTCGGATGCCGGGCGCACGACGTGCGCCCGGCATCCGCCCGGTGGTGGTGTCGCCTGTGTCAGTGCGTGACGGAGTCGCCCATCGCCGACCGCTCGGTCAGGACGATATCGGGAGCCTCGAGGCGCACCCGGTCGGCGGACTCGTCGTCGGGTTCGAGCTGGGAGGCGCGTTCCGCGGCGACGCGCTTGAGGTAGACCGCGACCTCGCGTTCCTCGCGTTCGGCGTCCCAGCCGAGCACGCCGGCCATCAGCCTGGCCGCGACCGGCGCCGCGGAGACCCCGCGATCCCAGGCCTCGATCGAGATGCGGGTGCGCCGGGCGAGGACGTCCTCGAGGTGGAGGGCGCCCAAGTGGCCGGCCGCGTACACGACCTCGGCCTGGATGTAGTCGTCGGCTCCCGGGAGCGGCTCGATCAGCTCAGGGCTCTCCCGGATGAGGTCGAGCAGCTCGTCGGTGAGGGTACCGTACCGGTTGAGCAGGTGCTCGACCCGCACGGTGTGCAGCCCGAATGCCGTCGCGATGCGGGTGCGCTTGTTCCACGCGGCCTTGTACCCCTCCGCACCGAGCAGCGGGATCTCGTGCGTCGTTGACGGGGCGATCTTCCCGTCGAGGGCGTCAACGGCCGCGTCGATGGCGTCCTTCGCCATGATCCGGTATGTGGTCCACTTGCCGCCGGCGATCACGACGAGACCGGGAACGGAGTGCCCGACCAGGTGTTCGCGGGACAGTTTCGAGGTCTGCTCCGACTCCCCGGCGAGCAGCGGCCGGAGACCTGCGTAGACGCCCTCGACGTCCTCGCGGGTCAGCGGCACCCGCAGCACCGAATTGACGTGCTCGAGCAGGTAGTCGATGTCGGCGGCCGTCGCCGCGGGGTGCGCCTTGTCGAGGTGCCAGTCGGTGTCGGTGGTGCCGATGAGCCAGTGCCTGCCCCACGGGATCACGAAGAGCACGCTCTTCTCCGTGCGCAGCAGCAGCCCCATCGCCGACTGGAACCGGTCACGCGGCACGACGAGGTGGATGCCCTTGCTCGCGCGCACCTTGAAGGTGCCGCGTTCGCCGACCATCCGCTGGGTGTCGTCGGTCCAGACGCCTGTCGCGTTGACGACCTGCTTCGCGCGCACCTCGAAGCGTTCGCCGGTCTCGAGGTCGTGCGCGCGCACGCCCACGACCCGCTCGCCGACCTTGATGAAGCCCTCGACCCGCACCCGGCTCGCCGCGTGGGCGCCGTAGAACGAGGCGGTGCGCACGAGCGACGCCGTGTACAGGGCGTCATCGACCTGCGCATCGTAGTAGGTGATACCGCCGACCGTCGCGTCGGCGTCGAGGCTCGGGATCATGCCCATCACCTGGCGCTTGGACAGGTGCCGGTGGTGAGGGACGCCGGGCGGCCGGCCACCGGTGTACGAGAAGATGTCGTAGAGCAGCATGCCCGCACCCACATAGAAGCGCTCGGTGACCCGCTTCTTCAACGGGTACAGGAAGCGCACGGGCTTGACCAGGTGCGGGGCGATCCGCTGCAGGAGCAGTCCGCGCTCCGTGAGCGCTTCCCGAACGAGGCGGAAATCGAGCTGTTCGAGATAGCGGATGCCGCCGTGCACGAGCTTGGACGACCGGCTCGACGTTCCGCTGGCCCAGTCCCGTGCCTCGAGAATGCCGACGCTCAGTCCGCGGGTGACGGCGTCGAGGGCGCTGCCCGCGCCGACGATCCCGCCGCCGACGACGAGGATGTCGACCTCCTTGGATTTCAGCCTCTCAATGGCCGCGGCGCGTTCCGCCGGTCCCAGCTTGTTCGACCGCGTGACCGAATTCCCTGTTGCCATGTGCGTACTCCCATCGAGGTGGTGGTGCGTACCTCGACGCTAGTTCGTTCGGTACGGCGCGACAACCACCTCGACGCGCTGGAATTCCTTGAGGGTCGAATAACCGGTGGTCGCCATCGACCGGCGCAGGGCGCCGACGAGGTTGGCAGTGCCGTCGGCGATCGGCGTCGGGCCGTACAGGATGGTCTCGAGCGGGGCGACGGTGCCGACCTCGACCCGCTTGCCGCGGGGCAGCTGCGGGTGGTGCACCTCGGCGCCCCAGTGGAATCCGCCGCCGGGGGCATCCGTCGCCCTGGCCAGGGTGGTGCCGAGCATGACGGCGTCCGCGCCGCAGGCGAGCGCCTTGACGATGTCACCGGAGGTGCTCAGGCCGCCGTCGGCGATGACGTGCACGTAGCGTCCGCCGGATTCGTCGAGGTAGTCGCGGCGAGCGCCGGCGACGTCGGCGACGGCCGTGGCCATCGGGGCGTGGATGCCGAGCGAGGCCCGGGTAGTCGACGCCGCGCCGCCGCCGAAGCCGACGAGCACGCCGGCAGCGCCGGTGCGCATCAGGTGCAGGGCCGCCGTGTATGTGGCCGCACCGCCGACGATGACGGGTACGTCGAGCTCGTAGATGAACTTCTTGAGGTTGAGCGGCTCCTGGTTGAGCGAGACGTGCTCGGCGGACACCGTGGTGCCGCGGATGACGAAGAGGTCGACGCCTGCGGCGACGACGGTTTCGTAGAGTTCCTGGGTGCGCTGCGGGGAGAGCGCTCCGGCGACGGTGACCCCGGCGGCGCGGATCTGGGCGAGCCGCTCGGTGACGAGGGCCGGCTTGATCGGTTCGGAGTACATCTCCTGCATGCGTGCGGTCGCACGGTCGGCCGGAAGTTCGCGGATCTCGGCGAGGAGCGGTTCCGGGTCGTCGTAGCGGGTCCAGAGGCCCTCGAGGTCGAGCACGCCGATGCCGCCGAGCTGGCCCATCATGATCGCCGTCGTCGGGGAGACTACGGAGTCCATCGGGGCGGCGAGGAACGGGATCGCGAATTCATACGCGTCGATCGTCCAGCTGACATTCACGTCTTCGGGATCGCGGGTGCGCCGACTGGGCACAACCGCGATGTCGTCAAAGGCGTACGCGCGGCGAGCGCGCTTGGAGCGGCCGATCTCGATTTCCATACCCCCAGCTTAGGCGCAGCCCGTAACCGGAGGGTGTGAACCGCTAGGCTGGCGCAAATCCCGCAGGTGAGGCCCGCAAACCTGCCCGATGCACCAGGAGCACCCGATGTCGTCCGAAAAGCCCACCGAGTCCGCGAAGCCTCGCCTCAACCTGATGTTCAGCAACCTGGAGCTCGTGATCGCGGTCCTCCTCGGCCTCGTCTCCATCGCAACGGCCTATGCCTCCTTCCAGGCGGCGCTCTACGACAGCCAGATGGCCGGGGCGTACACCAAGGGTTCGACGCAGTCCACCGAGGCGGAGTCGCTCTATCTCGAGGCCAACCAGCAATTCCTCGAGGACACCCAGGTCTGGAACCGCCTCGCCGAGCTCGACATCGAGAAGGACAGCACGGATGCGGCGATCGCCGCCGACGCGACGGGCAAGTACGACACCCTGACCTTCCAGGCGGTCTCGACGGACTTCGCCGCGGCCATCGCCCGGGCCGACGCCGAGAACACCGCTGACGCCACGGTGTACCACAGCCCGCTCGACGACGAGGAATACCAGAGCACCCTCTTCGGCGGCTACTCCGAGACGCAGGCGAAGTCGGTCGCGACGATCAGCCAGGGCGACGAGTACAACAGCCTCAGTGACCGGCTCACCCTCAACACCGTGCTGATGTCCATCTCGCTGTTCCTGCTCGGCATCGCCGCCCTCGTGCGCCAGTTCAAGGTGCAGCTCGTGCTGATGTCGACCGGCGTGGTGATCTTCCTCGCCGCTGCCGCGCTGACCGCGATGATCCCCTACGTCGGCCTGTAGCGGGGCAAGCTGTGCGAACGGCACAATCTGCAGGAGCGACACGCAGGACCGTCGCGGCGCTGGCCGCACTGGCCCTGGTCGTCAGTCTCGCCGCGTGCACGACGGGCAGCCCGGTCGAGCCGGACAGCGGCGACGGCCCGGCCGCCGGCAGCTGGACCGTTCTCACCTACTCGATCGCCGACACCGACCTCGAGCCGTTCATGATGGCCGACCTCGGCGAGATGGGCGAGGTCGGCTCGCACGACGGCCTCAATCTCGTCGCCCTCGTCGACCGTTCGGCGGACTACAGTGCAGAACCCGTGCTCGGCCAGCCCGACTGGGCCGGCGGGAAGCTCCTGCACGTCCTGCCCGGCGGCGCAGAGGTGATGGACGACCTCGGCCCCGTGGACACCGGCGACCCCGCCGTGCTCTCCGACTTCATCACCCGCGGCATCAGCGCGTACCCCGCGGAGCACTACGCCGTGATCATCTCCGATCACGGCGCATCCTGGCCGGGCGTCGGCGGTGACGAGTCCGCCGACGGAGATTCGCTGAGCCTCGCCGAACTGAACGACGCCATCGGCAGCGGCCTGAGCGCGGCCGGTGTGGCGAAGCTCGACCTGCTCGGCTTCGACGCCTGCTTGATGGCGACCTACGAGGTCGCAAGCACCCTGGCCCCGCGCGCGGATCGCCTGCTCGCCTCCCAGGAGCTCGAGCCGGGTCACGGCTGGAACTACACGGCCCTCGAGACGGCCGCCGCGGGCGCCACCGTCGACGAGCTCGGCTCCGCGCTGATCCAGGGGTTCTCCTCCCAGGCCGAAACCGAGGGCGACGCGGCCGAGATCACCCTGTCCCTGATCGACCTCGGCAAGCTGCCGGCGGTGGATGCCGCCCTCGCCTCGTTCAGCAGCAGCCTGGTCGGGCGCGGGGCCGGTCTCGCTCCCGTCGTGGGCCGAACCCTCGCGAGCACCCTCGGCTTCGGGCGCAGCCCCGATCCGGCCGAGGACTCGTTCATGACCGACCTCGGCCTCCTCGCCGGCGAGATCGGGCAGGGCGACACCGCGGAAGCCGACGCTGCCGATGCGCTCGTACGGGCGATCAGTTCGGCGGTGGTCGACAAGGTCGACGGCCAGTCCACCGCGGGCGCCACCGGTCTGTCGATCTACTTCCCGCCCCAGAAGGCCTATTTCGCAGAGGACTACCGTGCACTCGGCACCGCAGGTGGCTGGCTCGACTTCCTGACCTCTTATTACGCCGCCGGCGGTGCGATCCCCGGCGACCAGAAGACCCGGTTCACCGGGGGTGACGCCGAGGTCTCCTTCGGCGCGGACGGACTGAGCATCAGCGCCGCGCTCGACCCGGCCGGGCTCGGGAACGCGGCGAGCGCATCCGTCCGGTACGGCCTCATCGAGGCAGACGGCTCGGTCACCTACCTCGGCGAGCGGCCGGCGACGGTGGACGCGGGCGGGTCTGGCCTGGTGCATGGCGGGTACGACCTCACCCAGCTCACCCTGGCCGACGGCACCGACACGACGCCCGCGTACGCGCAGCTCGGAGACGACACGGGCACTGCCACGTCGGGGTCCGGCTCCGTCACGATCGACGTGCCGATGGCGTACTACTCTCCCGGTGACGTCGCGGGAGAGACCTACCAGGACGTGCTCCTGAGTCTCACCCTCGACGGCACGAGCGGAGACATCCTCAACGAGACCTACTTCGCCTACGACGACAAGCTCGGCAGCTACGGCGAGCTCACCGCGGACCCGGACGGCATCATCGTGCCCGAGCGGCTCAACGTGCAGGGCGACGGCACCGAGAGCTGGGTCGGCACGAGCGACTACGGCCTCTACGCCGACCTCCCTGCCCTGCACTACGCCTTCGCCAGGCTCCCCTCGGGCAGCCGGTTGCGGGTCGACCTGACCGTGACCGACTTCGGCGGCAACAGCGCCACCGCGAGCGGCACCGCGACCGTCCCCTGACCCGCGCGCCCCCCGCTTTCGTGAGGTGTCGCAGATCGACGTTCGTGGCGCCCGCGAACCTCGATATGCGACACCTCAGCGAGGCAATCAACGGGTGCGCCGCCCGCACAGGAGGTGCAAGCTGCTGTCATGAACGTTGAAGCCGAACCGTTGTCCCTGCTGCGCGAACGCACGAGCCTCAAGTGGCAGGCGTTTCCCGACGACGTGCTGCCCCTTTTCGTCGCCGAACTCGACTACCCGCTCGCCGAGCCGATCAGGGACGCCCTGTTCGAGGCCGTGCGCCGGAGCGACACCGGCTACGCGGCATCCGCTGAGCCGCTCGCCCAGGCGTTCGCCGCCTTCGCCGCCCGCCGCTGGGGCTGGCCGGTCGACCCCGGGCAGGTGGTCGCGACGAACGAAGTGGGTTCGGCCGTCGTCGAGGTGCTGCGGATGATCCTCGAGCCGGGCGACGAGGTCGTGATCACTCCCCCGGTCTACCCGCCGTTCTTCGACCTCGTGCCCGAGGCGGGCGGCCGGGTCGTCGACGTGCCGCTCCTGCACGGCCAGACCGGCTGGACGCTCGACCTCGACGGCCTCGAAGCCGCGCTCCGCCGGGGCGCCCGCGCCGTACTGCTCTGCAATCCGCAGAACCCGCTCGGCCATCCGCACGGCATCGAGGACCTCACGGCCCTCGCCGAACTCGCCGACCGGTACGGGGCCTTCGTGGTCAGCGACGAGGTGAACGCACCGCTCGCCTACAGCGCCGAGAGTTTCACCCCGTACCTCACGGTGTCCCCTGCCGCGGCCCAGCACGGCGTCTGCGTCACGAGCGCGAGCACGGCCTGGAACCTCGCCGGGCTCACCTGCGCTCTCATCGTCACCGCCTCCGAACGGATGCGCCTGCTCACCTCCGCCCTGCCGCCCGGCATCCGCGAGCGCACCGGCCACCTCGGGCTGCTCGCGAGCACCACGGCGTTCCGTGACGGCGGCCCGTGGCTCGACGGCGCGCTCGCCGCGCTCCAGGCGAACCGGGGACTGCTGGCCGGGCTCCTCGACGCGCATCTCGGCGGGGTCGGCTACGAGCAGCCGCGCGCGGGCTATCTGGCCTGGCTGGACCTGCGCTCGCTCGGTTGGGGCGATGATCCGGCAGCGGTCGCCCTCGAGCGGGCGAAGGTCGCGCTGCTCCCCGGGTTGCTCTTCGGCACTCCGGGCGCCGGTTTCGCCCGGCTCAACTTCGGCTGCTCACCCGAGGTGCTCAGCGAGGCCGTCTCGCGGATCGCCGCGGCGACCTGAGCCGCACCGGCACCCGGCTGGGTGTGCCGGCGCGACCCGGTCAGCGACGGTAGTTCGGGGCCTCGACCACGATCTGCACGTCGTGCGGGTGCGATTCCTTGAGCCCGGCGGAGGTGATCCGCACGAACTTGCCCTTCTGCTTGAGCTCGTCGATCGTGCGCGCGCCGACGTAGAACATCGACTGGCGGAGGCCGCCGATGAGCTGGTACGCGACGGCGGAGACCGGACCGCGGTACGGAACCTGCCCCTCGATGCCCTCGGGGATGAGCTTGTCGTCGGAGGGGACGTCCGACTGGAAGTAGCGGTCCTTCGAATAGGAGGTCTTGTTACCGCGGGTCTGCAGCGCGCCGAGCGAGCCCATGCCGCGGTAGGTCTTGAACTGCTTGCCGTTGACGAAAACGAGCTCTCCCGGGCTCTCGTCGCAGCCGGCGAGGAGCGAGCCGAGCATGACGGTGTCCGCGCCGGCGACGAGCGCCTTGGCGATGTCACCGGAGTACTGCAGTCCGCCGTCGGCGATGACCGGGATCCCGGTCTCACGCGCGGCGAGGGAGGCCTGGTAGACCGCCGTGATCTGGGGGACGCCGACGCCTGCGACGATGCGGGTCGTGCAGATGGAGCCCGGGCCGACGCCGACCTTGATCGCGTCCGCGCCCGCGTCGATGAGCGCCTGGGCGCCGCTCCGGGTGGCGACGTTGCCGCCGATGACATCAACGGCCGCGAAGGCCGGGTCGGTCTTGAGCCGGCGGATGATCTCGAGCACGCCGGCGCTGTCGCCGTTGGCGGTGTCGACGACGAGCACGTCGACCCCCGCGTCGAGCAGCGCGGTCGCGCGCTGCCACGCGTCGCCGAAGAAGCCGATGGCCGCGCCGACGCGCAGCCGGCCGGCGTCGTCCTTCGTCGCGTGCGGGTATTCCTCGCTCTTGTCGAAGTCCTTGACGGTGATCAGGCCGGTGAGCCGGCCGGCGTCGTCGACGAGGGGAAGCTTCTCGATCTTGTGGGTGGCGAAGATGGCCACCGCGTCCATCGGCGCCATGCCGACCTTGCCGGTGATGAGCGGCATCCGCGTCATCACCTCGCGCACCCGCATCGTGTGCTTCTGGGTGGCCGTGACGAAGCGCATATCGCGGTTCGTGATGATGCCGACGAGCACGCCGTCTCCATCGACGACGGGGAGTCCGCTGATCCGGAACTGCCGGCAGAGGGCGTCGACGTCCGCGACGGTGGCCTCCGGCGAAGTTGTTACCGGATTGGTAATCATCCCGGATTCGCTGCGTTTGACGAGATCGACCTGTTCGGCCTGGTCCGCGATCGACAGGTTGCGGTGCAGGACACCGAGCCCCCCTTCGCGGGCCATGGCGATGGCCATCCTGGTCTCGGTGACCGTGTCCATGGCGCTCGAAAGCAGGGGCGTCGCGACGCTGATTCTCCGGGTCAACCGCGACATTGTCACTGCTTCACTGGGAATGACGTCGGTGTGGCCTGGCAGGAGCAGGACGTCGTCGTAGGTAAGCCCGGTGAAACCGAACGGATCTGGCTGATCCATGAAACCCCTTTTTGCTGGTGCAGAGAAATAACAGAAGAGTCCGGGAATTCCTGGAAACGACCGGTTCCCCAATGTTAAGCGACTTCTCCGCGTGCGCATTCCTTGAGGACGGAAACGATTCCGAGGACCACTCCGAAACATTTGCGACATAATCGGGACGTACTGTCGACGAAGAAGTTGGCAGGGGCCGGTTCACCCGAGTTTTTTCCCCTCGACCACCCCGAGGCCCCGCCCGTTCACGGAGGTTACGTTTTGACACCATTCATGCAGCGAACACGTACGGCAGGCCTCCTGTCGTCCCGGCGGATGCTCGCCGGTCTCCTGCTCATCGGAGTCGCCAGTCTGGGCCTGATGGGCCTCGGCGCGACGAGTGCTTCCGCGGCGACGGCCGTCCCGACTACGGCGTGTGTGGCCAATGCCACCACAGGCTGTATCCAGGGCACGATCAAGCAGGGCAACGGCGACCCCGCCGTCGGCGTGAGGCTCACGGTCACGAACGGTGACACGACCGAGAACCTCGTGACGGATGCCGCGGGCAAGTGGGGCGTGGCCATCACGGTCGCAGGCCCCTCAACCGTCACCCTCGACACCACGAGCCTGCCGAGCGGGAACACCCTCGACCCGAGCATCGCCAACCCGGCAACCGTCAATGGCGGCCTGGGTCGCAACGCCGGCACCATCTTCAAGCTGGTCAGCGGGGAAAGCACCGGCCTCTCGACCTCTGCCCCGTCGACGGGTGACTCCGCGACGACCGGCTCCGTCACGTGGGAGCGCTTCCTCCAGCAGGCCGCGTCGGGCATCCGCCTCGGGTTGCTGCTCGCCCTCGCCTCCGTCGGCCTCTCGCTGATCTACGGGACGACCGGGCTGAGCAACTTCGCCCACGGCGAGCAGGTGACCCTCGGCGGCCTGCTGGCATTCGTGCTCGCCAACCAGCTCGGTCTCAACCTCTTCCTCGCCGCCTTCCTCACCGTCGCGGTCTGCGCGGCGACCGGGTACTTCCAGGATGCGCTGATCTGGAAGCCACTGCGCAAGCGCGGCCTGCCGAACACCCAGCTGATGATCGTGACCATCGGGCTCTCGATCGCGCTGCAGTACGCGTTCCAGTTCTTCATCGGGGCCAAGACCGTCCGGATCGACAAGGCCAACCCGGTCACCGTCGAAATCGGCCCGATCACCCTCTCGGTTCAGTCGCTCTGGGCGATGGGCATCGCCGTTGCGGTCATCATCCTCGTCGGGCTGTTCCTGCTCCGGTCCCGGATCGGCCGGGCCACCCGCGCCGTTTCGGACAACCCCTCGCTCGCCGCGGCCTCCGGGATCGACGTCGACGCCATCATCCGCCTGGTCTGGACGGCCTCCGCCGGACTCGCCGGTCTCGCCGGCGTCATGCTCGGCCTCGTGCTCAATGGCGTGAACTGGCAGACCGGCCTGCAGCTGCTGCTGCTGATGTTCGCCGCGGTCACCCTCGGCGGCCTCGGCACCGCGTTCGGCGCCCTCGCCGGCGCGATGATCATCGGCATGGTCGTCGAGCTCACGAACCTCGTGCTCCCCGGCGACTTCAAGTACGCCACGGCACTGCTCATTCTCATCCTCGTCCTGCTCGTCAGGCCACAAGGCATTTTCGGGCGCCGAGAGCGCATCGGTTAGGAAGGACAAGACCGTGAATGAATTTCTGACGACCCTGACGGCGATTGCCGCCTCCGCCTTCTCGCCATCGACGGCGGCACTCGCCATCGCAGCCATCGGACTCAACATCCACTTCGGCTACACCGGCCTGCTCAACATGGGCCAGGCCGGGTTCATGCTCGTCGGCGCATACGCCTTCGCCATCTCCATCGTCGCCGGGATCCCGCTGTTCCCCGCCGTGCTGATCGCACTCGTCGCCGCGGCGGTCTTCGCACTCATCCTCGGCGTTCCGACGCTGAAGCTGCGCGGTGACTACCTCGCGATCGTCACGATCTCGGCCGCAGAGATCGTGCGGATGATCGGGCGCTCGTCGCTCCTCACCGACATCACCGGCGGCTCGAACGGTCTCACCGGCCAGAGCTACCGAGGCCCGTTCACCGACCTCTCCTTCCTCGGCGACGGCCAGACCACCCTCGGCCCGTTCACCTACGACAACACCGGCTCCAACGGCTGGTGGATCCGCCTGGTCGCGTGGTCCATCGTCGGGATCCTCTGCCTCTTCGTGTTCCTGCTGATGCGCAGCCCGTGGGGTCGCGTACTCCGCGGCATCCGGGAAGACGAGGATGCGATCCGCAGCCTCGGCAAGAACGTCTACAGCTACAAGATGCAGGCGCTCATCCTCGGCGGCACCATCGGAGCGCTCGGCGGCATCATCTACGTGCTGCCGGCATCCGTTCAGGCGGACAGCATGGGACGCTCGATGACGTTCTTCGTGTGGACAGCACTGCTGCTCGGCGGCGCCGCGACCGTGTTCGGGCCCGTGCTCGGCTCGATCATCTTCTTCGCCCTGCGCCTGTTCGTGCAGGGTGTCGCCGGCCAGTTCGTGCCGGACAGCATCATGAACGGCCAGCAGGCCGAACAGTTCTCCTGGATCCTGATCGGTGTGGTGCTCATGCTCGTGGTCATCTTCAGACCCCAGGGTGTACTCGGTAACAAGAAGGAGCTGAGCTTCAATGTCAACTGATCTCGGAGTCACCGTCGCCCCGACAGCCGCTGCGGCAGCCGCAACCGCGAGCGTCGCCGCCGTCTCCCCCCTTCCCGGCGTCCCCAAGCCAGACCCGATCCTGGTCGTCGACAACATCGTGCGCCAGTTCGGCGGCATGACCGCCGTCAACGTGCCGCACCTCGAGGTACAGCGCGGAATCATCACGGCCCTGATCGGCCCGAACGGCGCGGGCAAGACCACGTTCTTCAACCTGATCACGGGCTTCGACAAGCCGAGCTCCGCTCCGCGCCTCATCGGTGGGCCGAAGTCCGACCAGGCCGCCCGCTCGATGTTCAACGGGCGTTCGGTCAACAACATGGGTGCGGCGAAGGTCGCCCAGCGCGGCATGGTGCGCACCTTCCAGCTCACGAAGGCGCTCAGCAGGCTCACCGTGCTCGAGAACATGCTCCTTGGCGCGAAGGACCAGCCAGGCGAAAACCTCTTCGCCGCGGTGATCAAGCCGCTCTGGGCCGCGCGCGAACGGGAGATCACGGCGCAGGCCGAGGACCTCCTGCAGCGATTCAAGCTGCTCGAGAAGAAGAACGACATGGCCGGCAGCCTCTCCGGCGGCCAGAAGAAGCTCCTGGAGATGGCGCGGGCGCTCATGAGCGAACCGACCATGATCATGCTCGACGAGCCGATGGCCGGGGTCAACCCCGCACTCACCCAGTCGCTGCTCGGGCACATCAAGTCTCTCCGCGACGAGGGCATGACCGTCCTGTTCGTCGAGCACGACATGCACATGGTGCGGCACATCTCCGACTGGGTCGTCGTGATGGCCGAGGGCAAGGTCGTTGCGGAGGGCCCGTCGGCCACCGTCATGGACGACCAGGCCGTGATCGACGCCTACCTCGGCGCGCACCACGACACCGACCTCGGCGACGACTCGCTCCTCACGGACGAAGTCGCGGAGGAACTGGCCAAAGAGGTCGAACTCGAAAACCGCACGGAAGGCGACGCGTAGTCATGGTTGTACCCACAGGCTCTCCCGCTCCGGTCCTGCAGGCGACGGATCTCGTCGCCGGCTATGTTCCCGGGGTCAATATCCTCAACGGCTGCAACCTGGATGTCTACCCCGGTGAGCTCATCGGAATCATCGGCCCGAACGGCGCGGGCAAGTCCACGCTGCTCAAGGCACTGTTCGGACTGGTGTCCGTCCGCAGCGGTAACGTCACGCTCAAGGGCGAAGACATCACGGGTTTCAAGGCGAACCGCCTCGTGCAGGCCGGCGTCGGCTTCGTCCCCCAGAACAACAACGTGTTCCCCTCCCTCACGATCGAGGAGAACCTGCAGATGGGCCTGTACCTGCGGCCCAAGCTGCTCGTCGAGCGTCTCGACGCGATCTTCGACCTGTTCCCCGCCCTCGCCGACCGCCGCAACCAGCGCGCCGGTTCGCTCTCCGGCGGCGAACGCCAGTCGGTCGCGATGGCGCGTGCGCTCATGATGGACCCGTCCGTACTGCTCCTCGACGAGCCGTCCGCCGGCCTCTCCCCGGTGCGTCAGGACGAGACCTTCATCCGCACCCGCCGCATCAACAAGACCGGCGTCACGATCGTGATGGTCGAGCAGAACGCGCGCCGCTGCCTGCAGATCTGCGACCGCGGGTACGTGCTCGATCAGGGCCGCAATGCCTACACAGGCACCGGCCGCGAGCTCGCCGACGACCCCAAGGTCATCGAGCTCTACCTCGGCACCCTCGCCAAGGACGTCGACGCCGAGAAGGACGAGAAGCCCGTCAGCATCGCCTGACCCGCCCGCACCGCCGAGAGGCCCGTGCCAGCCCCCTGGGGGCAGGCACGGGCCTTTTCGTGTCCCCGGCGACATCCGCCGCTGCGCCCGTCTGCTCAGGCGCTCCCGCAACGGCGGGCGCGGGCTGCCGAAACCGGCGCCGGTGCGGCTGGAAACCCCGCTGAGGGGTCGCACATCGAGGTTCACGGGGTCGGCGAACGTCGATCTGCGACACCTCAGCGAAAGAGCGGATGCTGGCGAGCACGGCGAGGCGCGGGGGGGGGGGGGGGGGGGGGGGGGGGGGNAGGCGCGGGGGGGGGAGGCGCGGGGCGGGGAGGCGCGGGGCGGGGAGGCGCGGGGGCGGGCGCACGAAAGAGCGGGGCCGGGCTTTCGCCCGACCCCGCTCCCTGTGTTCGTCCGGCCTCAGCCGACGATCAGCACTCTCCTGCTAGTAGGAGGTCTGTCCTTCGATGGCGGACTGCCAGACCGGCTTGTTGTCCTTGTCGAACTTGTAGATGCCGATGAAGGCGCTCGACGGCTCGTTGTGCGAGTTGAACGGGCCGACGCCGGACTGTCCGACGTACTGGATGTCCGTTCCGGCGGTGACGAGCGGTGCACACTCGGCGTAGCTCTTGCACTTGGTGCCCTTGCCACTCGCGCCGGAAACGGCCGCGAGCTGCGCCTGGATGTCGGCGGAGACGGTGGACTTGGCCTTCAGCGCCGCGAGGGCGGAGAGGGTGGTCGCGTCGTAGGCCTCAGGAGCGTAGGAGAAGTCTCCGAGAGCTGCGTTCTGGGTGTCCTTGTACCAGGAGACGAGCTTGGCCTTGAAGTCATCAGCCGGGTATGCGCCGGGGATCGTGCCCTGTGCGCTGGTCAGCGTGCCGGCTTCGAAGTCCTTGCTGTAGTCGGCGGTGTTGCCGTCGGACAGGTAGACCTTGGAGAGGTCGACGCCCTGGGCCTTGAGCTCGGGGATGATCGACTTGGTCTCGTCGAAGGCGAGGATGACGATCGCGTCAGGGTTGGTCGCCTTCGCAGCGGTCACCTCGGACGAGAACGTGGTCTGGCCGGGGGGGAATTCCTGGCCGTTGCCCTTGCCGCCATAGACGACGGTTCCGCCGGAGGCTTCGACGCTGGCCTGCGTGAAGTCGCGGAGGCCGGTGCCGTAGGAGTCGTTGAAGACGAGGAAGGCGACCTTGGCGTTGCCGTCACCCGTGATGAGCTGGCCGAGCGCGGAACCCTGGACCGAGTCCGGCGGTGCGGTACGGAAGTAGAACGGACCGTAGCCGCTGAGCTTGGCCGAGGTGTTGGCCGGGGAGATCTGGACGATCTTGGCGGAGGCGAAGGAGTCGACGACGTTGAGCGAAACGCTCGAGGACGCGGCGCCGATCGCGACGGATACCTTGGCCGCGATGAGCTTCTGGGCGGACGCGGTCGAGATCGTCAGGTCCGTGCTGTCACCGGAGTCGGTGGCCAGGACGCAGGCGTCCTTGCCGTCGACGCCGCCGGCGGCGTTGATGTCGGAGACGGCGAGGCCGACGCCGGCGAGTTCCGGCGGGTTGAGATAGGCGAGGCTACCGGTGATCGGGAGGATCGAGCCGACGACCAGCGACTTGTCCGTGGACGCTCCGCTCGCACAAGCTGCGTCGGTGTACGAGGACGCGGCCGCAGCCGAGGTCGTGGTAGCGGTTGAACCGCCGCCGGATGCACAACCGGAGAGCATGACGGCGATGACGCCTGCTCCCGCCACGATGGCGGTCCGGAGGGCGTGCTTGGATTTAATCATCCTGGGTACCCTTTCATCTTGCACGCGTAAGTACGCCTCCGGGTGAGGCCCACTCGCGTTATTAGGCTCCAACCTAGGATCACTTTGTTTCGAGGATGTTTTCTTGCCGCGCAAAGAGAACATCGTTAGCGATTCGTGACACCACCGGCACCTGCTCTGGGGGACGCCGTCGGACGAGGTGCTGTACTAGGAGCGTCGCCCGGTCACGCCCTGGTATGCGATCTGCTTCTTCTCACCGAGGGCGGTGATGCAGGATGCCCAGGATGCGCACACCGCGTCGCCGTGGCTGACCCGGTCGAGCGCCGGGGCGATCGAGGGCCCGCCGTCGTCGCCTGCCTCCCTCGCGGCGAGGGCCGCGAGCACCACCCCGTCGAAGGCTTCCCCGCCTCCGGCGGTGTCGGCGAGCCCGGGGTCCGAGGTGCGCAGGCGCACTGCGAAGGCCTCGTCTGCTGCGAGCGGAGTGCCGCCGTTCGTGAAGTCGTTCAGAGGCAGCAGGGCGATGCCCGCTGCGGCGACGGATGCCGTGACATCAGCGGGCACCGCACTCGTCGCGTCCCAGAGAACGAGGTCAACGTGTCGCGCCACCAGGTCGGCAACCGCGGCCGCGACGTTCCCCGTCGAGTTCCGATGCACGAGCTGGATCGGCAGAGTGCCGGGCACGGCCTGCTCAAGGATCTCGCGGGCGGCCAGCTCGGTGCCGGCGACCTGAGCGGCGCCGGTCACGGCGGCTCCCGCTTCCCCGGTCATCGGGAACAGCGTGCCGATCAGGAGCGTGCCGTCGCCGGTCGGCGCGACCGTCGCGGCGACGGTCGGAGTGCTGGTCACGACGACGGGGGCGTCCCCTGCGGTGCACCCGGAAAGCAGCAGCGCGGCGGCGACGACGGTGAGCGCGAGACCGGCAGACGTGAGCCCCCGGGGTCGCGAGGTGACGTTCAGAGCTGGAAAGGGCATCCGTGGTCCTTTCACAGGTGGGATGCTCCGAGCGTATCGCCGGTCAGAGGGGTTCGGGGGATGCTCGCCGCGGGGCGCGTCCGGTGACGACCATGTCGGCCGTGAGGATCACGAGCGCGACCCAGACGAGCCCGAAGCCGACCCAGCGCTCCGGCGGCATCGGCTCGCCGAGGATGAAGACCCCGACGAGGAACTGCAGCACCGGTGCGACGAACTGCACGAGGCCGAGCAGGCTGAGCGGCAGGCGGCGGGCGGCGGCTGCGAAGAACAGCAGCGGGACGGCCGTCACGACGCCCGTTGAGACGAGGCCGACGGTGTGCCACGGCGACACGGTGCCGAAGGTGAGCCCGGTGACGGCGCCCACGATGAGGAGTTCCGCGACCGCGATCGGCATCAGCCAGGCGGTCTCGAGGGTGAGGCCGGTGAGCGCGCCGACGCCGGGTCCGACGTTCTTCTTGATCAGCCCGTAGAACCCGAAGGACAGGGCGAGGACGAGCGAGATCCACGGGAGTGCCCCGTAGCCGAGCGTCAGCACGAGCACAGCGGCCGCGCTGATCGCGACCGCGATCCACTGGATGCGCCGCAACCGCTCGTGCAGAACGAAGACGCCCAGCAGCACCGTGACGATCGGGTTCATGAAGTAGCCCAGGGCGGCCTCGACCACGTGCCCGGTCAGCGTCGCGAAGACGTAGGTCTGCCAGTTGACGAAGATCAGGAGGCCGGCCAGGCCCATCACCCAGACCGTCTTCGGGCGGCGGAGGACTGTGAGCAGGGCGGGCCAGCCACGGGTGACGGTGATTAGGGCGAGGCAGAAGACCAGGGAGAAGAGCACGCGCCAGGCCACGACCTCGAAGGGTCCCGTCGGGTGCAGCAGCAGGAAGAAGAGCGGGAGCAGGCCCCAGAGGCCGTACGCGGAGATCGCGAAGGCGAGTCCGCTGGTCGGTTCGGCCGACTGGCTCCGTGTCCTGCTCACAACGATTCCCCTTCGCGGGCGTGCCCTGCCTGGACGTGTTGGGTGGTGCGGGCCGCGCTCGGGCGGACCTGGCAACACAAAATCCCGGATGATCAGGCCATCCGGGATTTTGTGTTGTTCGTACGTGTACTGCGGTCGTGCGTGGCGCCTGGAACGAATCCCTAGCGGACGACGACGGCGAGCACGTCGCGTGCGGAGAGGACGAGGAGGTCGTCGCCACCGAACTTGACCTCGGTTCCGCCGTACTTGGAGTAGATGACCTTGTCGCCCACGGCAATGTCGAGCGGGATGCGGTTGCCGTTGTCGTCGATGCGGCCGGGGCCGACGGCGACAACTTCGCCCTCCTGGGGCTTTTCCTTGGCAGTGTCAGGGATGACCAGACCTGATGCGGTGGTCTGCTCGGCGTCGACCTGCTTGATGACGATGCGATCCTCGAGCGGCTTGATGGAGACCGACACGGTTGACCTCTTTCTTAGCTAAGACTTGGTTGGCAGACTCACAGCGAGAGTGCTAACAGCGAGTTTAGGGCGCTTCTGGCACTCACGCAACGTGAGTGCCAGACTCGGGCGTTCCGGGCGCGGCGGCCATGGCTTGATATCGTTTGGACAATGGAACGCTCCGAGCTTGTTGACCTGTTGTCCCCCGAGGGGCTGCGCCTGCTGGACTCGCTTCCGCCCTGGGACAACGCCTCCGATGTGGTTCGGCTGGTGAGCGACCTGCGGAAGGCCGGCCATCCTCAGGGACTCGTGACCGCGGTGCTCGGCCAATCGCGGCTGCGGGCGAAGGCCGTGGCCAAGTTCGGCGACTTCGCCGGGCGGATGCTCTTCACTGAGGCCGGTCTCGAACAGGCCACCCGCCTGAACGTCGCCGCGCTGCACGCCGGCCGGTTCGCCGCTGCCGGACTGAACCGGGTCGCCGATCTCGGCAGCGGGATCGGCAGCGACTCGATGGCCCTCGCCGCGCTCGACATCCAGGTGACCGCCGTGGACACGGACGAGGTCACGGCCACGGTCGCGAGCTACAACCTCGCCCCCTTCGACAATGCCGCCGTCGTGCACGGCGACGCGGAGACCTTCGACCTCACCGGCTTCGACGCTGCCTGGCTCGACCCGGCCCGCCGTACGGCCGGTCACAGCAATACCTCCCGGCTGACCCGCCCGGAGGATTATTCGCCGAACCTCGACTTCGTCTTCGGACTGGGCGAGCGGATGCCGATCGGAGTGAAGCTCGGTCCGGGTCACGACCGTGACGCCATTCCCGCCGCCGCGGAAGCGCAGTGGGTGTCCGTGGACGGAAAGCTCGTGGAGATGGGACTCTGGTTCGGCGTTCTCGCTCGCGAGGGCATCCGCCGTTCGGCCCTGCTCCTGGGCAGGGACGGCCGGCACGAGCTGACCGCGGCCGCGGACAGTCCGGATGTCGAGACCGTGCCCGGAGAGGCGGGCGTGCCCGGGAGCTACCTGTATGAGCCGGATGGCGCCGTGATCCGGGCGCGGCTGATCGGCGACCTGGCCCGCAGCATGGACGCGCTGATGCTCGGGGAGGGCATCGCATACCTGAGCTCAGAGTCGCTGCACGAGACCCCGTTCGCGACGGCGTTCCGGGTGCTCGAGTCGCTGCCGGTGGACGAGAAGAAACTCCGGCTCGCGCTCAAGGAGCGTCGGATCGGGACTCTCGAGATCAAGAAGCGCGGCGTGGACGTTGACCCGGCCGTGCTGCGCACCCGGCTGAAGCTGCACGGGTCCGAGTCCGCCACTCTCGTGCTCACCCGGGCGGGCGGCCACAGGCTCGCTCTGCTCGTGGAGCGGGTGCAGCCGCCGCGCTGAGCACTCAGCGCCGGGCACCCAGCGCCGGGCACCCAGCGCCGGGCACTCAACGCCGGGAGCTCAGTGCGGGATGGGGCTGATGCCCTGGCTGATCAGCACGATCCAGCCGGCGGCGATGACGAGGCCCGCGAGACCGGTGCCGAGGCCCCAGGCCCAGATCGCGACGGCCGCGCGTTCGGTGCGGCTCGCCCAGACGGCGAGCACGACGGCCGCGAGCGAGAGCGGCGCGGTCCAGACCACGAAGACGGCGCCGGCGAGGCCGACGGCGCCGAAGAAGAGGGAGGCGAGAGAGCGGGCGCGCCTGCGCGCAAGGGCGCGCAGCTCGGACTCGGTGTAGACGTACGGCACCCATTCGGTGGGAGCGGTGACGGTCGACGCGTAGTCGAGTTCGCCGGTGACCTCCTCCGGCGGGCGCGTCAGTTCGAAGCGGAGGTCGTCACCGGCGGTGGGACGTCGTGCATCCGTCACTGCGGCCTCCCGGTCCGTTCACTTCGCCCGGGGAACGGGCTCTCAGCGATATTAGTAGGTACTCGGCATGCTTGCGAAGACGATGATCCAGACGACGATGCTCAGCAGGGAAAGGGCGACGCCGACGATGCCCGTGATCAGGCCGGTGAGCCACAGGGCACGTGCGCGCGGTTCCTTCGTGCGACCGAGCGCCCCGAGCACGATGGCCGCGGCCGGCAGCAGCAGGGTGAGCACCCCGCCGACGAAGGGGATGAAGGCGATCGGGAGGCCCAGCAGTCCGACGACACCTGCGACAAGCGAGAGGATGCTGAGCAGCGGCTGGTGGGTCGAAGCCTGCGTCCCCGGGGCGGGCGGGTACGGATACCCGTAACCGGGCGGCGGCGACGGCGGTCCGGCGGAGGCAGGACCGCCGGGCGCTGGACCGGCGGTCGGAGGATCCGTGAACGGCGGACCGGCGAACCCATCGCCGCCGGATGCCACGGGCTGCGTTCCGGGGGGCCCTGCAGCGGCCACGGTGGACTCGCCGCGCGGAATCTGCGGGACCTCGGGAACCTCGGGCACGTGCGGCACGTCGGGCACCTGCGGAACCTCGGGAACCGGAGGGATTCCCGAGGCACCAGGGGCGTTCAGATCACTCATGAGCTGTTCCTTTCCACTTCATTGACGGGTCAACGGTGATGGCAGGTCAGTCGTGACGACAGGCCGGCAGGGACGATCCAGTGGGTCAGTAGCTGGAGTACCCGTTGGTCGAGGCCGTGCTGATCAGCACGATGAAGAGGATCGCGCCGATGATGCCGGCGACGATGCCCAGGTAGCCGAGAACGAGGCCGGCGATGGCGAGCCCGCGGCCCTTTTCTCCGGTCTTCTTGATCTGGCTGAGGGCGATGTGGCCGGTGATGATCGCGGCGAGAGAGACGAAGAACGCCGACACGAGCGACACGATCGCGAGGACGTTGTACTTGTCCTGGGCGAGGGGCTGGCCGTAGGCCTGCTGGCCGTACGCCTGCGGCTGGCCGTACTGCTGCTGCTGGCCGTACTGCTGCTGACCGTACGTGTCCGGTGCGCCATACGCGGGGGCGGCAGGTGCCTGGTACGCCGGCGCGGCGGGTGCCTGGTATTCGGGCGCGGCGGGCGCCTGGTAGATCGGGGGCTGGTTCACCGGGGGCGGGGTTACCGGAGGCTGGTTCGGGTCGGTCATGACTAACGGCTCCTTTGGGCTTCGATCAGCTGGCGGTGCCATAGTTGCACCCTCATTGAACGGGTGTCAACGCCCATGACGCGCCATGTCTGTTGCGTCCAGCGTATCGCGGATGCATAGGAACCGGAGATGGGACGCGGTTTTCAGCCCTGGATGACGGAAGCAGGGAGCGTTGAATCCGCACCGAAGTCGAGGGTGGACGGCTCGTGACCCGCCATGATCAGCTGGGCGCCGAGCGCGGCGATCATGGCGCCGTTGTCGGTGCACAGCGAAAGCGGCGGGATGCGCAGGGCGATGCCTGCTGCATCCGTTCGCTCGACGGCGAGCTCGCGGAGCCGCGCGTTCGCGATCACCCCGCCGCCGAGGAGAAGTCGCGGCACACCGAGGTCGGTGCACGCGGCCACGGCCTTGGTGAGCAGGATGTCGATGACGGCCTCGCGGAAGCTCGCCGCGACGTCCGCGAGCGGCACGGTCTCCCCCGCGTCGCGGGTCTGCTCGACCCAGCGGGCGACCGAGGTCTTCAGCCCGGAGAAGGAGAAATCGTAGCGGTGGTGTTCCATGTCCTTGTGATGGCTGAGGCCGCGGGGGAAGCGGATGTACGCCGGATCGCCGCCGAGCGCGACGCGGTCGATCTGCGGGCCGCCGGGGTATGGCAGGCCGAGGATGCGGGCGACCTTGTCGAAGGCCTCCCCCGCCGCGTCGTCGATGGTCTCGCCGAGCAGTTCGACGTCGGAGACGAGGTCGCGCACGAGGAGGAGCGAGGTGTGCCCTCCGGAGACGAGGAGGGCGATCGTCGGGTATTCGAGGGGCTCCGTGCCCGGATCGGCGTCGGTCTGGAGTACGTCGGCACCGACGTGGCCGACGAGGTGGTTGACCGCGTAGATCGGCTTGCCGAGGGCGATCGCGAGTGCTTTCGCGGCGCCGACGCCGACCATGAGCGCGCCGGACAGGCCGGGGCCGTAGGTGACGGCGATCGCGTCGACGTCCTCGAGGCGGATGCCCGCGTCCTCGGTCGCCGCCCGGATCATCGGGACGAGCTCCTCGAGGTGGGCGCGCGCCGCGACCTCGGGTACGACGCCGCCGTACCGGGCGTGCTCATCCATCGATGAGGCGATCGTGTTGGAGAGCAGCCGGCTTCCGCGGACGATCCCGATGCCGGTTTCGTCACAGGAGGTTTCGATGCCGAGCACCAGGGGGTTGTCGCGGTTCATTCGGTCGCCTCCGCGGCATCCGTCGGGTCGGTCGGGGACTGCACCGGGTCGGGCGCGGCGAGCGCCGCCTCCGCGGGCGGCACTGCGAGTCGCATCACGAGCGCGTCGACGTTGTCCGGCTGGTAGTAGCCGCGGCGCACACCGATCTCCTCGAAGCCGAGCCGGAGGTAGACCCGCTGGGCGCCGGGGTTGTCGGCGCGGACCTCGAGGAACACCTCGCGGATGCCTCGCTTGCGGGCCTCGGTGACGAGGCTCTGCACGAGGGTGCCGCCGAGACCGTGCCGGCGGGCCGTCTCGGTGACGGCAATGGTCTGGATGTCGCCCTCGAGCGCCCCGCGCGGCGCGAGCAGCCCCGCGTATGCCTCGATGCGGTCGGGTTCGTCCGGCGGGACCGCGACGAGGTAGTAGCAGTCCGGGTCGGTCACGTCCCGGAGCATGCCCTCCGCGGACCAGGCGTCGTTCTCGAAGAGGCGGGTCTCGAGGGCCATGATGCCGTCGAGGTCGCCCGCGTGGGCGCGGCGCAGCTGCCAGGTCACTCAGCTCACCCGTTTCGGACCGTTGGAGAGGGTGACGTCGGGCGAGCGCAGGTAGAAGGCGGCGTCGGTCGCGAAGGCACGGTCGTTGGCCAGCAGCAGTTCGGCGACCCTGCCGAGGTCGGCGGCCGGAACGGTCACGGCGTCCGCGCGGACCAGGCCCGCGTAGACCCAGTCGGGCTCGAGCAGGACGGCCGGTTTCGCCACCCCTGGCGCGGCGAGGCGTACGGGCAGGCCGGCGGCATCCGCCCCGCTGTATGCCGACCAGTTCACCTCGCGCCGGCGGGCGTCGGTCACGACGACGAGGCCGCCGGTGTGGCCGGCCCGAAAGCGGCTCAGGGCGATGGCGTCGTGGCTGATCACGGGGAGGAAGGGCAGGCCGGCGCCGAGAGCGAAGACGCGGGCAGCGGCGATGCCGACGCGGAGACCGGTGAATGGGCCAGGGCCCATGCCGCCGACGACACCGGTGAGGTCGGCGACCCGCACGTTCGCCCGGTCGAGGCACTCTGCGATGAGTCTGCCGATCAACTCCGCGTGGCGCATGGTGTCTGCGGTGTCGATGTCCGCGAGCACGCCGCGGACCCCGTCGACGACCGCGACGCTGGTTCCGGCGGAGGTATCGATGGCGAGAAGCACCTGTTCAGCCTATTCCCCGGGCCATGCGCCCTCGAACGCGGCCCAGCGGGGGCCGAACCCGGTGATGGTGACGGTGCGCGGCTCGTCGAGGTCGACGTCGAGGTCCAGGCCGGGTGCGGCGGATGCCCGGGCGGAGCCGGCCGCGCCCGCCGGCCCGGTCTGCAATGCGCCCGTCGGCCGCTCGATCTCGATGTCGAGCCACGAGTCCGCGACCCCATCGAGCAGCCCGCGGCCCCACTCGACCACGACGACGGAATGCTCGAAGTCGATGTCGAGGTCGTCGAGTTCCATCGCGCCCTGCAGCCGGTAGGCGTCGACGTGCACGAGCGGCGGGCCGCCGACGAGGCTCGGGTGTGTGCGGGCGAGCACGAAGGTCGGGCTCGTCACCGCGCCGCGTACCCCGAGTCCGACGCCGAGGCCGCGGGTGAAGGTGGTCTTGCCCGCGCCGAGCGGACCGGTCAGTACGAGCAGGTCGCCCGCGCGGAGCTCAGCGGCGACGCGGACACCCCAGGAGTGCATCGCAGCGGCGTCGGGGATCACCCGGCGGTTCATCGCGCGGGCTCCCCGCTCTCGCTGAGGACAGCCCGGTAGCTGCGCGGAACGCGGTGCCCGATCCGGGTGACGATCTCGTAGTTGATCGTGCCGGCGGCATCCGCCCAGTCGGCAGCGCTCGGCACCGGCTCCGGCTCTCCCCCACGCACGTCGGGGTCGCCGAAGAGCACGACCTCGTCCCCGACGTCGACACCGTCCTGGCCGAGACTCACGACGAACTGGTCCATCGCGATGCGTCCGACGATCGGATAGCCGCGGCCGTTGATGTTCACCCGCGCAGAGCCGGACGCCGCGCGGGGCACACCGTCCGCGTAACCGAGCGGGACGAGGGCCAGATTGCCGTCCTCTGGGGCACGCCACAGGTAGTCGTAGGACACGCCCGCTCCCGCCGGCACCCGGCGAACGGCCGCGACGCTCGCGCGCAGGGTCATCGCCGGCGAAAGTCCGAGCTCCCGCGGGCTCGCGTCGTCGAAGGGGGACAACCCGTAGAGGCCGATGCCGATCCGCACCATGGAGAACCGGGCGGCGGGCAGGCGCAGGGCGGCCGCTGTCGACGCGAGGTGCGCGAGCTCCGGGGTCAGTCCTGCCGCTGCGGCGAGGTCGAGGCCGGAGCTGAAGCGGGCGACGGCCTCGTCGTCCGCGGCCGGGGAGGCGTTGGAGAGATGGCTGAAGATGCCGCGGACGTGCACGAGGCCGTCCCGTTCGAAGCCGGAGCCGAGCGCGAAGACCTCGGCCCAGTCCGGCCCGTTCAGGCCATTGCGGCTGAGGCCGGTGTCGAGCTTCAGGTGGACATTGGCGACGCGGCCGAGCCGGCCGGCGGCATCCGCTATGGTCCGCAGCTGGCAGGCGGACGAGACACCCAGGTCGATGTCCCTGGCGATCGCGGCCTCGAAATCCGTGTCGGGCCCGTGCAGCCAGGCGAGGAGCGGGGCCTCGATGCCGGCGTCCCTGAGCGCGTGCGCTTCGGTGAGATCGGCGACGCCGAGCCAGTCGGCCCCCGCGGCGAGGGCGGTGCGGGCGACGGGGACCGCGCCGTGGCCATACGCATTGGCCTTGACGACGGCCATGAAATGCGGGGTGCCGATCGTGGCGCGCAGGTGGGCGACGTTCGCGGCGATCGCACCGAGGTCGATGACGGCCTCGCGGAACTCGCTCACGATGCACCCTCGAGCACGACGAAGGCGCAGGCGACGCCCGCATCGTGGGTCATCGTGAGGTGCACGGAGTCGACGCCGCGCGCACGCAGCACCTCGGCCATGACCCCGCTCAGCCGGAATCCGGGGTTACCGTGCGCGTCGCTCACGACTTCCATCTCCTGCCAGCTCGTGCCCGCGCTGTCGCCGAGCGCCTTGATCAGTGCTTCCTTGGCCGCGAACCGCGCCGCGAGGGAGTGGGTGGGCAGGCCGCGTTCTGCGGCCGCGAACAGCCGGGGAACGAGTCCGGGCGTGCGCAGAACCTGCCGGTCGAACCGGTCGAGGTCGACGATGTCGACGCCGATGCCACGAATCACGCCCGCGACCGCCTGCCCGTCCCCACTCCGTCCGCGCTTATTCGACCGTGACCGACTTCGCGAGGTTGCGGGGCTGGTCGACGTCGAGGCCCTTGACCGTTGCCAGCTCCATCGCGAAGATCTGCATCGGCACGACCGCGAGGAACGGCTCGAACAGCGGCGAGGCGAGCGGGATCCGCAGTACGGTGTCCGCGAACGGCAGAACGGCCACGTCGCCCTCTTCGGCGATCGCGATGATGCGAGCGCCGCGGGCGCGGATCTCCTGGATGTTCGAGACGACCTTGGGGTGCAGGTGCGCGGAACCGCGCGGGCTCGGCACGACGACGAAGACGGGCTGGCCGGGCTCGATCAGCGCGATCGGACCGTGCTTGAGCTCGCCGGCAGCGAAACCCTCTGCGTGGATATACGCGAGTTCCTTGAGCTTGAGCGCACCCTCGAGGGCGATCGGGAAACCGACGTGGCGGCCGAGGAACAGCACGGCACGGGTGTCCGACATCCAGGCGGCGAGTTCGTGCACGGCGCTCTCCTGGAGCAGGGTGGTCGCGATCTTTGCGGGAATGGCCTGCAGCTCGACGATCTGGGCCGCGGCATCCGCTTCGGTCATGCTGCCGCGCACGCGGGCGAGGTGCAGGGCGAAGAGGTAGAGGGCGGCGATCTGGGCGGTGAAGCCCTTCGTCGAGGCCACGGCGACCTCTGGGCCGGCGTGCGTGTAGATCACGGCGTCGGACTCGCGGGGGATGGTCGCACCCTGGGTGTTGCAGATCGAGATGGCCTTGGCGCCGGACTCCCTGGCGAACTTGACCGCCATCAGGGTGTCCATGGTCTCGCCGGACTGGCTGATGGAGATGATCAGGGTCTCCGGGTTCAGCACCGGGTCGCGGTAGCGGAACTCGTGGCTGAGCTCGACGTCGACGGGCACGCGGGTCCACTTCTCGATCGCGTACTTGGCGACGTAGCCGGCGTTCGCCGCGGTACCGCAGGCGACGATGACGATCCGGCGGATGCCGGCGAGCACGTCGTCGCCGAAGGCCTCGAGCTCGGGCACGACGGCCTGGCCCTCGTGGATGCGGCCGAGGAGCGTGTTGGCGATGGCGTCCGGCTGCTCGGAGACCTCCTTGGCCATGAAGCTGGACCAACCGCCCTTTTCGGCGGCGGAGGCGTCCCAGGCGATGTCGAATTCCTCGAACTCGACGGCGTTGCCGTCGAAGTCCGTGATGGTGACGACCTCAGGGGTGATCGTGACGATCTGATCCTGGCCGACGGCGACGGCCCGGCGGGTGAACTCGACGAACGCTGCGACGTCGGAGCCGAGGAAGTTCTCCCCGTCGCCGAGACCGATCACGAGCGGAGAGTTGCGACGGGCGCCGACGACGACACCGGGCTGGTCCTGGTGCACCGCGAGGAGGGTGAATGCGCCGTCCAGGCGGCCGACGACGCTCAGGAACGCGGCGCTCAGGTCGCCGAGGCGCTGGTATTCGCGGCCGAGCAGCACTGCGGCGACCTCGGTGTCGGTCTCGCTCTCGAAGGTGAAGCCCTCGGAGAGGAGCTCCTCCTTGAGAACGGAGAAGTTTTCGATAATGCCGTTATGGATAAGGGCGAGCTTGCCGTTGTCACCGAGGTGCGGATGCGCATTCGCGTCGGTCGGTCCGCCATGGGTGGCCCAGCGGGTGTGGCCGATGCCGGTACGGCCGTTGTTCATCGGGTTGCCTTCGAGGTCCCCGGCCAGAATGGCGAGCTTACCGGCCCGTTTCCTGGTGTTCAGCACGCCGTCATCGTCGATGACCGCGATCCCCGCCGAGTCGTACCCCCGGTATTCCAGTCTCCGCAACCCCCTCATCAGGACCTCGACGCTTTTATCTTCCCCGACATAACCCACGATTCCGCACATAGCCCCGATTTTAGTCCGACTAAGCTGTGTGGAATGTCCGATCCAGCCGCGAGCCTCTGGAACAACGGCCACACCACACCGTTCGTCGAGCTGGATCGAGCGGACTGGGCGGCCCTTGCACCCACCACCCAGCTCCCCCTCCGTGAGACCGAGATCGTGCAGTTGCGCGGCCTCGGCGAGCCGCTCGACCTCGGCGAGGTGACCGATGTCTACCTGCCCGTCAGCCGCCTGCTCAACCTCTATGCCGCTGGAGCAAGCCAGTTGCACCGGGCGACGAGCGACTTCCTCGGCGAACGTGCCCGGCGCACCCCGTTCGTGATCGGTGTCGCCGGGTCCGTCGCCGTCGGCAAGTCGACGATCGCCCGGCTCCTGCGCGAACTGCTGGCCCGCTGGGAGGACACTCCCCGGGTCGAACTCGTGACGACCGACGGGTTCCTCTTCCCGAACGCCGAACTGGCCCGGCGGGGACTGATGGCTCGCAAGGGATTTCCAGAGTCGTACGACCGGCGATCCCTGCTCCGATTCGTGTCCGCCGTCAAGGGCGGCGCCGCCGAGGTGCGGGCTCCGTTCTATTCGCACCTGAACTACGACATCGTTCCCGACGCGCAGATCGTGGTGCGCCAGCCGGACGTCCTCATCGTCGAAGGCCTCAACGTGCTCGCGCCGCCGACAACGGGGCACGGGCTCACGGTCAGCGACCTCTTCGATTTCACCGTCTACGTGGATGCCCGCACCCAGGACATCGCCCGCTGGTACGTCGACCGGTTCCTGCGCCTGCAGCGCGGCGCGTTCAGCAACCCGAAGTCGTACTTCCACCGGTACGCGACGATGACCGAGGACGAGGCCCGCCGGGAGGCCCGCCGTATCTGGGACGAGATCAACGAGCCCAACCTGGTGCAGAACATCCTGCCGACGCGCTCCCGGGCGACCCTTGTGCTCCGCAAGGACGAGAACCACGCCGTGTCGAAGGTGCTGCTCCGCAAGCTCTGAGCGGTGCGGCATCCGCCCGCAGCCCTGACCGATTCGACGGGGTTTTTGGCTTTCCGATACGTGGGAGACCGGGTAGACCGGTTCAGAACCGAAAATCTCCGTCGAATTGCTTCACTCCGCGGCGTAGAGTCGACTCACCAATCGTTCTGGCCGACCCGCCTGGAGGCGCGATCGTGAGAGCCGCCTACACCGCGCTGGTGCTGTACCTGGCCGGTCCGCTGCTCGCGCTCATCCTCGTGCCGACCGAACCGGGGATGATGTTCTTCGCCGGCGTCGCCGTACTCGGCCTGGCGCTCGTGATCGGGGTCCAGTGCCGACTCACGGCCGCCGACGCCCTCGAGATCACAGTCGGCCGCCGCTCCCACCGACACCGCGAGGTGCTCAGCGAACTCGCCGCACCGAGTCATCCCAACACCGCCGGGCGTCCACGCCCGCGCGCACCGGCCCGGCCGCTCGCGGTCGCCTAGACCTCAGCCGGCAACTCCAACGCAGGGCGAGGCAGCGCGAACGCAGACGCGCCCCTCTTCCTCCGACCGTTGGGATATCCTCCGTGGACCTCTATTCCGTTGCGCCCGTCGCAGCCCTGCTCCAAGCCGCCTCGGCGGCCGTCACCACCTTCTCCTCCGCGCTCGCACCCATCTCCGGTGCGAGCAGCACCGCACTCGTCATCGTCCTGGTCACGCTCCTGTTGCGGGCAGTTCTCGTACCGGTCGGCCGCGCCCAGGTGCGCGCCGAGTTCGTCCGCAGGCGCCTCGCCCCGAAACTCCGGGAGCTGCAACGCCGGTACCGGGCCGACCCCGAGCTACTGAACCGCAGGACAGCCGAGCTCTACGCGGCCGAGAAGGCGTCGCCCCTGGCCGGATGCCTGCCGACGCTCCTGCAGGCGCCGATCGTGTCGACCGTGTACGCGCTCTTCGTCCTCGCCAGCATCAACGGACAACCGAATCCGCTCCTCGCTCAGGAGCTCGGCGGCGTCCCGCTCGGCACGTCGTTCCTTGCGCTTCTGGGCACCACCCCGGTCTTCTGGCCCGGACTCATGCTGTTCGGAGCGCTCCTCGCCGTCATCGCCCTGACCGCGGGGCTCTCTCGACGACTGGCTGCGCGATACGTCTCTCCGGTCGTGCCGACAGCCCGGCCCGCTGCAGCACGGCTCGCCGCAACCCTCAGCTGGCTCCCGTTCCTGACGCTTGTGTTCGCGAGCGTGGTCCCGCTGGCCGCGACGCTCTACCTCACGGTGAGCACGGCCTGGACGCTCGTCGAACGCGGCATTCTCTACCGCTCGTTCGCTCCGACCGGGCCCGGGTCCTAGAGGGAGTCGAGGGCGAGGCGCAGGCGCACGACGTCGGCGAGGGAGTGCGCAAGCCGGTCGGCGGTGGCCTGGTCGGCCGCCTCGACCATGACGCGCACCATCGGCTCGGTGCCGGACGGACGCAGCAGCACCCGGCCGGTGTCTCCGAGTTCGGCTTCGGCCTCGCGCACGGCGGCGGCGATGACCTCGTCGGATTTCAGCGCGTGGTGATCGACGCCGCGCACGTTCACGAGGATCTGCGGGAACACGGTCATCACGGCGGCGAGCTCGTGGAGCGGCTTGCCGGTGCGGGCCATCTCGGCGACGAGGTGGAGTCCGGTGAGGATACCGTCACCGGTGGTCGCGAAGTCCGTCATGATGACATGTCCGGACTGTTCCCCGCCGAGGGACAGGCCGTTCGCGTTGAGCTCTTCGAGCACGTAGCGGTCGCCGACCTTGGTCTCGATCATGCGGATGTCGTTGGCCGCCATGGCCCTCCGGAGGCCGAGGTTGCTCATCACAGTGGCAACGAGCGTGCGGTCCTTGAGGACGCCGCGCTCGGCCATCGAGACGGCGAGGATCGCCATGATCTGGTCGCCGTCCACGATGTTGCCGTGCCGGTCGACGGCGAGGCAGCGGTCGGCGTCGCCGTCGTGGGCGATGCCCACGTCGGCACCGTGCTCGAGGACGGCCTTCGCGAGGTTGTCGAGGTGGGTCGAGCCGACCCCGTCGTTGATATTGAGCCCGTTCGGGTTGGCGCCGATGACGGTCAGCTGCGCGCCGGCATCCGTGAAGACCTGTGGGGACACGCCCGCGGCCGCGCCATTGGCGCAGTCCAGGACGACGTGGATACCGTCGAGGCGGTGCGGGAGGGTGCCGAGGAGGTGCACGACATAGCGGTCTTCTGCGTCCGCGAAGCGTGAGATCCGGCCGACATCGCCGGCGATCGGCGTGAGCTTGTCGTGGTCGAGGTGGGCCTCGATACGATCCTCGACGTCGTCGGGAAGTTTGGTGCCACCGAAGGCAAAGATCTTGATGCCGTTGTCGGGGGCGGGGTTGTGCGAGGCGGAAATCATCACGCCGAAGTCCGCACCGATGTCCGCGATCAGGAATGCCGCGGCCGGCGTGGGGATGACGCCGGCGTCAAGGACGTCGACACCGGAACTGGCGAGGCCCGCGGCTACTGCCGAGGCGAGGAATTCGCCGGAAATGCGCGGGTCACGCGCGAGGACGGCCACCGGACGGCGACCCTCGGCTCGACGCGATTCAGCGCGGCGACCCTGGGTGAGAACTGCGGCACTCGCCTGGGCGAGGCCCAGGGCCAGGCCAGCCGTGAGATCACGGTTGGCCAGGCCCCGAACACCGTCGGTGCCGAAAAGTCGAGGCATGTCGGCGCCGACTATCGATCTAGCGCTTCGAGAACTGAGGCGCCTTGCGGGCCTTCTTGAGTCCGGCCTTCTTGCGCTCCTTGACGCGAGCGTCACGGTTGAGGAAGCCGGCCTTCTTGAGGATGGCGCGGTTGTTCTCTTCGTCGATCTGGTTGAGCGAACGCGCGATGCCGAGACGCAGGGCGCCGGCCTGGCCGGAGGGGCCACCGCCGGTGATGCGTGCGATGACGTCGTAGCTGCCGATCAGGTCGAGGACCTTGAACGGGTCGTTGATGAGCTGCTGGTGAAGCTTGTTCGGGAAGTAGTCCCCGAATTCGCGACCGTTCACCGTGATGGTGCCCGAGCCGGGAACGATGCGCACGCGGGCGATGGCCTGCTTGCGACGGCCCACGGCTGCGCCGGGAACGTTGAGGACGGCGCGGGGCGCCTTGGTTACGATTTCGGCCGGGGTCTCGGTGGAATAGCTCTCCGGAGCCTGGTCAATCTGATCTGCGATCTTCGCCACGATGGTGTGAATCCTTTTTTCTTAGAGTCGAGAAGTCTGGTGGCCGGCGCTACTGAGCGACCTGGGAGAGGGTGTACGGCTTGGGCTGCTGCGCAGCGTGCGGGTGCTCCGGGCCTGCGTAGACCTTGAGCTTCGCGAGCTGGGCGCGACCGAGCGAGTTCTTCGGCAGCATGCCGCGAATCGCCTTCTCAACCGCACGCGTCGGGTGCTTCTCGAGCATCTCCGAGTAGTTCTGGGCGGAAATGCCGCCCGGGTAACCGGAGTGGCGGTATGCGATCTTCAGTTCGAGCTTCTTGCCGGTGAGGGCGATCTTCTCGGCGTTGACGATGATGACGAAGTCTCCCATGTCCATGTGGGGAGAGAACGTTGCCTTGTGCTTCCCCCGGAGGAGAACGGCGGCGTGGCTGGCAAGACGACCGAGCACGATGTCTGTGGCGTCGATGACGACCCAGTCGTGCTGGACTTCGCTTGCTTTGGGAGTATAAGTGCGCGTCACTGTTGTGCTGCTTTCTTGTTCGAACGGAGGTGTTCGTGAATCCCGCTCCGGGTGTGTTCCCCGACGGGGAACACGATCGATGGAGGGCTCACGTTCGTGTGCCTGGCTGCAACGCACAGACACCAAGGGTCAATGCTAGTCCGCCGGGAGCGTTGGCGCAATTCGCCTGCGCGATTCGGCGGCGCGCTGCGCTACTCTTCGTCCTCGTCGAGGGCGCGCCGGGCACGGGTCTCGAGGGCGCGGGCCGCGAGCTGGTCGTCGGCGGGATAGTCGACCGCGAGCAGGGTGAGGCCCTGCGGCGGCATGACCTTGAACTCGCTCGTGCGGGCCCGGTTGATCCGCAGCGTCGCGAGCCGCTCCCCTGCGAGCCGTCCCTCTCCGACCGCGACGCAGGCCCCGACGAGTGCCCGCACCATGCTGTGGCAGAAGGCGTCCGCCTGCACCGTCGCGACGAGCACGCCGTCCGGGTCCCGCCGCCAGCTGAACTCCTGCAGGGTGCGAATCGTCGTGGCGCCCGGCCGGGGTTTGCAATAGGTCGCGAAGTCATGCAGCCCGAGCAGGGACGCCGCGGCCACCTGCATCGGTTCCAGGTCGAGCGCGAACCCGTGCCAGGTCGTGCGCAGCCGGTCCTGCGGGTTGTGCCCGAGCACCGAGTCGGCGATCCGGTACTCGTAGCGGCGCCAGTTCGCCGAGAACCGAGCGTCGAATCCGGGGGGTGCGACGGCGGATGCCTTGATCACGATCTCCGGCTGGGTCACCAGGATCCCCCCGAGCCTCCGCTGCACCATCACCGCGAGCGTCGCAGGGGTCCGGCCCCTTCCCCGTCGGAGCAGGCCCCCGACCTGGTCGGGGGTGAGGTCGAAGTGCGCGACCTGACCGAGGGCGTGCACCCCCGCATCCGTTCGCCCGGCGACGATGAGGGACGGATACGGCGGGTAGCTCTGCAGGATCGTGGCGAGTCCTGCCTCGATCTGGCCCTGCACGGTGCGGAGCTCTGGTTGAATCGCCCATCCCGAAAAATCGGTGCCGTCGTAGGCGATGTCCAGCCTGATCCGGGTGTTCTCCGGGAGCGGGGAGACAACAGGGGCGGCAGGAAGATTCACGGAGGTAAGTGTAAGTGCCGGGCCGGGTATCGTAGAACCCGGATCGGCTCCGCTCACCGCTATGAAACTCAGTTACCGCACTCCCGCATCCCTGCGCCCGGACTCTGAGACTCGGGATTCGCGCCGTTTCTCCGGCCTCGACGGCCTGCGCGGCATCGCCGTGAGCGTTGTGCTCGTCTTCCATTTCTTCCCACAGGTGCTGCCCGGCGGCTTCGTCGGCGTCGACGTGTTCTTCGTGATCAGCGGGTTCCTGATCACCGGTCTCCTCGTGGACGAATATGCCCGGTCCCGCCGGATCTCGTTGCGCCGGTTCTGGAGCCGCCGGGTGCGCCGGCTCGTGCCGCCGCTCGTTCCCCTCGTGCTGCTCTGCTGCACCGTGGCGTGGATGCTCGGGGGCGACGTGCTCGTCGGCCTCGGCTGGCAAGTTCTCGGCGCGGTCACGTTCGGCTACAACTGGGTGTCGATCGCAGGCTCCGCGAGCTACTTCTCGGCGACGAGTCCTGAGGTGTTCCGGAACCTCTGGTCCCTGGCCGTCGAGGAGCAGTTCTATCTGGTCTGGCCGTTTGCGCTGCTCGCGGTGCTGCTCATCCGGAGCGCCCGGATTCGCCTGGCGGTCGTGTGCACCCTCGGCGTCCTCTCCGTTCTCTGGATGGGGTTCCTGTTCCAGCCGGGCGCCGATCCGACCCGGGTCTACTACGGCTCGGACACGCACAGCTTCGGCCTCTTCGCCGGCGCGGCCCTCGCGCTGCTGCTGCGGCGCCCGAACGGCCTGGGCGCACCGACCCGCAACGCCAACGCCGGTGCCGCCCGCACCGGCCCAGCGGGCTTCACCCGGTTCGCCTCCCGGCTCGCCTCCCCCGCCCGGCTGCGCCCCTGGCTCGGCCTCGCCGCATTGCTCGGCATCGGTGCGGCTTCGGCGTGGTTGCCCGCCGCGGGCCCGTTGGCGTACCGGGGCGGACTCGCCGCTATCAGCCTGCTGTCCTGCGTCGTGATCTGGGCCGCCGTGCGCGGCGCCCGCTTCGGCCGCTGGCTCGACACCCCGGTGCTCCGGTGGATCGGCGAACGGTCCTACGGCATCTACCTCTGGCACTGGCCCCTCTTCGTGCTCGCCGGCGTCGCCTGGCCGGCCGCCGGCGTCGAGGTGCACCTGCTCGTCGCCGCCGTCGCCGTGCTTGTGGCCGCAGCCTCGTACCGGTGGCTCGAGCAGCCGGTGCGGCGCAGGGGGCTGCGCGGCGGCATCCGCTCCCTGTCGGGTTTCGCGACCGAGTCGTGGTCCCGGCTCGCGGTTGTCGGCGTCGCAGCGATGGTCGGCCTGATCCTCGTCGGCGGCACGACGGCCGCTGTCGTCGTCGCACCCGCCGAGACGAGTGCGCAGGCACGGATCACGAGCGGCCGGCACATGCTCGAAGCCGCCCAGGCCGACCGGAAGCGCGAGGACGCCGAGCGGAAGAGCGACCCGACCGCGGCGCCCGCGCCGGTCGCACCGGGCGACCTGATCTCGGCCGTCGGCGATTCCGTGATGCTCGCCTCGGCACCCGAGCTCGAAGACCGGTTCCCGGGCATCCTGATCGACGCCGCCGTGTCCCGGGGCATGCGCGCGGCTCCGGACATCCTTGCCGCCCAGGCCGCCGCCGGGACGCTGCGTCCGGTCGTCGTCGTCGGGCTCGGCACGAACGGGCCGATCACCACGGATGAGCTGCTCGCGATCGAGGCTGCGATCGGCCCCGACCGGAAGCTCGTGCTCGTGACCGCCTTCGCCGACCGGGACTGGACGGCCGGCGTGAACGA
This sequence comes from Cryobacterium sp. MDB2-A-1, assembly GCF_004402675.1. NCBI lineage: Bacteria > Bacillati > Actinomycetota > Actinomycetes > Micrococcales > Microbacteriaceae > Cryobacterium > Cryobacterium sp. MDB2-A-1. The sequence goes on along the minus strand of NZ_SOFK01000022.1, from coordinate 262,545 downwards.
GGCGCTCGTCGGCTTCGCCGCCCACCACCGACTCGTGGGCATCGCCGGCTGGCACGACGCGATCGCGCCGCACACCGACGTCCTGGCCGGGGACAACATCCACCCGGGTCCCACGGGAGGGCGGATCTACGCCGACTGCATCGCGTCCGCGCTGGACTGGCTCGCCCCCCAGCATCCGTTGCACGGCCGGGACCCCTACCGGCTCGGCCAGGACCCCGTCGTCCTCCGCCCCGTGTCCTAGGAGATCAAAAAAGAAGGGCCCGACCGAAGTCGGGCCCTTCCAGGTGAAGCGAGTGAAGCGTGGGTTACTTGGCTTCCTCGACGGGAGCCTCGGCAACGACCTCGTCCTCGGCCGGGGCGTCGACGACGGCCTCGGTCTGGGCGGGGGCCTCGACGACGACCGGCGCGACGGCAGCAGCTGCAGCGGCGGACGTCTTCGCGGACTTGACCTTCGGGGTGACGGGCTCGAGGACGAGTTCCATCTGGACCATCGAAGCGTTGTCGCCCTTACGGAAGCCGAGCTTCGTGATGCGGGTGTAGCCGCCCTCGCGCAAGGCGACCTGGGGTGCGATCTCGGTGAAGAGCTCGTGCACGACGGTCTTGTCGCCGATGGTGGCCAGAACGCGACGACGGGCGTGCAGGTCGCCCTTCTTCGCGAACGTGATCAGTCGCTCGGCGACCGGACGAAGGCGCTTGGCCCGCGTTTCGGTCGTCTTGATCGACTTGTGGGTGAACAGCGAGGCGGCAAGGTTGGCGAGCATGAGGCGCTCGTGTGCCGGGCCGCCACCGAGGCGGGCTCCCTTAGTGGGCGTGGGCATTAGTAATCTCCAGTATCAAAAGTCAAAAGTCAGTCGGGAGACTGCTTTTAGATGGTTTCTTCGTCGTAGCCGCTGTAGAAGTGGGCGCCGTCGAATCCGGGCACCGAGTCCTTCAGTGACAGGCCAAGCTCGACGAGCTTGTCCTTGACCTCATCCACCGACTTCTGTCCGAAGTTGCGGATGTTCATCAGCTGGGTCTCCGAGAGGGCGACCAGTTCGCTGACGTTGTTGATGCCTTCACGCTTGAGGCAGTTGTACGAACGAACCGACAGATCGAGGTCTTCGATCGGGATCGACAGTTCGGTCGACAACACGGCGTCGACCGGCGCGGGGCCGATTTCGATGCCCTCTGCCGCGGTGTTCAGTTCGCGGGCCAGACCGAACAGCTCGGTCAGGGTGCGACCGGCGGATGCGATGGCGTCGCGAGGCGAGATCGCCGACTTGGTCTCCACGTCGACGACGAGGCGGTCGAAGTCGGTACGTTCACCGGCACGGGTCGCCTCGACGCGGTAGGTCACCTTGAGCACGGGCGAGTAGATCGAGTCGACCGGAATCTGGCCGGCCTCGGAGTACTCGTTGCGGTTCTGGGTGGCCGACACGTAGCCGCGGCCACGCTCGATGGTCAGTTCGAGTTCGAACTTCGCCTTGTCGTTCAGGGTGGCGATGACCAGTTCGGGGTTGTGCACCTCGACGCCGGCCGGAGCCGAAATGTCGGCGGCGGTGACCTGGCCGGCACCCTGCTTGCGCAGGTACGCGGTGATCGGCTCGTCGTGCTCGCTCGAGATGACGAGTCCCTTGATGTTCAGGATGATCTCGGTGACGTCTTCCTTGACACCGGGAACCGTGCTGAACTCGTGCAGCACGCCGTCGATACGGATGCTGGTGACAGCGGCTCCGGGGATCGAGGAGAGCAGGGTGCGGCGCATGGAGTTGCCGAGGGTGTAACCGAAGCCAGGCTCGAGCGGCTCAATGATGAACCGGGACCGGAACTCCGAGATGTTCTCCTCGGTGAGCGTGGGGCGCTGTGCGATAAGCACTATTGATTCCTTTCGGCAAAGTGTCCGCTATATGACACTTGCGAGGCGAGGTGTTGAGTGTGAAAGAAAAAAGAATCGCGCGGGGCCTGGACCGCTCCGTGAGGAGCAGTCCAGGCCCGGCGATCCGCGGCGACCGGGGTCGTCACGAGGACGAACCCGGCCAGTGCGGGTGCTTTAGACGCGGCGACGCTTCGGCGGACGGCAACCGTTGTGAGCCTGGGGCGTCACGTCGTTGATCGAGCCAACCTCGAGGCCGGCGGCCTGAAGGGAGCGGATCGCGGTTTCGCGGCCTGAGCCGGGTCCCTTGACGAACACGTCAACCTTCTTCATACCGTGCTCCTGCGCCTGGCGGGCGGCCGACTCGGCTGCCAGCTGTGCGGCGAACGGGGTCGACTTACGCGAACCCTTGAAGCCAACTCCACCTGAGGACGCCCAGCTGATGACCGCACCGGTGGTGTCGGTGATCGAGACGATGGTGTTGTTGAACGTGCTCTTGATGTGGGCCTGGCCCACGGCGACGTTCTTCTTTTCTTTCTTGCGCGGCTTCCGAACGGCCGACTTGGGTGCTGCCATGAATTTCTCCTGAATCCTAAAGGCGAGACGGGCCAGGCCGAGGCCTAGCGCGCCTTCTTCTTGCCGGCTACGGTGCGCTTCGGGCCCTTGCGGGTGCGAGCGTTGGTCTTGGTGCGCTGGCCGCGGACGGGCAGGCCCTTGCGGTGGCGGATTCCCTCGTAGCTGCCGATCTCGACCTTGCGGCGGATGTCGGCGGCAACCTCACGGCGGAGGTCACCCTCAACCTTGAAGGTTCCTTCGATGTAGTCACGGAGGGCGACGAGCTGCTCGTCGGTCAGGTCCTTGACTCGGATGTTTCCATCGATTTCAGTGTCGGCGAGGGTCTTGAGTGCCCTCGTGCGGCCAACACCAAAGATGTAAGTCAGTGCAACTTCCACGCGCTTATCGCGGGGAATATCAACGCCGGCTAGACGTGCCATTATGGCTTCTCCTGTATATGAGTGGAGGTCTGTAGCAGTGCCCGTTCATCGGCCTCCAACCGATGGTGTCCCCCCTCGCGGGGTTCCTGGCACTGCTATTTTCTGTATTCAGTTGAATCGTTCACCAGGGTGAGCCTGTCGGGTGACAGACTCCCACCGGCTAACCCTGACGCTGCTTGTGACGCGGGTTCTCGCAGATGACCATCACGTTGCCGTTGCGGCGGATGACCTTGCACTTGTCACAGATCTTTTTGACGCTGGGCTTGACCTTCATGGTGTGTCCTTGTATTCGCTGTCTTCGTACCCGCGGAATGCCGCGGGCCGTTACTTACAGCAACTTCTTACTTGTAGCGGTAGACGATCCGGCCGCGAGTCAGATCGTAAGGGCTCAGCTCCACGATCACGCGGTCCTCAGGAAGGATGCGGATGTAGTGCTGACGCATCTTGCCCGAAATGTGGGCAAGAACTTTGTGGCCGTTCGTCAACTCAACGCGAAACATCGCATTGGGAAGAGCTTCGACTACTGCGCCCTCGATTTCGATGACACCGTCTTTTTTGGCCATAACTCACTATCACTAGGTATTGATTGCTGGTCGTGCGGGGATATGGTGCTCTAGACACGCCGCAGGCGACGGCATCAGACACCAAGGATTTACTCTATGGTATGAAGTTGCCTTTTGGCAATTCTTCCCTATAATCCCTTGGCAATTGCTGCTGCCGCCGCCCGTTTCAGTGCGGAATCGTGCTGTTGTGTCGCTTCAGTGCCGATTGTGCTTTTTTGAGCCTGACGGGCCTAGAGCGTGCGCTGCACGCCTTCGACGACGGTGACGACGTCCGAGAAGAGCGGATGCGTCGCGTCGAGCCCGCAGACATCCGTCACGAAGCCCGCGGCCGTGAGGCTGCGGAGCTTGGCCTGGAGTTCGACGCTCTGCTCGTCGTCCGCCACGTCGAAGCGGAGGGCTGCGCCGACCGCCTCGAGCAGTGCCGTCGGGCGGGTGCCGCGTTCGGCGATCTCCGCGGCGGGGCCGATGAAGCGTTCGTGCCTGCTGAGCTTGCGGAGCGGCTGGCGTCCGACGCGCTGCACGGTGTCGGGAAGGGCCGGGTTCTTGAACCGAACCAGGATCTTCTCGCGATAGGCGCGCTGGGCGGCTTCGTCGAGCCCGTGCTTGGCCACCAGGAGGGCGCTGGTCTCCTCCAGGACGCGCCGGGCGCCGTCAAGCACCTCGGGTACCAGGAGGGCGTCCGAGATCTTCGTGACGCCGGCAACGGAGCCGAGGTAGGCGACCGTTGCGTGGCCGGTGTTGACCGTGAACAGCTTGCGCTCGATGTAGGGCGCGAGGTTGTCGACGAAGGTCGCACCGGGGATCACGGGCACGGCGCCGTTGAAGGCGCCGCGCTCGATGACCCACTCGTAGAAGGCCTCGACGGTGACGTCGATGCCACTGCCGTCCGCCTGCCCGGGAACGATCCGGTCGACGGCTGTATTGGCGAAGGCGACGCGGGCGTTGATGGCCGCGCGATCTCCCTCTGCCACGTGGAGCCAGACCTGTTCCGCGAGCACGTCGGTCGCGTTGATCGCGTTCTCGCACGCCATCACGGCGAGCGGGGGCAGCGACGCGTCGCGGGCCGCGAGTCCGGCGGCGATGACCGGGGCCACGAAGCGCAGCACGGTCGGGCCGACGGCGGTCGTGACGATGTCGGCCGTCGCGATCTCCTGGATCAGGGCGGCCTCGTCGGTCGCGCTGTTGATGGCGCGGAAGTTGTCGACCACGCGAGTGGTCGACTCCTCCCCCGCCTCATGCACCGAGTAGGTCGTCGCGGCCTTGAGGGCGTCGATCAGGGAAGCATTCACATCGGCGAAGACCACCTCGTATCCGGCGTCGTGAAGCAGGAGGCCGACGAATCCGCGACCGATATTGCCTGCACCGAAGTGAATTGCTTTCATTCTGCGTTGACCTCCTCGAGGAGAGCGTAAATCTCTCCTGCATTTCCTGCATCGATCAGTTTCTGTACTTCGTCCTCGTCCGAGAAGACGATGGCGATCTTCGAGAGGATCGCGAGGTGCTCGTTGTTGAGCCCCGCGATCCCGACTGCGAACCGGACCGGGTTGCCGTCCCAGTCGATGGGCGTGTCATAGCGGACGAGGGAGAGCGCCGAATGAAGGATCGACTCCTTCGCCTCGTTCGTGCCGTGCGGGATGGCGAGGAAGTTGCCCATGTAGGTCGACACACTCGCCTCCCTGTCGAACATCGAATCGACGTACGCCTGGGTCACTGCACCCGCGGCGACCAGCAGTGCGCCGGCCTCCTTGATGGCGTCGTTCTTCGTGGTGGCCGTTCCCGCGGCCACCACGTTGCCGGGCTCGAGGATCTGATCGGTCACAGTGTGGCCTCTGAGTCCGCCTTGCTCTGGAGCAATTCGACGACCTCGTCGTACTTCGGGCTGTTCATGAAGTTCGACACCGAAACGTGCACGGATGCCGGTGACTTCTGCTGGGCCCTCGCGGTGAGGTCCTGGTGGGTGATGACCAGGTCGGCGGTGCCGTCGAGGTTCGCGATGGCCTGGTTGGTCACCGTGATTCCTTCGATACCGGCCTTCTTGATCTTGTTCCGCAGGACGGAGGCGCCCATGGCGCTTGACCCCATGCCTGCGTCGCACGCGAAGACGATGTTCTTCAGCTGGTGGCCTGCGGCGGCCGCGGTGGCGGCATCCGTGGTGCCCGCAGCGGCGAGGTTGCCGAGGACGCTCGAGGACTTGCCCTTGAGGGCTTCGGTCTTCGCGACGGCCTCGGTGAGGTCGTTGTCGAGTCCGGCGGCGATGTCGCGCTTGCGGCTCGCACGGAGGATGACGGACGCGATCAGGAACGACACGGCCGCGGAGCCGATGACCGAGAGGACGACGCCGACGTAGCTGTCCGGTGCGGTCTGGAGAAGCACGGCGAAGATGCTGCCGGGCGAGGCCGGGGCGCGGAGACCGGTGTGGAACGCGACGTTGATCGCGACGCCGGTCATGCCGCCGCCGATGGTGGCGAGGATGAGGATCGGCTTCATCAGGACGTAGGGGAAGTAGATCTCGTGGATTCCACCGAGGAACTGGATGATGATCGCGCCGGGTGCACTGGCCTTGGCCAGTCCGACCCCGAAGAAGGAGAACGCGAGGAGCAGGCCGAGGCCGGGGCCGGGGTTCGCCTCGATCAGGAAGAGCAGCGACTTGCCGGATTCAGCAACCTGCTGCACGCCGATCGGGGTGAACACGCCGTGGTTGATGGCGTTGTTCAGGAACAGCACCTTGCCGGGCTCGACGAGGATGCTCGCGAGCGGCAGCAGGTTGTTGGAGACGAGCCAGTTGACTCCGCCCTCCAGCATGGTGCTGAAGCCGGTCACGACCGGAGCGATTCCGAAGAACGCGCCCAGGGCGAGGATGGCGCCGAGGATACCCGAGGAGAAGTTGTCCACGAGCATCTCGAAACCGGGGCGGATCTTGCCCGCCCACAGGCTGTCGAGCTTCTTGAGGAGCCAGGCGGAGAGCGGGCCGACGATCATCGCACCGATGAACATCGGGATCGCGCTGCCGACGATGACGCCCATCGTGGCGATCGAGGCGATGACGCCACCGCGGACGCCGTAGACCATCCGGCCACCGGTGTTGGCGATCAGGAGCGGGAGCAGGTACAAGATCATCGGGTCGACCATCTTGGCGACGGTCTCGTTCGGGGTCCAGCCGGTCGGGATGAAGAACGCGGTGATGAGGCCCCACGCGATAAACGCCGCGATATTGGGCATGATCATGCCGCTGAGGAAGGTGCCGAAGCGCTGCACGTGGACGCGCGCTCCGCCTCCGCTCTTCGTGTCAGTTGACGTCGTCGTCATTTCTCTGCCTTTCGTTGTGTGTTCGGGTTGTGATTGCGGGTGAGCGGTGAAACGACTCGCACGGACTAGTCCGTGTGAGAGAAGGTGGCGGCGAGCTTCGTCGCCGCGGCGCGAGCGGATGCCGCGCCGTCTGCCGCGAGGGCGACCGCGGCGAGTTGCCCGGCCTCCTCCGCGCTGAACCGGGCTAGTTCCGCCCGGACGTCGGAGAGTGCCGCAGAGGACATGGACAGGCTCGTGGCCCCCAGTCCGACGAGCACGACGGCGAGCAGCGGGTCCGCCGCCGCCTCTCCGCACACCCCGACCGGTTTGCCGCTGGAGCGGCCTGCTTGGCCGACCTCTCCGATCAGGCGCAGGACCGCGGGGTGCCACGGGTTCTGGTAGCCCGCCACGGAACCGAGGAGACGGTCGGCGGCGAGGGTGTACTGGGTGAGGTCGTTGGTGCCGATCGACGCGAAGTCCGCGTGCTGCAGGATGCGGTCGGCCAGGAGTGCTGCCGAGGGGATCTCGACCATGACGCCGGCCGTCTTGAGCCCGAGCTTGTGGGCGAGTTCCACGAAGTAGGTGGTCTCCTCGACCGTTGCGACCATGGGCGCCATCACCCAGACGTCGGCGTCGGTCGCGGCATCCGCTTCGGCGAGCGCGGTCAGCTGTTCGCGGAGGATGTCTTCGGAGGCGCGCAGGGCCCGGAGGCCGCGGAGGCCGAGTGCGGGGTTCTCCTCCGCTGCGTCGTTGAGGAACGCGAGCGGCTTGTCGCTTCCGGCGTCGAGCGCACGCACCACGACCTTCTTGCCGGGGAAGGCATGCAGCAGGCGTGCGTACTGTTCCGCCTGCTCGAGGATCGTCGGTGCGTTCCGGGAGCCGAGGAAGAGGAACTCGGTGCGGAACAGGCCGACACCTTCCGCGCCCAGTTCGACGGCCCTGGCGGCGCCGTCGGCGGAACCGAGGTTCGCGAGGAGCGGGATCGGGGTACCGTCCCGGAGTCGGCCGGGGCCGGTCGGGGCCTGGGCGCGCAGGGCGCGGGCACGGATGCGGGCTTCGGCCGTTTCGACTTCGGCCTCCGTCGGGGAGACGGTCACGGTGCCGGCTGCGGCGTCCACGATCACGAGGGTGCCGTCGGCGAGGTCGGTTGCCCCTGTGGCGCCGACGATCGCGACAATCGCCTTGTCGCGGGCGAGGATCGCGGTGTGGGAGGTCGGGCCGCCGTCACTCGTGACGAGACCGAGCACGCGGGTGAGGTCGAGCAGCGCGGTGTCGGCGGGGGCGAGGTCATGGGCGACGAGGATGAACGGTTCTTCCTGCTCCGGCACGCCGGGGGCTGCCCGGCCGCCGAGCTGGGCGATGACCCGCTGGGACACGTCGTCGAGGTCTGCCGCACGCTCGGCGAGGTACCCGCCGAGTTCGGTGAGCTGGTCGCGGAAAGTGGAGAAGGCCTCGAACACGGCGCGTTCCGCGGTCTTGCCGGTCGCGAGCCGTTCGGTGAGGTCGTCGACGAGGGTGGGGTCCTCTGCCATCATGGCCTGGGCTTCGAGGACTTCCTGGGCCGCTCCGCCTGCGCGTTCGGCGCGGCCTTCGAGGTCGACGGCGACAAAACGCTGCGCGGCCGCGGCTCGGGCGCCTTCGTCCTCCGGGGTGAGTGCGCTGGGGGTGTCGGTCGGTTCCGGGAGCGGTTCGGGCATCCGCAGCACCCGGCCGATGGCCACGCCCTGGCCGATGCCGGTTCCGGTCAGGTCTGTGCCGGACGTGGCGGATGCCGTCGCGAGGCTCATACCGCGACCCGCGTTTCGGAGGTCGCCGCGTCCGCGGCAGGCAGGTCGTGGTCGGCGGCGAGCAGGGATACGAGGGTGTCGAGGGTGGCACTGGCCCCGTCGTCGACGGTCGCGATGGTGACCTCGTCGCCGTTGCCGAGGCCGAGGGAGATCACGGCGAGGATGCTGGCGGCGTTGACCGCCTTGCCGCCGGCCTTTTCGATGGTGACCTTGACGCCGGAGTCGGCTGCCGCCTTGGTGAAGAGTTTCGCGGGGCGGGCGTGCAGGCCGTTCGCCGAGCCGATTCGAACTGTGCGTTCAATCATCGGTGGGGTTCCTTCCGGTGGAGAGTGGAGTGCTGTACTGGGTCATGCCACGGCTGCGAGCGCCGCGTCGAGTGCTTCGGCTCCGTCGCGGGCCGCGAAGATCGTGTCGGCCAGGAGAGCGCAGCCCACGCCGTGTTCGGCCGCCTGCGCCCGGATCTCGGGGAATCGTGCGGCCAGGTGCGGGCCGACGAGCAGGGCGTCGATGCCGTCGAGGGCATCGGGGAGTTCTGTTTCGCTGGCCGCGGCGACCGTGGCGACCAGGCCACGCTCGGAAATGGTCCGGCGCATCCGCAGCGCGACGAAGGTGCTGGACGCGCCCGCACCACAGATCACAAGAATCCTCATTGACTCAGCCTTTCGGTGTTTCGACTCTTTCAGTTTCGTCCGATGGCCTGGCCCCGGCCAGTAGAGCTGTTTCCGCACCCCCGGAAACACGGCGCGGGAATACCGGAGGGGTGCAGCATGATTGACTAGCTACGACAATGTGGAGTTTTGTGCGATGAGCGACAAACAAACGCGGATGCTGGAGTATCTGTCGCAGACGCCGGTCTGGGTGACCGCCGGCGAACTCGCCGACCACCTCGGGGTGACCCCTCGGACCGTGCGCAGTTACGTGACGAACGTGAAGGCGGCGGCGCATCCGCTCGACGTGATCGAATCGGGGACGGCCGGGTACCGGCTGGATCTCGAGGCGTACGCCGTGTTCCGGTCGAGCCGCAAGCCGGTCGAGCCGGACACCAGGCAGAACCGGCTCTATGCCCTCGTCAGGCGGCTCACCGAGTCGGACAGCGGCCTCGACGTGTACAGCCTCGCGGCGGAGCTCTTCGTGAGTGATTCGACGATCGAGGCCGATCTCGCCCGGGTGCGGTCGCTGCTGCCCGAGACCGGGCTCACGCTCGGGAGGCGCGGCAGCGTCGTGACCCTGGCCGGATCGGAGACGGACCGGCGCCGGCTGCTCAGCCGGATGTTCCGCGAGGAGACCGACCGCGGGATGCTCAACCTCGAGACCATCCAGCGCGAGTTCGCGTCGAAGAGCCTCAGCGCGTTCAAGACCGACCTGATCGCCATGCTCGACGCCCAGGGCTATTTCGTGAACGAGTACGGCACCAACGACGTGCTCCTGCACGTGGCGATCGCCGTCGACCGCGTCACCAAGCGCGCCGCGCCGCTCCCCGCCGAGCCGGAGGCCACTCCCCCTGACGAGATGACCAGGGCCCTCGCCGTGCTCATCAAGCGGCACTTCGACGTCGAGCTCGCGCTCGGGGACCTCGACTACATCGGACTCCTCCTCACCACCCGGGTGATCACGCCGGGTCACGACCAGCCGGCGAAGAAGCTCATCGAGAACTTCGTGCGCCCGGAGGACCTCGACGCGGTCAGGCAGATCGTGACGCAGGCGAGCGAGGAATTCCTCGTCGACCTCACCGAGGAGACGTTCATCGTGCGGCTCACCCTGCACGTTCGGAACCTGATCAACCGCGCCCAGGACCGGTCATTCGCACACAATCCGCTCACCCGGTCCATCAAGACGGGCTACCCGATGATCTACGAGCTCGCGGTGTACATCGCGAGCCAGTTGCAGCGCCAGGAGCGGATCGTGATCAACGACGACGAGATCGCGTACATCGCGATGCACGTCGGCGCGCACCTGCAGCAGCAGTCCCGCCGGGTCGACCTCGTCAGCTGCGCGATCGTCTGCCCGAACTATTACGACATGCACGTCCTGCTGCGGGAACGCATCGAACGTGTCCTCGGCGATGAGCTCGAGGTCGTCTCCGTCGTCACGAGGAGCGACGTGGACTGGAGCGGGCTCGAGGCCGACCTCGTGCTCACGACGATCGATCCGGGCAGCCTCGGCGACGGGATCATCGTCATCCAGCCGTTCCTGACCGAAGCCGACATCGAGCGGGTCCGGAAGGCTGCGAGCCGGGTGCGCCGGCTGCGCAGGCGCGCGCATCTCAAGGATGACCTGCTGCAGTTCTTCGACGCCTCGCTGTTCTCGCACAACTTCTACGCGAACGACGAAAACGCCATGATCCGCGCGCTCGGCGACCGGATGGCCGCGCAGGGCATCATCGAGCCGGAGTACATCGTCGGCGCGATCGAGCGCGAGCTGATGAGTTCGACGGCGTTCACCGACAACCTGGCCGTGCCGCACTCGATGTCGATGACCGCGAACCGCACGTCGATCGCGATCGTGATCAACGACACCCCGATGGACTGGGGCGAGGCTCGGGTCAACGTCGTCGCGCTCGTGGCGTTCAGCGCCGCGGGGCGCAAGAGCTTCCAGGATGTCTTCGACCAGTTCGTCGAGGTCTTCTCCGACCGCAACGACGTGCAGCGGCTGGTCCGCAGGTCGGTCGACTTCGCATCCTTCATCGACGAGCTCGTGCACCTGATGGACCAGTAGCCCTCACGGGGAAACCGGGATCAGGCGCGCAGTTCGGCCCAGCCGCGCGATTTGAACGCGTAGATGGCGAGGTTGAGTGCCTCGTCGCCGTTCTGGGAGGCGAACACGGTGTCGGGCAGGAGCGCGACGCCGACGCCCCGCTTGATCGCCTCCGCGCGGATCTTCTCGTAACGCGGGGCCAGATACGGGCCGACGAGCAAGACGTCGATCGGGTCCAATGACCCGGGAAGGTCGGATTCGCTGCCGGCGTGAACCGTTAGTTCGAGACCCCTGGCCTCACCTGTGTGGCGGATGCGATGGGCGACGAAGGCGCTGGACGCCCCGGCACCGCAAACTACGAGAATCCTCATTGACCTGCTCATTTCTTCGGCGGGCTCTGCCCACTTCCATCTTCCCGCTAATCAGGGCCTTTGGCTAGCGGATGCCGCGCCCCGGCGCGCCGTCTCCCGCCCGCGAGAGTACACTTTTGGCCCTTAAGACCGGGTCTTAAGGGCCAAAAATGCGCTCTCGCGGAGGTACGCGCGCGTGTTGGGGCGGCGGAGGGGTGGTTAGGGGATGGGGACGGGGATGACGCCGAGGGGGGCGAGCTGGGCTGCGCCGCCGTCCTCGGCGGTGAGCACCCAGATGCCGTCCTTGTGCACGGCGACGCTGTGCTCCCAGTGCGCGGCCGCGAGGCCGTCACTCGTCGCGACGGTCCAGTCGTCGTCGCGGACGAAGGTGTCGATCGATCCGAGCACGACCATCGGCTCGATGGCGACGACGAGTCCGGGCTTGACCTCCGGTCCCTTCTGGCGCACCCGGTAGTTGAAGACAGGAGGGGCTTCGTGCATGGACCGGCCGATGCCGTGGCCGACGTAGTCGGTCAGGATGCCGTAGCTGCCCTGCGACTCGATGTAGTCCTCGATGGCGTCGCCGACCTCGTTGAGGTACCGCGCCTCAGCGAGGCGGGCGATCCCGTGCCACAGGGACTGCTCCGTGACGTCGGAGAGTTTCTGGCGTTCGGCCACGACCTCAGGCCTGCTCGGGTCCGGGATCACGAAGCTGAAGGCGGCGTCACCGTTCCAGCCGTCGAGGATCGCGCCGCTGTCGATCGAGACGATGTCGCCAGGGGCGAGGACACGGGCGCCCGGGATGCCGTGGACGACGTCCTCGTTCACGCTCGCGCACACCGTGTGGAAGTAACCCTGCTCGAGCTTGAAGTTCGGCAGGCCGCCGCGAGCCACAATTGCGGCCTCTGCGGCCGCATCGAGCTCGAGGGTCGTGACACCGGCCCGCATCAGAGCGCGGGCCGCGTCGAGGGACGCGGCGGTCGCGAGGCCCGGTGCGATCATCAGCCGCAACTGTGCCGGCGACTTGTAGATGGATCGACGAAGGCTCATTGCCTGGTTCCCCGCAAACGGATCAGGACGCGCTCGGTGCGTCCGTGTTGATGTCGACGGCGTGAAGCTCGCGCTCCGCGAGGGCACTCAGAATGCGCTCGGTCACCGCATCGACGGCACCGAGGCCGTCAACGGTGACAACGAGCCCGCGGGCCCCGTACACGTCGATAAGCGGAGCGGTCTGCTCCGAGTAAACCTCGAGACGGTGACGGATGACGTCGGCCGTGTCGTCCGCTCGGCCCTGTTCGGCCGCGCGCTTGAGCAGACGGGCGACGACCTCGTCGGTGTCCGCTGAGATCTGGACGACGGCATCGAGTGCGGTGCCTTCGGCGTCGAGCAGGCGGTCGAGCTCGTGCACCTGTTCGAGCGTGCGCGGGTAACCGTCCAGGAGGAAACCGCCAGCGGCATCCGCCTGGGCGAGCCGGTCGGCGACGATCTCATTGGTCAGCGAGTCGGGCACGTAGGCGCCCTTGTCCATGAACGCCTTGGCTTTGAGGCCGAGTTCGGTCTGGTTCGTCACGTTGAAGCGGAAGATGTCGCCGGTCGAGACGGCGGGGATACCGAAGGCAGCGGCCAGGCGAACCGCCTGGGTGCCCTTGCCGGCGCCGGGCGGGCCGATCACGAGCAAGCGGGTCATCGGAGAAGCCCTTCGTAGTGACGCTGCTGCAACTGGGAGTCGATCTGCTTGACCGTCTCGAGGCCGACACCAACGATGATCAGGATGCTGGCGCCGCCGAACGGGAAGTTCTGGTCGGCTCCGATCACCGAGAATGCGATCAGCGGCAGCAGGGCGATCAGGCCGAGGTAGAGCGCACCGGGCAGGGTCACCCGGGTCAGCACGAAGTCGAGGTACTCGGCCGTGGGGCGTCCGGCACGGATGCCGGGGATGAATCCGCCGTACTTCTTCATGTTGTCGGCGACCTCTTCCGGGTTGAAGGTGATCGCGACGTAGAAATAGGTGAACCCGACGATGAGCAGGAAGTACATCAGCATGTAGAGCGGGTGGTCGCCCTTGGTCAGGTTGTTCGTGACCCAGGAGACCCACGCCGCCGGGGCCTGTCCGGCAGCCGGCTGGTTGAACTGCGCGATCAGGGCCGGCAGGTACAGCAGCGAGGACGCGAAGATCACAGGGACGACGCCGGCCATGTTGACCTTGATCGGGATGTACGTGTTGTTGCCGCCGTAGGTGCGTCGTCCGACCATCCGCTTGGCGTACTGCACCGGGATGCGTCGTTGCGACTGTTCGACGAACACCACGGCCGCGACGACCAGCAGTCCGACCGCGATCACGATCAGGAAGGTGTCGAGGCCCTTCTGGTTGAGGATCGAGCCGAGGGAGTTCGGGAAGCGGGCCGCGATGGACGTGAAAATGAGGAGCGACATGCCGTTGCCGATGCCGCGCTCGGTGATGAGCTCACCCATCCACATGATGACGCCGGTGCCTGCCGTCATGGTGATGACCATGAGCATGATGGCGTACCAGGCGTCGTTGGTGATGAGCTGCGAGCACTCGGAGCTGGAGGAGGTGCCGAACAGCGCACCGCTGCGGGCGACCGTGATGAGCGTCGTCGACTGGAGGATGCCGAGGGCGATCGTGAGATAGCGCGTGTACTGGGTGAGCGTGCTCTGCCCGGACGCGCCCTCTTTGTAGAGGGTCTCGAAGTGTGGGATGACCACGCGCAGGAGCTGCACGATGATCGAGGCCGTGATGTACGGCATGATGCCGAGCGCGAAGACCGACAGCTGAAGCAGCGCGCCACCGCTGAACAGGTTGACGAGTTCGTACAGGCCACTGGTGCCCTGGTTCGCCGCGAGACACGCTTGCACGTTTCCGAAGTCCACAAAGGGAGAGGGGATGAACGAGCCCAGTCGGAACAGAGCCACGATACCGAGGCTGAATCCGATTTTCTTGCGAAGGTCGGGCGTGCGGAAGATCCGCGCTATGGCGCTGAACAAAAGGCCTCCAGTTACTAACGTGAAACGAGCCTGCCGGGGCCGCTATCGAATGAACGATGGCGACGCCCGACAAGCTCGATCAGCGTCTACGGACTTACTTGATTGAGCCACCCGCGGCGACGATCTTCTGCTCAGCTGAGCTGGAGACCTTGTCGACCGCAATGTTCAGCTTAACGGCAATTTCACCGTTACCGAGCACCTTGACTTTTTCGTTGTCACGAACGGCGCCCTTGGCGACCAGGTCGGCGATGGTGACATCGCCACCGTTCGGGTAGAGCTCGGCAAGACGGTCGAGGTTGACGACCTGGTACTCGACGCGGAACGGGTTCTTGAACCCGCGCAGCTTCGGGGTACGCATGTGCAGAGGCATCTGCCCACCCTCGAAGCCGATGCGCACGTTGTAGCGTGCCTTGGTGCCCTTGGTGCCACGACCCGCGGTCTTACCCTTGGATCCTTCACCGCGGCCGACGCGCATACGGTCCTTCTTCGAACCGGGAGCGGGGCGAAGGTGGTGGACCTTCAGCACCTGCTCGCGCTTCTCAGCGGGTGCAGTCTTCGCGGCGGCAGCCTTGGGGGCAGCCTTCTTTGCGGTGGCGGGCTTGGTTGCTGCCTTGGCGGCAGCGTCCTTCTCGTCAGCCATTAGTCAATCTCCTCGACCTTCACGAGGTGAGCAACCGTGTTGACATAGCCGCGGTTCTGCGAGTTGTCCTCGCGGATCACGACAGCGCCAATGCGCTTGAGACCCAGGCTGCGAAGCGTGTCGCGCTGGTTCTGCTTCTCACTAATTTTGGACTTGATCTGTGTCACTTTGAGGCGAGCCATCAGGCACCTGCCTTTGCTGCCGCTGCTGCAGCAGCAGCCGCGGCGTCGGCGCGCAGGAAACGGGCCGGGGCCACGTCTTCGTACGCGAGGCCACGACGGGCGGCAACGGCACGCGGCTCTTCGAGCTGGTGCAGTGCCTCGACGGTGGCGTGGACGATGTTGATGGTGTTCGACGAACCGAGCGACTTGCTCAGGACGTCGTGGATGCCGGCGCATTCGAGCACGGCGCGGACGGGGCCACCGGCGATAACGCCGGTACCGGCAGCGGCGGGACGCAACAGGACAACGCCCGCTGCGGCTTCGCCCTGGACGGGGTGCGGGATCGTCAGGCCGACGCGGGGAACGCGGAAGAAGTTCTTCTTCGCTTCCTCGACGCCCTTGGAGATAGCGGTCGGGACCTCGCGGGCCTTGCCGTATCCCACGCCGACGAGTCCGTTTCCGTCACCGACGACGACGAGGGCGGTGAAGCTGAAGCGACGACCACCCTTCACCACCTTGGAAACGCGGTTGATGGTGACAACGCGCTCCAGGAACTGGCTCTTGTCGGCGTCGCGGCTTCCGCGATCCTTGTTCGGGTTGCGCTCACGGCCACCACGACGAGCCTCACGAGGCTCGTTCTGTGCCGGAGCGGTTGACGCAGCGGTTTCGACGGGTGCCTCAGCGGCCACCACGGTCTCCTTGGCTGCTGTGTTACTGGTTTCAGCGGTCACAGGTTCAATCCACCCTCTCGAGCTCCCTCGGCGATGGCAGCGACGCGTCCCGCGTACTTGCTGCCGCCACGGTCAAATACGACGGCGTCGATACCGGCGGCCTTCGCGCGCTCGGCGACGAGTTCACCGACCTTACGGGCCTTGGCGGTCTTGTCACCATCGAAGGTGCGCATGTCCGTCTCGAGCGTGGATGCCGACGCAAGGGTGAAACCCTTGCTGTCGTCGACGACCTGCACGAAGACGTGGCGAGCCGAACGGGTGACGACGAGACGGGGACGAAGCTCCGTCCCAACGACCTTTTTGCGAAGACGTGTGTGCCTGCGTCCGCGGGCAGCGGCCTTGCTCTTACCTCTAGTTCCGAGACCCATGGTTACTTACCACTCTTTCCGGCCTTGCGGCGAACAATCTCGCCGGCGTAACGCACACCCTTGCCCTTGTAGGGCTCAGGCTTGCGAATCTTACGGATGTTGGCGGCGACCTCGCCGACGGCCTGCTTGTCGATGCCACCGACCGTGAGGCGGTTGACGCCCTCGACGGTCAGGGTGATGCCGACGGGCGGCTCGATGAGGACCGGGTGTGAGAAGCCAAGGGCGAACTCGACCGCGGTGCCCTTCTGGGCGACGCGGTAACCGGTACCGACGATCTCGAGGCCCTTGGTGTAACCCACGGTCACCCCGATGATCTGGTTGGCGATCAGGGTGCGGGTCAGGCCGTGCAGCGAACGCGATGCGCGCTCGTCGTCCGGACGGGTGACGACAACGTGGCCGTCTTCGATCGACACCTGGATCGGGTTGGCGACGGTGAGCGCAAGCTCACCCTTCGGGCCCTTGACGCTGACGAGGCGGCCCTCAGTGGCAACCGTGACATCCGCGGGGATCGGGATGGGGAGTCTTCCAATACGTGACATTGTCGACTACCACACGTAGGCGAGAACTTCTCCGCCTACGCCCTTCTTCTCGGCCTGACGGTCGGTGAGCAAACCGCTGGAGGTGGACAGGATGGCAACGCCGAGGCCACCGAGAACGGTGGGGATTTCGGTCGACTTTGCGTACACGCGCAGGCCGGGCTTGGAAACCCGCTTGATGCCGACGATGGAACGCTCGCGGTTCGGACCGAACTTGAGGTTCAGCGTGAGGGTCTTTCCGACCTCTGCATCCTTGACATCCCAGGCGGAGATGTAACCCTGCGCCTTGAGGATGTCTGCGATGTGCGCTTTGAGCTTGCTGTGCGGCATCGACACTGTGTCGTGGTACGCCGAGTTAGCGTTGCGCAGTCTGGTCAGCATGTCTGCGACCGGATCTGTCATTGTCATTTGTGGTGCCTTTCTCGCCTGGTTTCGTTCATCCGTTACACGGGTGACGACCTTGGTCGTGGTGGGGCTGGACGGTTGTCCAGCCCCAGGGTTTAAAACTAGCCGGTACTACTTGGTGTTCTCGGCCGTCTGGAAGGGGAAGCCAAGCGCCTTGAGCAGCGCACGGCCTTCTTCGTTGTTCTTGGCGGTCGTCACGATGGTGATGTCCATACCGCGAAGACGGTCGATCCGGTCCTGGTCGATCTCGTGGAACATGACCTGCTCGGTGAGACCGAAGGTGTAGTTGCCTGCACCGTCGAACTGCTTGTCCGAGAGGCCGCGGAAGTCACGGATACGGGGAAGGGCGAGGCTCAGAAGCCGGTCCAGGAATTCCCACATGCGGTCGCCGCGGAGGGTGACGTGGGTTCCGATGGGCTGTCCTTCGCGCAGTTTGAACTGCGCGATGGACTTGCGGGCCTTGGTGACCTGCGGCTTCTGGCCGGTGATCTTGGTGAGGTCGGAGACGGCGCCATCCATGATCTTGCCGTCGCGAGCTGCCTCGCCGACACCCATGTTGACGACGATCTTCACGAGGTTCGGAATCTGGTGAACGTTCGTGAAACCGAGCTCGGTGGAGAGCTTGGCGGAGATCTCGTCGCGGTACTTCTGCTTGAGACGCGGAAGCGTCTTGACGGGCGCTTCGCCCGCAGCAACGATCGTGTCGGTCATCAGAGGTCCTTCCCTGACTTCTTGGCGTAACGGATGCGGACCGTCTTGGTGACGCCGTCCTTCGTTACCTCTTCGATGCGGACGCCGACGCGAGTCGGCTTCTTGGTCTCCGGGTCGACGATGGCCACGTTGGACGCGTGGATCGGCGCCTCCATGGTCTCGATGCCGCCGGTCTTGGTGCCGCGCTGGGTCTGGCCGACACGAACGTGCTTCGTGACGAAGTTGATGCCCTCGACGAGGACACGGTTCTTCTCCACGAGCACGGCGATGACCTTGCCCTGCTTGCCACGGTCGCCGCCGCGTGCCTGGCTGCGGCCGCTGATGACCTGTACGAGGTCACCCTTTTTGAGTCTGGCCATGATTTAGATAACCTCCGGTGCCAGCGAGATGATCTTCATGAACTTCTTGTCGCGAAGCTCGCGACCGACCGGTCCGAAGATTCGGGTGCCCCGGGGGTCACCGTCGTTCTTCAAAATCACTGCGGCGTTCTCATCGAACTTGATGTACGAACCGTCTGGACGACGGGTCATCTTCTTGACGCGAACGACGACGGCCTTGACGACGTCGCCCTTCTTGACGTTTCCGCCCGGGATCGCGTCCTTGACGGTGGCGACGATGGTGTCACCGAGGCCTGCGTAACGACGACCGGAGCCACCGAGGACGCGGATGGTCAACAGTTCCTTGGCACCCGTGTTGTCGGCAACCTTGAGTCGTGATTCTTGCTGAAGCACTTTTTATACCCTTCTATCAAGTAAGCGCGAGGCTTACTTGGCCTTCTCGAGGATCTCGACCAGGCGGAAGCGCTTGGTGGCGCTCAGCGGACGGGTCTCACTGATCAGGACCAGGTCTCCGACGCCGGCGATGTTCGCCTCGTCGTGGACCTTCAGCTTGGACGTACGGCGGATGACCTTGCCGTACAACGGGTGCTTCACGCGGTCTTCGACCTCGACAACGATGGTCTTGTCCATCTTGTCGCTGGTCACGTAGCCGCGCAGCGTCTTCCGGTAGCCGCGAACGAGAGCTTCTGCCTCGGCTGCGACGACCGTTTCGTCAGTCTTCGCCATGACTAGGCCTCCTTCGTTTCGACGGCCTCAGCGACAGCATCCGTTTCGGATTCTGCAGCCTTAGGGGCCTTCTTGGGCTTCTTCTCTGCCTTGTCGGCCTTGACGGCCGCTTCGACCGGTGCGGGCGTCGGGCGAATGCCCAACTCGCGCTCACGGAGAACCGTGTAGATACGAGCGATGTCGCGCTTGACCGCGCGGAGGCGGCCGTGGCTTTCAAGCTGACCGGTGGCCGACTGGAAGCGCAGGTTGAACAGCTCTTCCTTGGCCTTCTTCAGCTCGTCGAACAGTCGTTCGTTTTCAAAAGTGTCGAGCTCGACTGAGGCGAGCTCCTTGGATCCGATCGCCATTATGCGTCGCCCTCCTCGCGCTTGATGATGCGTGCCTTCAACGGCAGTTTGTGAATGGCGCGGGTGAGCGCTTCCTTGGCGACGATGTCAGTGACACCGCCGATTTCGAAGAGCACACGACCCGGCTTCACGTTGGCGACCCACCACTCCACAGAACCCTTACCGGAACCCATGCGGGTTTCGGCCGGCTTCTTGGTGAGCGGGCGGTCAGGATAGATGTTGATCCAGACCTTGCCGCCGCGCTTCATGTGACGGGTGATCGCGATACGAGCGGACTCGATCTGACGGTTGGTCACATACGCGGGGGTGATGGCCTGGATGCCGTACTCGCCGAACGACAGCTCGGTGCCACCGGTTGCGTGGCCGGTACGGCCCGGGTGGTGCTGCTTACGGTGCTTGACTCTGCGTGGAATCAACATGGTTATGCCTCAACTCCTGCTGCAACCGGCGCCGCGGCCTCTGCGCGGGGCGCACGGCGGGGTCGGTCGTCACGACGCTCGGGGCGGGACGACTTAGCGTTGGCCTGCTCGCGGGCGAGTTCCTTGTTGGTGATGTCGCCCTTGTAGATCCAGACCTTCACGCCGATGCGGCCGAAGGTGGTCTTGGCTTCGTAGAAGCCGTAGTCGATGTTCGCACGCAGGGTGTGCAGTGGCACGCGTCCCTCGCGGTAGAACTCCGAGCGGCTCATCTCAGCGCCGCCGAGACGACCGGACACCTGGATGCGAACACCCTTGGCGCCGGCGCGCTGGGCGCCCTGCAGGCCCTTGCGCATCGCGCGGCGGAAAGCCACACGAGCGGAGAGCTGCTCTGCGATGCCCTGGGCAACGAGCTGGGCGTCGACCTCAGGGTTCTTGACCTCGAGGATGTTGAGCTGGATCTGCTTGCTCGTGAGCTTCTCGAGGTCGGAGCGGATCCGCTCGGCCTCGGCGCCACGACGACCGATCACAATGCCCGGACGGGCGGTGTGAATGTCGACGCGAACGCGGTCACGGGTGCGCTCGATCTCGATGCGCGAAACTCCCGCGCGGTCGAGGGTCGTGCTCAGCAGGCGGCGGATCTTGACGTCTTCAGCGACGAAGTCGCTGTAACGCTGGCCCGGCTTCGTGCTGTCAGAGAACCAACGCGACACGTGGTCGGTCGTGATTCCCAGACGGAAGCCATACGGGTTTACTTTCTGACCCATTACTTCGTACCCTCCTCAGGAGTGGCGAGCACAACAGTGATGTGGCTCGTACGCTTCTTGATCTGGAATGCGCGACCCTGTGCGCGGGCCTGGAAACGCTTGAGGGTCGTACCCTCATCAACGAATGCCTGGCTCACGAAGAGGTCCTGCTCGTCCAGGTATGTGTTCGCTGCATCGGCCTTGACTCGTGCATTCGCGATGGCCGAGGCCACCAGCTTGTACACCGGGTCGCTGGCGCCCTGCGCTGCGAACTTCAGGATTCCCAGGGCCTCGTGGGCCTGCTTGCCGCGGATCAAGTTGACGACGCGACGAGCCTTCTGGGGGGTAACGCGGATGTGACGCACGCGTGCGATCGACTCCACCATTTCTTCTCCTCCTTCACGTCACCGCGTTAGCGGCGACGGCCCTTCTTGTCGTCCTTCACGTGACCACGGAAGGTGCGGGTGGGCGCAAACTCGCCGAGCTTGTGCCCGACCATGCTCTCGGTGACGAACACCGGGATGTGCTTGCGTCCGTCGTGAACCGCGATGGTGTGCCCGAGCATGTCGGGGATGATCATCGAACGGCGCGACCAGGTCTTGATTACGTTCTTGCTGCTGGCTTCATTCGCCCGGACAACCTTGCGAAGCAGGTGGTCGTCAACGAAAGGGCCTTTCTTGAGACTGCGTGGCATCGTCTACTCCTACTTACGCTTCTTGCCGACAGTACGGCGACGAACGATGAGCTTGTCGCTTTCCTTGTTCGGGTGCCGGGTACGGCCTTCTTTCTGGCCCCAGGGGCTGACGGGGTGACGTCCACCGGACGTCTTTCCCTCGCCACCACCGTGCGGGTGGTCGACCGGGTTCATGGCAACACCACGAACGGTCGGGCGAACGCCTTTCCAGCGCATCCGGCCGGCCTTGCCCCAGTTGATGTTCGACTGCTCGGCGTTGCCGACCTCGCCGATCGTGGCGCGGCAGCGGGCGTCGACGTTGCGGATTTCTCCGGACGGCAGGCGCAGCTGGGCGTAGATGCCATCCTTCGCAACGAGGCGAACCGACGAACCGGCGGAGCGGGCCATCTTGGCACCGCCGCCCGGACGCAGTTCGACCGCGTGGATGATGGTACCGGTGGGGATGTTCTTCAACGGCAGGTTGTTGCCGGGCTTGATGTCAGCACCCGAACCCGACTCGATGATGTCGCCCTGGTTCAGCTTGTTCGGGGCGATGATGTAGCGCTTGGTGCCGTCAACGAAGTGCAGGAGCGCGATGCGCGCCGTGCGGTTCGGGTCGTACTCGATGTGAGCGACCTTGGCGTTGACGCCATCTTTGTCGTTACGACGGAAGTCGATGAGACGGTACTGACGCTTGTGTCCACCACCGATGTGACGGGTGGTGATGCGACCCTGGTTGTTACGGCCACCGGTCTTGGACAGGGGGCGAAGCAGGGACTTCTCCGGGGTCGAACGGGTGATCTCTGCGAAGTCCGCAACAGATGAACCGCGACGACCAGGAGTCGTGGGCTTGAACTTACGAATAGCCATTTCTTATTCCTCTAGTCCGCGCCGCTTAGCCGACGGCCGTGAAGATGTCGATGGAACCGGACTTGAGCGTGACGATGGCACGCTTGGTGTCCTTGCGCTTGCCCTGACCGAACTTCGTGCGACGCGTCTTGCCGATGCGGTTCATGGTGTTGATCGAAGCGACCTCCACCTTGAAGATCTTTTCGATCGCGAGCTTGATTTCGGTCTTGTTCGAGCGCGGGTCCACGATGAAGGTGTACTTGCCCTCGTCGATCAGGCCGTAGCTCTTCTCAGAGACGACCGGAGCGATGATGACGTCGCGGGGATCCTTGTTGATCGGGGTAGCCATTATGCGGACACCTCTTCCTTCTTGGTCTTGCTCGCCACGAACGCGTCGAACGCGCCCAGGGTGAAGACGATGTCGTCGCTGACGAGAACGTCGTAGGCATTCAGCTGGTCCCAGGACAGCACGTGCACCGTCGGGAGGTTGCGGATGCTGCGCAGTGTCAGCTCATCGGTGCGCTCGAGAACGACCAGCACGTGCTTGCTGCTGGCGATCTGGGTGAGCAGCGTGATGGCGCCCTTGGTGCTGGGCGTCTCTGCAGTGAACAGTGCGGTGACGACGTGGAGACGGTCGCCGCGGGCGCGGTCGGAAAGCGATCCGCGCAGTGCTGCCGCGATCATCTTCTTGGGGGTGCGCTGTTCGTAGTTGCGGGGCGTCGGTCCGTGGACGATGCCACCGCCGGTCATCTGGGGCGCGCGGATCGAGCCCTGACGAGCGCGACCGGTTCCCTTCTGCTTGAAGGGCTTGCGACCGGCACCGGAAACTTCTCCGCGGCGCTTGGTCTTGTGCGTGCCCTGGCGTGCGGCAGCGAGCTGCGCGACGACGACCTGGTGGATCAGGGGGATGTTGGTCTGGACGTCGAAGATTTCGGCGGGCAGTTCAACGGAACCGGACTTTGCGCCGGTTGCATCGATGAGATCGAGCGTGGTGGCCATGCGGTTACGCTCCCTTCACGGCAGTGCGGACGAATACGAGGCGGCCCTTGGCACCGGGAACGGCACCCTTGACCAGCATGAGGCCCTTCTCGGCATCAATGGCGTGAACCTTGAGGTTCAGCACGGTGACGCGCTCGCCACCCATACGACCGGCCATGCGCATGCCCTTGAAGACACGGCTCGGGGTCGAGGAAGCACCGATGGAACCGGGCTTGCGGTGGTTGCGGTGGGAACCGTGGGAGGAGGAGACACCCTTGAAGTTGTGACGCTTCATAACACCGGCGAAACCCTTACCCTTGCTCGTGCCCATGACGTCAACCTTGGAGCCGGCAACGAAGACACCGTCAACGGTGAGTTCCTGTCCCAGGGTGTAGTCAGCGGCATCCGCGGTGCGGAGCTCGGTGAGGTGACGGCGAGGCGTGACGCCCGCCTTTTCGAAGTGTCCGGCGGAAGGCTTGTTCACCTTGCGCGGGTCGATGGCGCCTGCAGCGATCTGGACGCCGGCGTAGCCGTCGATTTCCTTGCTGCGGATCTGGGTGACAACGTTCGGCGAGATCTCGATGACGGTGACGGGAACGAGCTTGTTGTTCTCGTCCCAGACCTGGGTCATGCCGAGCTTCTTGCCGAGGAGACCCTTGGTGGTCTTGGTATCGGAGTAAGACATCGCGGGCCCTAGAGCTTGATCTCGATGTTGACGTCCGCCGGAAGGTCGAGACGCATGAGCGAGTCGACGGCCTTCGGGGTGGGGTCAATGATGTCGATCAGACGCTTGTGGGTGCGCATTTCAAAGTGCTCCCGGCTGTCCTTGTACTTGTGAGGGGAACGGATGACACACACCACGTTCTTCTCGGTCGGAAGCGGCACGGGGCCGACGACTGTCGCGCCCGCACGGGTCACGGTGTCGACGATCTTGCGCGCCGAGATGTCAATGACCTCGTGGTCGTAAGACTTAAGCCGAATGCGGATTTTCTGTCCCGCCATGTCGAACTCTCTTTCTTGTCAAGGCTTCGTACATCCCGAAGGCTGCATTGGACGCCGTAGTAGCACTGCTGCTGTCGCACCACTGTTCATCTGTCAATTTCGATTCCTCGTCCCGCAGCCTTCCAGCCGCACGACTTTGAACCGAGCCAACCGCTTCTCCATACCGGGGCATGGGGGAAGGCATGGATTTCCCATGCTTTCCCGGCTGTTGGTTTAAGCTCTGTTCTGCTACCCGCGGCCTAACCGTGCGCCCTGTGGACACCGGTTATGCACTGCCTGGCAGTGATCCCGACACCGCGTGCAGCGCGGCAGTCGAAAGTGTTGAACTAGAAGAGTCTGCCACAGGGGTAGGTCTTTGTGCAACCCGGGCGTGTCGCGACCGGCGTGTCGCGCGTTTCGGCCCCCTTTCGCCCCGTTTCCAGCGCTTCGCTGCCCGTTTCGCGCTCGTTTCCCTCTGCCGGGGCCCGCCCTTCGTCGAGCGCGGGTGTTGCGCCGTTGCGCGGGTGGTCAACCACCCGCAAAGCGGCGCAACGCCCGCGCTCGATACAGACACGCCATTCACCACGTGCGGAGGCCCGGTCTCCGAACAGGCAGCCCAAGCTCCAGCAGACGCCCGCGCAAAGCGCATCCTGCTCAACGCAATGGAGAAACCCCAGCGAGTGAAGCCGTGCACCTGCCGACGCACCCCATCTTCACGGCGCTTTTCATCCCACAGCACTTCCTCGGGCGTACGCCCGTCCCTCATGACGGGATCGAAGTACTTGATCTTCCCGTCAGCCTCCCCCAATGCTGATAGTCGGCTACGGACAACAAGTGGTCCGCAGGGTGGTCCGGTGGAATGTGTTCAGTCATGCTGCAGAGCATGTGACCCACGGAGCACATCTGGAGGTCGAAGGCTTCATTCGTGCGTTACCGACGACATCCACTCCTGTGGAGGACTGCGTTCAGACTCGAGCGCGGGTGTTCCGCCGTTCAGCGCCTGGCACAGCACCCGCGGAACGGCGGAACACCCGCGCTCGAGTGGTGCGTCCTGAGCGCCGCGGCCGACTCGGACGCTCGCTGCGGACGCTCGCCGCGCGAGCGCTAGTCGGTGCCGACGTGAGTATCGGCGGCGGCGCGGGCCTGCTCGATCTGGTCTTCGAACTTGTTGCCGGTGACCTTGTTGACCGCGTCGGCCGTGCCGTCGAGCAGCTTGTCGCTGATGTCCTCGGCCTGCTCGCTGTGCAGGGCCTCGGTGACCTTGCTGTCGCCCAGGAACTCCTGGGCCTTCTTCGTGATGTCGTCCAGTCCCATGATCCACTCCAGTCCGGCCGCTTCAGTGCGACCGCGACCCACGATAGAACCGGGGCACGCCCACGACAAGGGTCTCGCGGGGACGCAAAAACGGGCCGGCCCCGAAGGACCGACCCGTTTCAGTGGTGCAGGTGGTGAAGAACTACTTGATGATCTTCGTCACGGTTCCGGCGCCGACGGTGCGGCCACCTTCACGGATAGCGAAGCCGAGTCCATCTTCCAGGGCGATCGGCTGGATCAGCGCGACAGTCAGGTCGGTGGTGTCGCCGGGCATGACCATCTCGGTGCCCTCGGGCAGCGTGATGACGCCGGTGACGTCGGTGGTACGGAAGTAGAACTGCGGACGGTAGTTCGCGTAGAACGGGTTGTGACGGCCGCCCTCTTCCTTTGACAGGATGTACGCGGTGCCCTCGAAGTCGGTGTGCGGCGTGACCGAACCCGGCTTGACGACGACCTGGCCGCGCTCGACGTCTTCGCGCTTGGTGCCACGAAGAAGAAGACCACAGTTCTCGCCGGCCCATGCCTCGTCGAGCTGCTTGTGGAACATCTCGATACCAGTGACCGTGGTCTTGATCGTCGGGCGGATGCCGACAACCTCGACCTCGGAGTTGATCTTGAGGGTTCCACGCTCGGCGCGGCCGGTGACGACGGTGCCACGACCGGTGATCGTGAAGACGTCCTCGATCGGCATGAGGAAGGGCTTGTCCTTGTCGCGGACGGGCTCCGGGAAGTAGTCGTCAACGGCCTGCATGAGCTCCAGGATGTTGCCGACCCACTTCGGGTCGCCTTCCAGCGCCTTGAGCGCCGACACGCGGACAACAGGAGCGTTGTCGCCGTCAAAGCCCTGGGCGGTGAGGAGTTCGCGAACCTCGAGCTCGACGAGCTCAAGGATCTCTTCGTCGTCGACCATGTCGGCCTTGTTCAGCGCGACGAGCAGGGACGGCACGCCGACCTGCTTGGCGAGAAGAACGTGCTCACGGGTCTGAGCCATCGGGCCGTCAGTTGCGGCGACAACGAGAATCGCGCCGTCCATCTGTGCGGCACCGGTGATCATGTTCTTGATGTAGTCAGCGTGGCCCGGTGCGTCGACGTGCGCATAGTGACGCTTTTCGGTCTCGTACTCAACATGGGAGATGTTGATCGTGATGCCGCGCTGGCGTTCTTCCGGAGCCGAGTCGATCGACGCGAAGTCGCGCTGAACGTTGGTCTTGGAAGGGAACGTGTCGGCAAGGACCTTGGAGATCGCTGCAGTCAGCGTGGTCTTTCCGTGGTCAACGTGACCGATCGTTCCGATGTTTACGTGCGGCTTAGTCCGCTCGAACTTGGCCTTGGCCACTGTGGGTCCTCCTCAGGACTCTCGGCTTCACCGCCCGCTGGTTTGCGGCCGGTGAAACTGCTGGATTTGTGTACTTATGTTACTCGGGCCGGGAGGCCGAAGCGATTCGGCCCGAAGGCCCGGAAAAGGCCCGAGGGCCCCAGGCTATTCGCCCTTGTTCTTCTGGATGATCTCTTCGGCAACAGCCTTGGGGACCTCGGCGTAGCTCTCGAAGGTCATCGAGTACACGGCACGCCCGGAGGTCTTGG
Source organism: Cryobacterium sp. MDB2-A-1 (assembly GCF_004402675.1). Classification (NCBI taxonomy): domain Bacteria; kingdom Bacillati; phylum Actinomycetota; class Actinomycetes; order Micrococcales; family Microbacteriaceae; genus Cryobacterium; species Cryobacterium sp. MDB2-A-1. Next base: position 235,509 of record NZ_SOFK01000022.1, on the reverse strand, counting down.
ACCTCAGGTCGCCGATGTAACCGAACATCTCCGAAAGCGGAACGAAGGCACGAATGACCTTGACGCCGCTCGCGTCTTCCATGGTCTGAATCTGACCACGGCGGGAGTTGAGGTCGCCGATGACGTCGCCCATATATTCCTCAGGCGTACGAACTTCGACGCTCATGAGCGGCTCGAGAAGAACAGGGTTCGCCTTGCGGACGGCTTCCTTGAAGCCCATCGAACCGGCGATCTTGAACGCCATCTCCGAGGAGTCGACGTCGTGCGCGGCACCGTCGAGCAGGCTGGCGCGAACGCCGACCATCGGGTAGCCGGCCAGAACACCGACGTGCATGGCGTCCTGGATGCCCGCGTCGACCGAGGGGATGTATTCCCTGGGGATGCGGCCACCGGTGACCTTGTTCAGGAACTCGTAACCCTTTTCGGCAGTAATTTCAAGCGGCTCGATCGCGATCTGAATCTTCGCGAACTGGCCGGATCCACCGGTCTGCTTCTTGTGGGTGTAGTCGTGACGCTCGACGGCCTTGCGGATCGTCTCGCGGTACGCGACCTGGGGCTTGCCGACGTTGGCCTCGACGTTGAACTCGCGACGCATGCGGTCGACGAGGATGTCCAGGTGAAGTTCACCCATTCCCTTGATGACCGTCTGGCCAGTTTCCTGGTTCTGCTCGGTACGGAAGGTCGGGTCTTCTTCGGCCAGCTTCTGGATCGCGAGACCCAGCTTTTCCTGGTCCTGCTTCGTCTTCGGCTCGATCGCAACCTCGATGACCGGGTCAGGGAACGTCATCGACTCGAGTACGACCTGGTGGTTCGGGTCGCACAGGGTGTCGCCGGTGGTGGTGTCCTTGAGGCCGATGACCGCGTAGATGTGACCGGCGGTCACGAAGGCCACCGGGTTCTCCTTGTTGGCGTGCATCTGGAAGATCTTGCCGATGCGCTCCTTCTTGCCCTTGGTCGAGTTGATGACCTGGCCGCCGGAGTCGAGGTGTCCCGAGTAGACGCGGATGTAGGTGAGGCGACCGAAGAACGGGTGCACCGCGACCTTGAACGCGAGGGCCGTGAACGGCTCGGACGCATCAGAGTGACGCATGACGACGACCTCTTCATCTCGCGCGTCGTGGGCCTCGATGGCCGGCACGTCGAGCGGGGTGGGGAGGTAGTCGATGACGGCGTCAAGCATCGGCTGGACGCCGCGGTTCTTGAACGCGGAGCCACAGAGGACCGGGTAGATCTCGCTGTTGACCGTGAGCTTGCGGATCGCGTGCTTGATCTCGGAGACGGTGAGCTCTTCGCCGGAGAAGTACTTCTCCATGAGGTCGTCATCGGTCTCGGCGACGGTCTCGAGGAGCAGCTTGCGGTAGACCGCGGCCTGCTCGACGAGGTCGGCCGGGATGACCTCGATCTCGTAGTGGGAGCCCATCTCGACGTCACCCTTGGAGTCGCCGCGCCAGGTCAGTGCACGCATCTCGACGAGGTCGACAACACCCTCGAAGGTGTTCTCGGCGCCGATCGGCAGCTGGATGACGAGCGGCTTCGCGCCGAGGCGCTTGACGATGGTGTCGACGGTGTAGAAGAAGTCCGCGCCGAGCTTGTCCATCTTGTTGACGAAGCAGATGCGGGGAACGTCGTACTTGTCGGCCTGGCGCCAGACGGTCTCGGACTGGGGCTCAACGCCCTCCTTGCCGTCGAACACGGCAACCGCGCCGTCGAGGACGCGGAGCGAACGCTCCACCTCGACGGTGAAGTCCACGTGGCCGGGGGTGTCGATGATGTTGATCTGGTTGCCGGCCCAGAAACAGGTCGTCGCAGCGGAGGTGATCGTGATGCCACGTTCCTGCTCCTGCGCCATCCAGTCCATGGTCGAGGCACCGTCGTGGGTCTCGCCGATCTTGTGGTTGACACCCGTGTAGTACAGGATGCGCTCAGTGACGGTGGTCTTGCCAGCGTCAATGTGCGCCATGATGCCAATATTGCGGACCTTGCTCAGGTCGGTGAGCACATCAAGTGCCACGGGTGTCCTCCGGACGTTTTTTGGGGGTGTGTGGGGCGAAACAAGACAAGCCGGTGGGCGAGCGGGGCGGGTGACCCGCCCCGCTCGCTCACCGGATCGCGACTACCAGCGGTAGTGTGCGAAGGCCTTGTTCGCCTCGGCCATCTTGTGTGTGTCTTCACGACGCTTGACCGCGGCACCGAGGCCGTTGGACGCGTCGAGGATCTCGTTGGTGAGGCGCTCGGTCATGGTCTTCTCGCGACGGGCCTTGGCGTAGCTGGTCAACCAGCGGAGAGCCAGGGTGTTGGCGCGGTGCGGCTTGACTTCGACCGGCACCTGGTAGGTGGAACCACCGACGCGGCGCGAACGCACCTCGAGGGTGGGGCGCACGTTGTCGAGCGCCTTCTTCAGCGTGACGACAGCATCCGCACCGTTCTTGGCAACGACGCCCTCGAGTGCATCGTAAACGATGCGCTCGGCGAGGCCCTTTTTGCCGTCGAGGAGGATTTTGTTGACGAGCTGGGAGACGATGGGGGCGCCGTATACCGGGTCAGCGATAACGGGACGCTTGGGCGCTGGGCCTTTACGAGGCATTACTTCTTCTCCATCTTGGCGCCGTAGCGGCTACGAGCCTGCTTGCGGTTCTTGACAGCCTGGGTGTCCAGTGCGCCGCGAACGATCTTGTAACGAACACCGGGGAGGTCCTTCACGCGACCGCCACGCACGAGCACCATCGAGTGCTCCTGCAGGTTGTGACCCTCGCCGGGGATGTAGGCGGTGACCTCGGTACCGTTCGACAGCTTGACGCGGGCGACCTTGCGGAGAGCCGAGTTCGGCTTCTTCGGGGTGGTGGTGTACACGCGGGTGCACACGCCGCGCTGCTGCGGGTTGGCCTTGAGGGCGGGAGCCTTGGTCTTGGTGACCTTGGGGCTGCGGCCCTTCCTGACCAACTGCTGAATGGTTGGCACTAATTACTCCTTGTTATTGCTGCACGGTGACAGCTCATTGATGGTTAGCATTCGATTCGTTCCGTTTCCGGTCCTTGTCGAGTTCATCTGGACCCGCCGGCGCACGCGGAACAAGTTCCGCGCGTTTCAGTGGGTATGCCGTGGGGGCTGCTCGGTGAGCAAACCCAGCATGCGTGCCGTGTCTGGGCGCCCAAGGTGCGGCACGACGAGATCGCGATGGCATGACTCAAGCGCACGACGAAGCGCACACCCCGAAATACTAACTCCCCTCGGGTAGCCCGGTCAAATGGCGAGCCTCCGTCGAGCGGATGCGGCGGGCCGGGCACGCGCGTGGCCCACGCGGCTTGTCCCCCACTCGTCCGCGACTCACAGGCCGTGAGGCCAGAGCGGGGAGTTGAGGGTGCTGTCGAGATCGGCGAGCAGGGACTGCACCCAGGGCTCGACGAACTCGTTCACCGCGGCCCGCATCCGCTCACGATGGCGGTACAACGCCATGCAGACCTGGCCGCCGACCTCGGCCGCGTACTCGTCGGCGAGGCGCAGCTCGGCGCGAATTGCCGCCTTCTCCTCCGCGGTGAGTGGCGCCGGTTCGGCGACGAACGCGGCCGGGGAGGCGGGGCGGGCGAGTTCGGCGAATGTGAAGAGGTAGGGCGCCTCACGTTCGGCGGGCGGGTCGAGCTCGAGGCCGGCGAACTCGGGGTCGAGGCCGTCGGCCGGGCGATAGCTCGCCACGGCGGCCTTGCGTTCCTCGTTCGCACGGATCTCCCGGCTGAGCAGCGGGAGGGTGGACTCGGTGTACGCGTCGACGGAGCCGTCGATCACAGCCTTCACGCGCATGGCGAGGGCGTGCTGCACCGCGTGCGGGACATCGGTCGTGAGGCCGGCGGCGCGGATGACGGGCGAACCGAAACAGGTGCGGCACAGCCGCGTCCTGCGGGTGTGCGTGCCGGGTCGCCACTTGGGGAGCCAGCTCAGCCAGTCGTCGACGACATCGCCGACGCGTGCTTCGATGGAACCATCCATGGACATTAAGGTTACTCGATGCCGCAGGTGTTCGGCGGGGAGATTTCGCCCTATTCGTCCGGGCGTTCCCAGGGCCACAGCGGACGGCCGTGTTCGTTGATGCGGGAGGCGAGCACGAGCGAATACAGCAGGGTGACGACGAAGGCGAGGATGCCGGTCGTCGCCGCGAACGGCTCGCGCAGCACCGCCGCGGCGAAGGTCAGCCCGCTGAACAGTTGCCCGTTTCCCAGGGGATAGAGCACGGAGCCGGCGGCGACGAACCCGAGGAACGCGGCGATGCCGGTTCCGGCCGCGTACCCGAGCGCCACCCGTTGGCGGCGCGGCGATGCCCGCAGCCCGAGCCACAGCAGGAGAGCGAAAACCAGCAGCACGGCCGCCGCCGCCATTCCGGGACCGACGAGCGGGCCGGCATCCGTCACCGGGATGACCTCGATGTCGGCGAGCAGGCTGATCATGCCGAAGGCCGCGACGAGCAGCGCCGCGTAGAGCACGGCCGCGAACACGGCGACGACGGCCGCGTATCGCTGATAGTCGCGCATCGCTCAGGCCTCACTCCCCCGCTGCGGGGGCTGCACCGCTACGGCGATTCCGCCGGCCGGCTTCGGACTGTTCGGGATTACTGCGGACGGGAGAGCTGCGGCCCTTCGGCGAGGCGGCGGTCGTAGTCCTGGCGGGCGGCGGCGTTGCGGGCCGTGACGGTGCGTCCGCGGCGGGCGATCCAGGCGCCGAACCAGATCGGCACCTCGCGGGCGACGACGGCGGCGGCGATCGCGTACGGGCTGAGCCACTGCGCGGTGATGAAGCGGACCGCTTCGGACGGGGTGAAGTTCCAGGCCTGCACGGTCAGCAGCGCCGCTCCGATGTAGGAGAAGTACACGATGACGGCCACGAGGAAGCCGAAGAGCACGTATGCCCACCAGCCGCCGCGGTTGACGATCAGCACGAGCAGGGAGAACCCGATGAAGAAGAACACGGCGGGCACGTAGAAGACCGGAAGCACGATGAAGTCGGTGAACTTCGCGGCGGCGTCGGCGACCGAGCCGCTGCCGGCCCCGGCGATGCCGAAGGCGACGAGCGCGTAGACGATGGAGTACACAACTGTCGCGAGAAGCACAAGCAGCACTCCGGCACCCCGGTTGCCCTTGTCGACGGGCGGGGCCGGGGCCTGGATGTAGATGGGGCCCGCGGGCGCCTGCACGGGAACCGCGGGCGTGTAGCCGGGGGTGTAGTCGGTGACGGGAGCATGCTCCGCTGCCGTCTGGTCCTGCGTGGCGACCTGGGCGTCCTCATGTGCGGCCTCGGCCGAGACGGCCGTGGGGGTCTCGTAGGAGATCGGCTCGCCGACCGGCTCGGGGACGACGACAGGGGCGACGGGGGCGGATGCCGCGGGCTCGGCGAGCGGGGCCGGTACCGACTCGTCAGCGGGCACTGCGGCGGCGTGCGCCGGCTCGCTCGGAGCCGGCTGGTCGGTCGGGTCCGTCTCGGACCGCGCGTACGCGGCCGTCGGGGCATCCGTCTCGGGGGTCGTGTTGCGCTCGTCTGATGTCGGGTCGCTCATGCTGCACTCCTCGCGGGCCGGGTGGCCGTAGCTCTCTGCAGCAACCATAACAACATGCCCGGCCCCCGATCGGGAGCTTGGCCGCGCGATTTGTGATTCGGTGCGGCGGCCGTTCGGGGCTATTTCGCCGCGGGCGTCGGGGTAGGCGTCGGCGTCGCGGCCGCAGTCGCCGCGGGTGTCGCCGCAGTCGCGGGTGGGACGAGCACGTAGACGAGGCCGGTGATTGTGGCCGTGATGTCCCCTGTCGCGCTCGTCTTCGAGTCGGTGGTCGAGTCCGCGGCGAGAGGTGCCGTCGTGATCCCGGTCACCAAATAGAGCCGCTGACCGCTCTGAAGTCCGCTGATGAAGTCGAGGGCATGGGCGTAACTTCCTGTGACCGTGATCGACACCGCGAGCGAAGCGAAAGTCGTTGCCGTGATCTGCGCGTTCGTGACCGGCATGACGGCCGCGGGCGTTCCGGTCGTGGCGCTATCCGTACCGGTTGAAGCGAGTGCGGCCGGAGCCGCATACGGAACGGCATCGGACACGGTCATGCCGGTCAGAGTCACCGACTTCGACCCGGCGAGCGCATCGAGCTGAGTGACAAAACTCGGCATCTCCGTGCCGCTCGGCACGGAAGCCTGCAGGGGAACCAGCTCGGCCTTGAGCGCATCGATACCGGCGTAGTCGGATTTGAGTTTGGCCAGCACCGCTGCCTGCCCTGCATTCGACGCCTCCACGGCGGCGCGCGCCTGATCGGCTGTCGCGACCGCAGCGAGCTGCGGTTGGATGCCGAGCAGCAGGCCCATCGCTAGGACGGCGACCATGACGACGACTGACCCGATAACCCAGATCCTGTTCTTGTCCATGTTCATTTCCCCACAGTCGCGAAGCGCTTGGCGTACGCGGCATCATTGACGTGCATGGTGATGTCGACGGTGTAAGTCTTCGTGGTCGCATCCAGAGTCACAGACCCGGGCAATGCGTCAGCGAATCCCGGCAGAGTGGAGAGCGCGTTGAGCCAGGTGGGGACGTCAGGCAGCACTGCACTCTTCGCGGTGAACTTCACAGTACCGACGCGGGCGCCCTGAAGCGGCGCAGTGGGCTGCGCATAGGCAAATATCGGGGAGGCAAAGTCCAGAGTCACCGTGTCGATCGAAACGGTGGACGGCAGGGTGGCCTGCACGCTGTCGAGGTACTTCTTCCAGTCGATTTCCGTCGACACCCCCACTTGCTGGGCGGCCTGCACAAGCGTGACTTTCGCCTGCACGGATCGAACTTCGATGTACTTGGTTTGCTCGGCGACGAGACTCGAGGTGCGTGCCTGTTCGTTCGCCAGCTGACTCTGGGCCTGGAGTGCGAGCACGGTCGAGGCGCCGGTTCCGACGGCCATGATGGCGATCACACCGAAAACACCGATCAGCAGGCGCCGCCGGATGACGGCAGCAGCACGCTCCTTGTAGATCTCCGGGGGGAGAAGATCTACACGGGGCACACCGCCGACGATGAGCTCCGCGGCCTTGCTGGCGCGGCTCATGCTGCACTTCCCAAGGCGAGGCCGAGCGCCACGGCAAATGTAGACCCGCTGAGCCTGAGGTCGTTCGCGTCGACGTCCCGCGCGAGACCGACCGTGACAAACGGGTCACCGACGACCACGGGCATTCGGGTCATCTCGGCGAGTGCTTCGGGCAACCCGCGCAATTGCCCGCCGCGCCCACTGAGCACGATCTGGCCCACCGGATTGGTCGGCCGTGTGTTGACGAAATAGCTGATGGTGTTGCGGAGGCTCGTCAACTGTTCACTCGCGATCTTGTAAATGACTTCCACAGCACGCTTGTCCGCCTCGGGCACAGTTCCGGTGGCCAGTCCGAGACCGCACTTGGCCGATTCTGCCTGTTCGGGAGTCGACTTGAGTTCGTCCTGCAGGGCTCGCGAAATGTCATCACCGCCTGTAGCAATAATTCGCACGAATTGCGGAACCCCGTTCGTCGCGATGACGACACTCGTGGTACTGCCACCGATGTCGACCAACGCGACCGTGCCGGCGATGCCCGGTCTGCTCACGAGAATGCGAGTCAAAGCGAATGGAATCAGATCTACGTCGACAGTCATCAGTCCCGCGAGCTGAGTGGCTTTGACGTTCGCGAGTACAGCCGACTTGACCGCCGCGATCAACAGCCCGTTGACGACCGGTCCATTCTCACCCTCAGATTCGGAGACCGGGTAGAAGTCGAGCAAGGCTTCGGCCACCGGGATCGGGAGCATTTCCTGCACCTCGAACGGCAAAGATTCACGGATACGGGCAAGTGACATTTTCGGGACGCTCAGGTCGCGGGCGAGGACCCGCTGGTTGCCCATGCCGAGCACGACGTTCTTGGATTTGAACCCACCGGACGACCAAAGCTGCTTGAGCGCTGCGGCAACGGTGTTCGGTTCTATGACCTCGCCGCTGTTGACCGCTCCGTCCGGCAGGCCAATCTGGCTGTAGCGGAGCAGGATCGGTTTGACAGATTGCGGGTCGCTCACTTCGACGGCTCGCAGAACCGAGCTCCCGATGTCTATCCCCACGATGCTTGTTGTCACGTTGTCATTCCTCTACTGATTTGGACGTCACTACGAGCAACGATGTTGCGTTCCGTCACTGTGTTATGCCGATGAAGCTCAGGTAGCTGTTCCACAATTGGTTTCCCCAGAAGATTCCGACCCACGCGCCCGCCAGCATCCAGGGCCCAAAAGGGATTCCACTCTTGCGATTGGCGCGTCGGGTTGCGAGCAAGCCGATCGCGAAAACCCCGCCCAGCAGGAAGGCCGCGAAGGCGCCGGCCACAAGGGGCCCCCAGCCGAGGTAACCGAGGAAGAGTCCGAGCACACCGGCGAGTTTGACGTCGCCGAAACCCATTCCGCCTGGATAAGCGAGCGCCATGACCAGGTACAGGGCCCAAAGGATTGCGAGACCAATGCCAGCACGGATCAGCGACGCATAGTCACCCGTCACGATTGATGCCGACCCGAGCAGCCCTGCCCCGACGAGATAGCTCGGCAGCACGATCCTGTTTGGCAGCCGATGGGTGTCGAGGTCGATCAGTGCCAGTGCGATACTCACCGCCGCCAGGTACAAGATCGCGAGCAAAACGAGCATTGCGGGGATCCAGGACGCACCCGCGCTGTCGGGTCCAACTTGGCCAGCGTACGCACCAGTCCACACGTAGACGGCGACCACCACGAAGAAGACGGCAGTTCCGGCTTCCACGAGTGGATACCGCACCGAAATCTTCGTCCGGCAGTCGCGGCACTTGCCGCGCAGGAGAGCCCAGGAGACCACCGGAATGTTGTCCCGTCGAAGGATGGAGGCCCCGCAGCGCGGACACGCGCTGGGCGGTGACACGATCGAGAGGCCTGCCGGAACGCGGTAGATCACGACGTTGAGGAAGGAGCCGACGACGAGACCGACCACGGCGCACAGCACGACGATGACGGGCAGCAGCTCAGTGACGGCCATCAGGGAAGGGCCGACCCGTTTGCCGCGAAAGCCGTCGCAACATCGACGTACTGGGTGACCCCGTAGGTCGTCGACGTCGGGGCGAGGAACTTGGGCGGTGCTGCCCCGTGCAGTCGGCTGTCGTACTTGTAGTTCTTCAGGAAGCCCGTGTCGCCGGAGCCGGTGCCGACGGTACCGCGGAACTTCTGTGCGATAGCTCCCAGGACCGTTAGTGTGCCGTGGCTGCCACCGGTGTCGTAGTTCTGCACCTGGAACGTGTGATTAATCGACAGAATCGCAGCGTCGATTTCCCTGTCGCCGAGAGGCGCTCCTCCATTGGCCGTGGTTACTTCCGTGCAGGCAGCGCGTCCGCCGGAGGCCGGGCAATCCATCGGGTTCCACACCCACACAGCGTTTTGCGCGACGAGCCCGAGAACGTCGAAGGCCGGATCGACATAGGTGAGGTTACCCGTGACGTAAATGAAGTTGTCGGTTGCAACCGTGACCGCACCCTTGACGACGCCCTTCACAAATGCGTCGCCCGTCCTGCACTGGTAGGCCGGAAGGGCAGACGTGGACGTCGGTGCGCGATCCTCGGTTGCAACCGGGTAGCGCAGGGTAACCGGGGAACCGTAGGTCCAGCCCTGATCTCCGCCACTGCCGGTGCAGCTGAAGTTGGCGGGCGTGACTCCCGGAGCCCAGTAGTTGGGGTCTGTTGAGGTCGACGAAGCGGTTTGAACGAAAATCAGGTTCTGATCCGGAACGGTCACAAGGGCACCTGCTGGCGAGTTCAATGAGGCCAGGTCACCGCACTCGACAGGGTTCTGACTCAGAATTCCCACGGTGTACGACGGCCTCGTGAACTTTGTCCATGGAGAAGTGACGCGCATATGACCAGTCGCGTCGAACGTGATCGTGGTCGGTCCGGTGTACATACACCCCGGCCGCGGAACATCCGCGGGCAAGTCGACGCGCGTCTCGTTAGGCATGGACGCGTTTGTGGGCGGCATGTCAAGAGACGGGGCCCACACGGGACCCGTCGGGGCCGGCGTGCCTGTTCCGAACACGATTGGGGTTCCTGGGCAGGTGTTGACGTAATTCGGTGTCAACGTACTGCTCGTGGTTACTCCCTGGAGAAACTTCGCTCCACAAATACGCATCTGGTCGTTGGAGTGAACGGGCCCATCGAGGACGTCCCCGCTTGCGAATTGAATTTCCGTGCAATCCGGGTCGTGCGGGGCGTGCCGCACATCGGCAGGATCGACGCAGCGGGTACTTCCCGTAATCTGCGGGTCCATGAATTCGTAATTGGTGAAGTAGAGGAAGTCGATGAACCCTTTCTGCTTGAGGTTGGCGACAATGCTGCGAGTCGACGCGCCGACTTTGCCGGTGGATCGGATCCGCACGATTCCGGATGACGAGTATAAGGAATTGTCTACCTCGTAACGGAACGACGCCCGACCTCCAGCGCCGGCGACGGTTCCCCAGGTGCCCGCGCTTCCCACACCGAAGGCGGGGTTTTCGTTGCCAGGCACGGGCATCGAAACGGTCGTCGTGCTTCCGGTCCCGATAGTGAAGGGGGCAGCCGGATTGCCGAACTTCTCGTAGGTGCTGTCATTAGACAGTCGACTGCCGTATTCGTCCACGCCGGCGTAGGCCGCCGCTAGTGCGGCAGTCGAATCCTGATCGTCGCGCGCTTTGATGGTGCCGCTAGCGGTGAAGCTAAGCGCGGTGGCAGTCAGGAGAAGCATGACAAGCGCCAGGCCAATGACGGTGACCAGGGCGACACCACTTTCGTCGCGACGGAAGTCGGTCATTAGCTTGTTTCTCACTGCGCTCACGAGACGACCTCTACCGTTTGTTCGATCACCACAGGCGCAGCGCCTGGTCCATCATTGCCCTGTAGTCGGACCGTCAGCAGAACGGTTGCAATTCGGGCAAGATCCGCTGAGACCATGCTTCCAGTGGCCGGCGCGGCAATCACAACGCCGCTGCTGTCGAAATAGCTGAAAAGGGGCGCTCCCGCGCCGGGGTCAACGAAGCTGGAGCCCAGATTGAGGCTTGAGTTCGGGGAAGTTGTCGTCGCGGCGAAGACCCATGCTGCCCCGGAGGCCGTCGCCGTCCATCGGCTTTCGATCAGGGCGCGGCTCGTGGGTTCGATCGAGAACCGAATCATCGTGGGTTTGGGAGGACGAACGGCCACACTCGCGAAAGCGTTGACGTCGGTATTGCTGAAAAGCACCACGCTCTCCCTGCCCGCGAAGCTGAAGGCTGGCGCCGCGATACTCGATCCGGCCACTTTCAGTGTCGTGCCGAAACGGATCACCTGACCGAGCTCGTTGGCCGCGGTCGACGCCACCCGGGTACTGCTGTCCAGTGATCGACTTATCGACACCGAACGAACAACGCTCGAGTACAGGCCGGAAGCCATCGCAAGTATCAAGCCCAGAAGCATCATGCTTACAAGAAGCTCCACAAGAGTGATTCCCGACTCTGTGTCGGGCCGGCGCATCGGCTCGACCGGCCTCATCGCGGGTCCAGAACGAACAGGCCGGTCGCGTCAGGGGCGAGGCCATGTGTGAGTAACGTCGCTCGTGTCTGGGGCAGCTGCGTCAGTGCCCCTCCGCTACTCGTACTCGTGAAAAGTCTCCAGGAACCAAAAGGAAGCGAGATGCGCACAGCACCCGACGACGGCACGATATTGCCGAAGTTGTAGGTCATCGTGGTGGTCGCCGATGTGAGGCATGAGGGTTCGCCCGGCACCGGGGTGGCCGGGTCCGATACCGCGGTGAGCCAGCCCGCCGTCCCGGATGTCACGGTGACGCCGCCCATGGGGACGTTGACGGTGACCGGGACGCCCGGGGCAGGTGCCGCAATGGCTCCGCGGACCGCAACGAGCGCCGGCGTCACACGAGTATCGGGGGCCCAGGCCTCCGGGTCAGGAGAAGGACATCCGGTCGCTGCAAACTTGCCAGCGAACGTCTGATAACCGACCGTGTACGGGTGCAGATCGACGTGGTTACTCGTCGCTTTGAGTGCCCAATTGCCCAGGCTGTTGATAAAGGTGTAGTCGAGATCGATCGGGATCTTCGGTAGCGGAGCCACGATATTGGACGCGTAGTTGAGCGTGAACCGCACGGCCGTGTCGTATTGGAATGAATAGGAGGCACTTGTCCCCGCCGCGACCGTACGCGTGAGGACCGGATTCGCAACTTGCGTCGAGTCGATCATGCCTGTTGTCGTGAGCTTCACGGCATAGTCGCCGGGTGCCGCTTGAAGCACAAAGGCACAGCCGTCGGCATCCGTCGGAGTAGTCGTGACAGAACCGAGCGCTGAAATCGCCGTGAAGGTCACCCCGGACTGCCCCAGGCCACGAGCGTTCTTAACCGAGATGAGCAGGGTCCCCTTTGTCGGATCGTTTATCCGGGCGCTTGGCGCCAGAAGGGTATCGACGACGACCGGGCGCGAGCTTGGTCGAATGTTCGGCCAGCTGACGGTGACCGTAATGCGCTTGTATTGAAGAGCCCCGCCGCCCGTTCCACATGTCGACGCAGCTCCCGCCGGTGTGACCCAGGCGGTTGTGCGCGTGACGATGTAGTTTTCCGATCCTGCAGTTGTAATCGTGTGCGCGGAGACGTCCAGCACGGCAAATGGATTGCCTAGTGCTCGAGCGGCGTCGATCTCGGTTGAGGCAATACTAGATGCCGTTTCGCGCAGCTTGCTGTCGCGGGAAAGAGCGAGAGTGGTAACCATCGCGTAACCGACTCCCAGAGCGATCATGGAGAAGATCATCATCGCGACCAAGATTTCGACCAAGGAAAGGCCTTCTGACCTGGCTGCGAACAATCGCGTGCAGATCTTCTTCTTCCCCAAGTCTTACCTCCAGCAAGCGATTCCGTCATTTGAGCGGCAGAAGTGGGGCACCACGATCGCGGTGCCCCACTTCTTTTGAACGCGCCCCGTCTTAGCAGGCAGTCCCAGTTACGCCACTTGAATCACTGACGTAGAAGGAGGTGCCGGTCGGGCTCTTGGCAACAATGCAGAAGGTCGACGCGTTGGTGGCCGGAGCCGCGACTGACCACTTCGGAGCGTCGGCGGCTGCGGTGTACGTGATGCTGGTGCCGCTGTAGCCGTAGGTCCCCAAGACCGCGGTTGTCAGCGCCGGGTAGGCACCGGCATTCTGCGTGAAGTAACTCACGACAGCCGTCTTTACGTTGGTGAGGTCAGACTTGACCGCGCTGTCTTTGGCGTTGTTCTGCACGCCGAGGTAGACAGGGATGGCGATCGCAGCGAGAATTCCGATGATGATGACGACGACGAGGAGCTCGATCAGGGTAAATCCTTTTTCGTTCTCGTCGAGCTTCTTGCGGCGGAGGTTGAGGGCGTTGAGCGCACGAGTGACCACTGTGAGATCCATTCAGTTAGGTGTGGAACCGGCCATCGGGCCCGATTGGACTCCAAGCGTATTTGCAGGTGGTTTCCAGCGGCGACCCATGAATGAGGGGTATTGCATGCAATTCCACCCCCAGTACGAGGGCGGCTCGCGGCGTGTCCTATTTGATGGCGCCCGCGATACTGAAGATCGGCATGTACAGAGCGATGACCATGCCGCCGATCACGACGCCGAGAAACGCGATCATGAGCGGCTCGATAGCGGCGGTGAGCTGCTCCGTCGATGACTCGACCTCCTGGTCGTAGAAATCGGCGATCTTGTTCAGCATGGTCTCGAGCGAGCCGGCGTCTTCGCCGACGGCGATCATTTGCGTGACCATCGGCGGGAAGACCGGCTGGGCCAGAAGCGGGCCGGAGATGGACTGGCCCTGGCGCACCGACTCGGCCACTTTGACCAGTGCATTCTCGATGACCCAATTGCCCGAGGTCTCGCCGACGATCTTGAGTGCTTGCAGGATGGGGACTCCGGCACCGATCATGTTCGCGAAGTTACGGCTGAACCGGGCAACGGCGATCTTCTTCAGCAGCGGGCCGAACACGGGCAGCTTGAGCATGATCGGGTCGCGGAAGCGGCGCACCTTTTCCGTGTTCTTGTTCTTGCTCCACCAGATGCTGAAGACCACGCCCACCACGACGAGCACGGGCACGACATAGATCATGGAATGTGAGATGTTGACGAGAATCTGCGTGGGGAGCGGCAGACCACCGCCCAGGCCTTTGAACATGTCGTCGAAGATCGGAACGATGAAGATGAGCATGATCATCACCGAAACCAGGGACATGATCAGCACGATCACCGGGTAGGTCAGCGCAGACCTAATGGTTCCGCGCAGCTTGACCTCCTTCTCGAAGTTCGCCGCGATCGACTCGAGGGCCCGGTCCAAGAACCCACCGGTCTCGCCCGCGCGGATCATGTTGATCATGATCGGTGGGAACTCACGGCCATGCTTGGCGAACGATTCCGAGACCGAGACGCCGGTCTCGACGTCATCCCGCACCTGACCGAGGATTTTGGCGAGCGGCTTGCTCTCGGTCTGCTCCGCAAGGATGTTGAGCGTGCGCAGCAGGGACAGGCCTGAACCGATCATGGTCGCCATCTGGCGGCTCATGATCGCGAGGTCTTTGAGGCCGACACCCTTCGTGAAGCCGGGAATGTTGATTTCCCGGTTCAGGCCGGTGCCCTCGGCCGATTCCTTGATGGAGATGGGCGAAATGCCCATGCTGCCGAGGCGACTGGCCACGGCCCCTTCACTCGAGGCATCCAGTTTGCCCTTGACGGTCTTGCCGTTGTTGTCCCGGCCGACATAGGCCCAGGCCGTTGCGGTCGACATCAGCGCTGAGGGATGGAGTAGGTGTCGCCGTAGTCGACGCCACCGCCGCCCATCGTTCGGGACGAGTCGTCGGTCGTCGTGTCGGCGCGCTTGATCAGCTGCTGCAGGCTCTCCACGTCGTGCGCCTTGTCGAGAGCGGCCTGTCGGGTGATCTGGCCGGTATCGACGAGGTCGGCGAGGTGCTGGTCCATGGTGTGCATTCCGTCGCCGCCACCGGCCTGCATCATCGACGTGATCTGGTGAGTCTTGCCCTCGCGGATGAGGTTGGCGATGGCCGGCGTCGTGACGAGGATCTCGGTCGCGACCACGCGGCCCTTCTGGTTCGCGCGCTTCACGAGGGTCTGGCAGACCACGCCGCGGAGGGTCGCCGCGAGCTGGGTGCGGATCTGGCCCTGCTGGTGCGGCGGGAACACGTCGATCATGCGGTCGATCGTCTGGGCGGCATCCTGGGTGTGCAGGGTCGCGAAGACAAGGTGGCCGGTCTCGGCGGCGGTCAGGGCCACCGAGATGGTCTCAAGGTCGCGGAGCTCGCCGATCAGGATGATGTCGGGGTCCTGGCGCAGCACGTGCTTGAGGGCGGCGGCGAAGCTCTTGGTGTCGTGGCCGACCTCGCGCTGGTTGACGAGCGACTTCTTGTGCTTGTGCAGGAACTCGATCGGGTCCTCGACCGTGACGATGTGGTCGGGCCTCGTGCTGTTGGCGAGGTCGACCATCGCGGCGAGGGTCGTGGACTTACCGGAACCGGTAGGCCCGGTGACCAGGACGAGGCCGCGGGGCAGCAGCGAGAACCGGCCGACGGACTCGGGCACGCCGAGTTCCTTGAGCGGCTTGATCTCGCGCGGGATGAGCCGGAAGGCTGCACCGATCGAGTTGCGCTGGTGGTAGAAGTTCACCCGGAACCGGGCGCCGGCGGCGGTGTACGCGAAGTCGAGCTCGCGGTCGTCCTCGAATCGTGCGAGGTCTGCGGGCGAGATGATGCTCTCGAGGGCCGTCCTGACTTTCTCCGGCATCCAGGCCGGGAGGCCCTCGATCGGGCGCAGGGCGCCGTCGACGCGGATCGTGGGCGGGGCGCCGACGGTGATGTGCAGGTCGGAGGCCTCGAGCTCGAGCACGAGGTGGAGGGCGTCGATCAGGTCCTGGTCGGCGGGGCGGCCGTCGGGGCCGACGTGCACGGGGGAATGCGGGCGGGCGCCTTCGGTGTGGGTCTCCGGCTCGGCCTGGATCGCGGCGCGGCGACCGGCCGGGCGTGCGTTCTGCGAGACGTACGGCTGCGGCGGGGTCATCGCCGGGTCGGCGACCCGTTCCTGCTCGGCGGCGGCAGTGGGCACAACGAAGGGAACGGCGAAAGGTGTCCCGGTGGGCGGCTCCATCGGCTGCGTGCCTAGGGGAGTGTGCGGTGCGGCCACCGGCTGCGGGAGCGTGTACGGGGCCGCTGCCGGGAGCGGAAGCGTGTAGTCGATCGCGGAACGGGGCGGTTCGGCCTGGTTCACATCGATGTCGTCGAGGTCCTCGTCAGCGGATGCCGCCGGGACCGCGAATCCCTGGAGGGGCGCCGGGGCGAAATCGGGTTCGGCGCGACGGACGCTGCGGCGTTCGAAGCCGTGGCCGCCGGTTTCGTCGATTCCGGCGCCGCGACGTTCGGCCGCCGCGCTGTCGACCGCGGCCTGGAGGCGTGCGGTGCGCTCGGCCGCGACCTGCTCGGCGGCGGTGCGCTCGGCATCCGCCTTCTCGAGGGCAGCGCTCTCGGCGGGGCCGGCCGCGATCTGGTCCCACCAGGAGACGTTCTCTCCCGGCTCGACGGCCGGAATTTCATAGATGGGCTTGTCCATGCGTTCTTTCCTTTCGGCATGCGACGAGCGCTATGCAACAACTCGCAGAATCTCTTCGATCGAGGTCAGGCCCATGCGGACCTTCTCCCAGCCGTCATCACGGAGGGAAATCATTCCCTCCGACCGGGCGGCCCGGCCGATGTCCGCGCTCGAGGCGCGGTCGACGGCGAGCCGTTCGATGTTCTCGGAGACCGTCATGACCTCGTGCACGGCGAGCCGGCCTCGGTACCCGGTCTTCGAGCAGTTCTGGCAGCCGATGGGCTGGTAGAGCACCGGCAGCGGCTGGGTCGGGTCGAACCCGAAGCGCAGCTGGTTCAGGCGCTCGACGGTGACCTCTGCGGGGGCCTTACAGCGGTCGCAGAGGCGGCGGGCGAGGCGCTGGGCGACAACGCAGTCGAGTGCGGAGCCGACGAGGAAGGGCTCGATACCCATCTCGGTCAGGCGCGTGATCGCGCTCGGGGCGTCGTTGGTGTGCAGGGTCGAGAGCACGAGGTGGCCGGTGAGCGACGCCTCGATGGCGATCTGCGCGGTCTCGTGGTCGCGGATCTCGCCGAGGAGCACGACGTCGGGGTCGCTGCGGAGGATGGACCGCAGCGCGCTCGCGAAGGTGAGCCCCGCCTTGGGGTTCACCTGTACCTGGTTGATGTCCTTCATTCGGTACTCGACGGGGTCCTCGACCGTGATCACGTTGATCTCCGGGCGGGCGACCGAGTTGAGCGTGGTGTACAGGGTGGTCGACTTGCCGGACCCGGTCGGGCCCGTGACGAGGATCATCCCGTAGGGCTTCGTGTACGACTTCCTGTACGCCTCGTAGTTGTGCTCGAGCAGGTTGAGGTCGTGCAGGTCCATCGTCGTCGAGGAGTTGTCGAGGATTCGCATGACGATCTTCTCGCCCCAGACCGTGGGCAGGGTCGCCACGCGGAGGTCGATCTGGCGGCCGGCGTGGCTGACCGACATCCGGCCGTCCTGGGGCTTCCGACGCTCGGCGATGTCGATGTCGCTCATGATCTTGAGGCGCGAGATGACGCCGTTCTGGATGCTCTTGGGCGCCCGCTGCATCTCGTGCAGCACCCCGTCGATGCGGTACCGCACCCGCAGGTTGTGCTCGGCGGGCTCGATGTGGATGTCCGAGGCCTTGTCCTGGATGGCCTGGCTGACGAGGAGGTTGACGAAGCGCACGATCGGGGCGTCGTCGTCGAGCGAGTCGGAGACCCCGAAAGCCGATGCGGCCTCGACGGTGGCCTGCTCGTCCTCCATGGTGGTGGTGAGGTTGCTGAGCTCGTCGTCGGCGCGGTGGTAGCGGGCGATCGCGGCGAGCAGGTCGTTCTTCTCTGCGACGACGGGGATGACCCGCATGCGCGCGGACTCGCGCACGTCGTCGATCGCGAACACGTTGCCGGGGTCGACCATGGCGAGCACGAGGCGGCCGCCCTCGATCGCGATCGGCAGCACCTGGTGCCTGCGGCTCATTGCCGGGGTGACGAGGGCGACGGCGAGCCGGTCGACGGGGAAGTCGATCAGTTCGACGAAGGCGAGGCCGGCCTGCTCGGCGCGGGCACGGGCGAACTGCGCCTCGGTGATCACCCCGGAGTCGACGAGTGCACGCACGGCGCTTTCGTCGGCCGGGTCACCGGCCATGAGGGTGTCGAGCTTCTCGATCGGCAGCAGCCCGTGCAGGATGAGAATCTCGGTCAGTGAAGCCACGTGATCCTCCCCCGCCGGCTGAAGCTGCAGAGAACCGCGAGCGCACGCAGCAAATCTATCCACGCCCGGGAAAGTTGGTAACGCCCAACGCTAACCCCGCGTTCGAGTCCGGGACAGACCCACGATCAGGGGGTGCGGAGCTTTCCGACCGGCGAAACCGTCAGCATCCGGGTACCCGTGGACTCGACGACGAGGGAAGCGACGTCGTCACGGCCGGGCGGGAGGAGCCGCGCGGTGAGGCGACCGGCGTCGAGCAGATCGAGCTGGCCGGCGACGATGCCCGCGACCGCGGCGAGCGCCTCGGGGGGCCGTCCGCCGGAGTCGTCGAGCAGGGTGACGTCGACGCCGCGGAGCCGTGCGGCGCGGGCGGCGGTGATCACGGGTTCGACGAAGAGCGTCCTGGCCCGGATGGCGTCGCGCAGGGTGGCCTCGACGATGAGGCACTCGGCGCGGAGCGGCGGATCGAGGTCTTCCCCGCCGGCCAGGCGCTCGAGGGCAGGCCGGGCGAGCGCGTTCACTCGGGCGAGTTCCGATTCCCGTTCGGTGACACCCGCTTCGGCGCTCGCGGTCGTCGCGATGGAGACCGCGCGCTCCCGGTTGAGCACGGCGAGGGTACGGGTCGAACGGGTGAGCCCGACGGCGAAGACCGCCCCGGCGAGCAGGGTGGCGGCGTGCCGCACCACGAGGGTGAGGCCGTCGGCGACGCCCAGCCCGTTCAGAAGCGCCCAGCCGAGGCCGACCGCGACGAGCAGGCCGTAGCCGGCCCAGGCCGGGCCGGGCCGTCCGCGGGTGGCGAGCAGGACGAGCAGCAGGGTGACGGCACCGAACGCCCAGTGCGCGAACGGCTGGGCGGATGCGGGGGCGACGGCTGCCGAGGCGAGCGCGGCCCCCGCGGTGGCGAGCAGGATCACCACGACAGGGGCCCGGCGGGGAATCGGGTCGGGGACGATGACCAGGAGCCACGCCGCGGCGGCGACGATCAGGAGCAGGCCGAGGGCGGTGAGGGGCCGGCCTGCGGCGGGGCCGGGGTCTCCGAAGGCGAGGAGCAGGTGCACCGCGGCGAAGACGGCGAGGAGGACGAGGGCGAGGCTCCGCGGCAGGGTGACGAGCAGCGGGATGGCTGCGGGCGTTGCCGGGGTTCCCGGGGCGACCGGCATGGCCAGCGTTGTCGCCTCCGGCGTCCAGGAGACCACGACCTCGGCGCCGGCGCCCGGCCGCGACCAGACCGTGGCCGCCCCTCCCGCCACGCGGCGCATCCGCTCGACGATGCTGCGGGCGATGCCGAGGCGTTCGGCCGGGACGCTCGCGGGATCGAAGCCGACCCCGTCGTCGCGGACGGTGATGCGGAGGCCGGGGCCCTGCATCCGTGCGGTGACGCTGCGGTGCACCGGGCGGTCAAGGCCGACCCCCGCAGCGACCCGGGAATTGCGCAGGGCCTCGCCGACGGCGCCGAGCAGGGCCGTCGCGGCTGCGGCCGTCACTACTGAGCGGTCGTCGAGGTCGGAGTTCACGACGGCGTCGGGCGTGATCTGCGCGGCGAGGGCTTCGAGTCGTCGGGTCAGTTCGGGGCCGGGGACGAGCTGCCCGGGGGCGCGGTCCCTGACCGCGTCGAGGCGCACAAGGGTGGTGGCGGCGTGCTCGGCGAGGGCTGCGGCAGGAATGCCGCCGCGGCCGGCCATCAACAGGGTGGAGATGACGCTGTCGTGCACGAGCGCGTCGATCGCCACGCGCTCGCGGCTGCGGGCCACTCCCGCCGCGGCGGCAGCGATGTCCGCCCGGGTGGCGACCGTCGCAGCGTCGACCCGGACGGCATTGCGGCGGGCCGCCATCATCAGCCCGAGGAAGACGCCCACGAGGAGCATCGAGTAGACGGCGTCTTCGAGGCCGACGAGGACCGGCCGGGGATCCGTCGATGTCGCGGCGCGGACGAGGCCGCTGAGCGCGCAGACGACGACGAGATAGGCCCAGCCGAAGCGGTCGCGGGTGGCGACGCCGACGGCGAGGACGGGCACCCCGGTGAAGGTCAGGGCCCAGGGGATGTCCGCGCCGGCCGGGAGCGGGGTGGCCCGGAACGACAACCAGAAGACGAGGATGGCGAGGAACACGACGCCCTCGGCGAGCGCGATCCGGCGCAGCAGCCTCAGCGACGCCCGCCGGGAGAGCACACCGAGCGCGACGGGCAGCCCGAAGACGAGGGCCCAGATCAGGATCGCGGGAAGGGGTCGCGGCGCCCAGACCTGACTGAGGAAGGAGCCCAGGCTGAGGAGGCAGAACACCACCGCGGTGGGACCGATCGACGTATAGAGCACCCGGGCGAGGCGCTCGGCGGCGGTCAGGCCGGCGAGCGGGCGCCGGCCGCGCCTCACGGCTGGCCGGGGACCGGCAGGATGCCGTCTTCGAGGGCCCGCTTGTACAGGTCGATCTTCGTGTTGGCCGGGCGTCCGACGCGCTGGTATTTCGAACGGACCCGGCGGATGTAGTCGATCACGGTCGCCTCGGCGAGGCCGGTGCGGGCGGCGACGAGCGGGGCCTTCGCGCCGGCCGCGTAGAGGGAGAGCACTTCGCGTTCCCGCGGGCTGAGCCCGGCGTCGTTGAGCTCGGGGTCGCCGTCGAGGGCGGCAGCCCACTCGGTCGAGGGGATCGGCTCCCCGGCGGCGGCGCGGAGCACCGCGTCGAGCAGCACCGCCGTCGGTTCGGACTTGCGCACCACGCCGAGCACCCCGCTGCGGGCGGCCGTGCGCATCAGCACGGCGTCGTCGCCCGCGGTGAAGGCGAGGACGGCCGAACCGGCGGAGCGCAGCCGGTCGACGTTGTCGCCGACGGCCGAATCGTCGGACAGCCGCAGGTCGAGGATCACGAGGTCGACCGGGTGGCTGGCCTGCGCGGTCGATTCGAGCAGTTCGGTCACCGAAGCGACCGTTGCGACGACCTGGATCTCCGGGAGCGCCCCGAAGAGGGCGGCGAAACCGCGCGCGACGATCTCGTGGTCATCGATCAAGGCAATGCGATAGCTGGGCACGAGAAACTTTCGGTCAGGCCGTACGGGGACGGCGCCTGCGGTGCGGTGAAGCTGGATGGTGTTCCTGCCGCCGGCGTGCGTGTTCGGGTGCCACCGGAAGTGACGGCTTTTCGACGGTGATGTGCTGGTCCTAGGGTGAAACCGGGGGAACGCGCCGGGGGGCATGTGGGGCGCTCGCAGTCTCGCCAGGGACGAGGTCTTCTGGAGAGACAGCCGGGCGCCCCCTCCCCTCGTTCATGGCCCGATGGCCGAGGCGCCCGCCGCTCTCCTCGAGGTAGCAGGAGCCGCACAGGGACTCATAGGTGACGAAGGCCCCGTCGATCGCGACCTGGTCGCCAGCGAAGACGAAGCGCCCGTCGATCTTGCGGCCGTTGAAGACGGCCTTGCGCCCGCAGCGGCAGATGGTCTTGAGTTCTTCGAGGCTGTGCGCGATCTCGAGCAGGCGGCGGCTGCCGGGGAACGCGACGGTCTGGAAGTCGGTGCGGATCCCGTACGCCAGGACGGGGATGTTCTCGAGGATCGCGATGCGGAGCAAGTCGTCGACCTGGGCCTCGGTGAGGAACTGCGCCTCGTCGACGAGGAGGGCGCTGACGTCGAGCCCGTCGCGGGCGACGACCTGAGCGCGGTGCTCCTGGAAGAGGGCGTAGGCATCCGTCTCAGGGGTGAGCAGGAAGTCGACGCCGCGCGTCACGCCGAGGCGCGAGAGGATGCCCCGATCACCTTTGGTGTCGACAGACGGCTTGGCGAGCAGCACACGATGGCCGCGCTCCTCGTAGTTGTATGCGGCCTGGAGCATCGACGTGCTCTTGCCGCTGTTCATCGCTCCATAGCGAAAGTACAGTTTTGCCACGGTACCTGGAATCCCCCTCTGCGCCACCCGGCGCGTTCGTCTGCCCCGGGTCAGTTCAGCGTACTGGGCGTGCGACGCGTCGGCGTTCGGGGCCGTGTTCCGCGTCGAACTCGAGCGTCACGAGTGGACGACGACCGGATGCCCGGCTCGTGGAGACGCGCACCCGCCCGAACACCACGTGCAGGACGCCGAGGTAGGGCCGCAGCAGGGCGCGAACGGCCCGGGCGGGCAGGTCGATGCCGACCTGGATCGTGACCTGGTCGAGCCGGGGGGCGGATGCCGGGGCGCCGGCGCCCGCGGGCATCTCGCGCCGGGGTCCGCGGTCGGGGATCGTGCGGAGCGGGGAGGTGCTCAGCGGGATCTCGGACGTCGTGGTGAGCGGCGACCGGGTCAGGGCAGGCCGCGGGGACCCGGTGCCGCGGAACTCGTCGCCCGCGGTGACCTGAACGACGAGGCTGCAGGGGTCGAAGCCCGGCGCCGAGCAGAGGGCGCCGAGCAGGGCCGCGGTCGCGGCGCGCTGGTCGGTATGGAAGGCGGCGGCGCGGCGGTCGGGATCGGCGACCACGAGCAGCGGGGTGATGCCGCGGGCCAGGAGTGCCGCGCGCTCCCTCGCGATGGCCGCGTCGAGCCAGGTCTTGTCGAGCTCGCGAAGGAGCGCCTTGCGCACGTCGGCGGCGAGCGCACCGGCCCGGGTGATGTCGGCCTTGGTGATCTCGCCGCGTTCGAGGACCTCGGTGAGCAGCGGGAGCACGCCGGCGGCGAGTTCGGTGCGCTGCTGCTCGACGACGGCCCTGACCACGCGGGCCCTGGTCTCCTCTGTGCGCTCGATGATCGCACGGCGGGCATCCGTCTGCCAGGCCAGCAGTGAGCCGACGAGGCGACGGGAGTATGCGGCCCCGGCGAGCGCAGGAGCGAGGACCTGGGTGACCGCGACGGCGGCGAAGACGACGGGGGCGACGTCGATGGAGTGGAAGGGCGCCTGCACCCAGGTCACAGCGGCGACGACGAGCGCGAGGACCCCGGCGGAGGCCGCGATCTGGCGCCACGGCCGGTAGGGGGCGAGGCCGAGCAGGAGGAGGCCGATCGCGACGGGACCGAAGTCGTCCTGGATCAGGGCGTTGTGGTTCCAGCGGGAGGCCTGTTCGAGCAGGTAGGCGGCGAGGGCGAGCACGGCGATGGCCACGTGTGCGGCGGCGCGGAACGGTGCGTTTCTCGGGCGGGAGGCGAGGACGAGCAGGATCGCGGCGAGGGTGACGGCCGCGATCGCGAGGGAGCCCAGGAGCGCGTTGCCGGTCTGGCCGGCCTGGGTGATCGTGGCCGTGACTGCGGAGACCGTGACGATCGCGGCGATCGCCGGCGCGAGCGGCCACGCGGCGAGGGCTCCGAGCGGATCGAGCTGCTGCTGGGTCAGGGAGCTGCGGCTCATAGCGGCCAGCCGATCCCGGCGTCGCTCGCGGTGTCGCCGGCCGGATCGGATGCCGGGCCGCTTGCCGCACCGGTGCCGGGCCGTTCGACGGCGTCACCGGGAGGCGCAGGCACCGTCAGGAGCACGGAGGTGCCCGCACCGGGACGGGTCATGATCGTGACCGAGCCGCCGAGGCGCTCGATCCGGCGGCGCACCGCCTGACGAAGGCCGAGGCGGTCGGCGCCGGTCTCCGATTCCGTGAAGCCGCGGCCGGCATCCATCACCATCACCGAGAGATCGTGGTCGGTGGATTCGATGACGACCTCGGCGGAGACGATGCCGGCGTGCAGGATGACGTTGATCAGGCACTGCTGCACGGCGAGGCCGAGCTCGCGGTCGGCGACCGCGTCGAGGCGGCCGAGGGCGGCGCGCTCCCCCGTGACCTCGACGACGAGGCCGCGGTCACGGCAGCGTTCGATCGCGGAGTAGACGGCACTGTCGAGCCAGCCGTCCGGGCCGGAAAGTCGCTCGTCGGAGTCGGTGAGCCAGCTGGTGCCGTGCAGGGTGTCCACGGTCTCACGGATGCCTGCGGCCAGGTGCGGGCCGAGCGGCCCGGGGTGGGCGTGCACGAGCGCGACAAGCTGGTTGAGCGTGGTGTCCTGGCTGAGGGCGACTGCGCGCACGTCGAGTTCGTGCCGCAGCAGCCGGGACTGGTCCTCCTGCAGTGCCCGGTGCATGGCGAGCTGCACCGGACGGTGCCTGCGCCGGCCGAGGCCGCTCACGAGCATCACCCCGACGAGGAAGAGGTACGTCGACACCGTGAACGCATCGGGGTGATAGGGCACCCCGGTTTCGAGGGCGGCGAGGACGGTCACGGTTTCGGCGAGGATGAAGCCCGCGGTGCCCCAGAGCACGCCCACGAGGGCGCCCGTTCCGACGCCGCCGACCATCAGCAGCGCCATCTTCGGCATGGACACGAGGAAGACGTCCGAGCTGTGGAAGAGCTCGGGCAGCCCGAGCAGGGTGACGCTGACGACGTAGGTGACGACGGAGCCGACGAGAAGGTAGGCGACCGAGAGCAGCACGGTGCGGTGGCGGGACAGGAGGAAGAGGAGGATCGCCATCGAGAGGATCCCGATCAGGCTCACGCCGATCTGCGCGCTCGGGTGGCTGATGCCGAGAACGGCGATCGAGACGAGGGCACCGACCAGGCAGGTGAGGCCGAACCAGTGCGTGGCCTGGGCCAGGGCACGCCCGACCGAGGTACCGACCAGATGGTCGGGGAGGCCTAGGGTCATTGCCGCTCCGTTCTCCGTCGATTATCGCATCCGGTGGAGTCCTTCTGGCGTGAAGGGTCGCGAATCGAGGTTCGCGTGGGCGTTGAACGTCGATCTGCGACACCTCAGCCGGGGCGGGGGCGCAGCGAGGCATCCGATGTGCGGAGCCGCAGTTCAGAACAGGGTCGGGTGCAGCTCAGGCGGGAGCTCGCCCGCAATGAGCAACCCCGGGCCGGGCACGGGCCGGCCAGGGAACGCAGGGACGGCGGGCGCGGGGCGGGCGAGCGCGCGGGAGCGGACGCCGCCGGTGACGGGATCCTCGATCCCGTGCTCGAGCCCGTGCGCCCGGATCAGCGGCTTGATCCGGAGCGCGAGCCATTGCCGGTAGCCCTTGGGTGCGTAGGCGTTACGACCGTAGAGCTCGTGGTAGCGGGGCACGAGGTCGGGGTGGTCCCTCGCGAGCCACTGCATGAACCAGTCGCGCACCCCCGGCCGCAGGTGCAGCGCGGTGTTCATCACGTCGGAGGCCCCGGCAGCCTTCGCCTGGCGGAGGGCGTCGTCGAGGTGCGCCCGGGTGTCGGTGAGGAACGGCAGGATCGGCATCATGAACACGGAGCAGCGCAGGCCGCGCTCCCGGATGGCGGTCACCGTGGCGAGGCGCGCCGCCGTGGATGGCGTGCCCGGCTCGACCGCTGACTGCAGCTCGTCGTCGTAGATCGCGATCGAGAGGGCGAGGTCGACGGGCACGAGCGTGCTCGCCTCCACGAGCAGATCGAGGTCGCGCCGGATCAGGGTGCCTTTGGTCAGGATCGAGAGCGGGGTGCCGGAGTCGGCGAGCGCCGCGATGACGCCCGGCATCAGCCGGTAGCGACCCTCTGCACGCTGGTAGGGATCGGTGTTGGTGCCGAGCGCGACGGCGTTGCGCTCCCAGGCGGGCCTGGCGAGCTCCTTGCGGAGAACCTCCGCGACGTTGACCTTCACGATGATCTCGTTGTCGAAGTCCTTGCCGGCGTCGAGGTCGAGGTACGTGTGCGTGTTGCGGGCAAAACAGTTGTGGCTGATGACCCCGTTCGCAATGAAGTCGCCGGTCCCGGTCGTGATGTCGATCATGTCCATCGTGGTCCCCAGGTCCTCGACGGACACGACCTGAAGTAAAGCCGCGGACTTCACGGCTGCACCGGCGATGGACAGCTTCCGGTCAATGGCGGGCCCTACGAGCCCGAAACCCATGAGTTTGTTGTTCTCGGTCAGGTAGGGACGTTGACCGTCCCCGCGCATGGCGCGGGTGACGAACCTCCACCCTCGCTCGGTGAGGAAGCGGTGATCTCCGCTGGCCACGAGCTCGGTGCCGTCAGCGAGGGTGACGCGGTAGCCGCGCTTCCGGGTGTCCCAGGAAGCGAGCACTGTGGTCTGCACATACCGCCGGTAGGCGCCGACGGTCTCCGTACCCATGATCGCATCGCCAACCCTGACCTCCCAGAGTGGCTTCTGCCGTCCGTCGGCCATCAGGATGAGCGTTTCCGGGCTCAGGCAGTATGTGCACGCATGGGAGCAGCCTCGGTAGGGGTTGATCGTCCAGCCGAACGGCATGGCGCTCTGGCCGGGCACCCGGTTGAGCGCGGACTTGGCCAGGATCTCGTGGAAGGTGATCCCCGCGAACTCGGGGGTGCGCACGCTCCGCACCAGGTTGTTCAGCCGGGCAAGGCCGGGAAGCGCGCCCGCTTGTTCCGTCGTGAGTTCCTGCCCGCTCCACCGCATGCATACATTCGAACACACGTTCGATACTTGCGCAAGGGTGACGCGGCATCCGCCCTCACCGATTCGACGGAGATCGTGCCCGACTCCGTCGGATCGGTCAGGGGTTGGGGATCGGTCAGGGGTTGGTGAGGTGCAGGGTCGCGGCGGTCGCGGCGAGGGAGGCTGCGGCGCGGGCGGGGTCGTCCGACAGGGTCGTGCCGAGGCTCGGGATCAGTTCGCGGAGTCGCGGTTCCCAGGCCGGGTACTGCTCGGGGAAGCAGCGCTTGAGCAGGTCGACCATGATCGGAGCCGCGGTCGATGCCCCGGGGGATGCCCCGAGCAGGCCGGCGATGCTGCCGTCGGCCGAGGTGATGACCTCGGTTCCGAATTGCAGCACGCCGCCCTCCTTCGGGTCCTTCTTCATCACCTGGACACGCTGGCCCGCGGTGATGAGCTCCCAGTCGGCCATCTTCGCCGTCGGCATGAACTCCTGCAGGGCCTTGAGCTTGACGGTGCGGGACGCGAAGACCTCGCCGAAGAGGTACTTCATCAGGCCGACGTTGTGCCGGGCGACGGCGAGCATCGGGCCGATGTTGTGCCCACGGACAGAGAAGGGGAGGTCGAACCAGGTGCTCGACTTGAGGAACTTGGGCGTGAACCCCGCGAAGGGCCCGAACAGCAGCGAGGCCTCCCCCTCGACGTGGCGGGTGTCGAGGTGCGGGACCGACATCGGCGGGGCGCCGACGGCGGCCTTGCCGTAAACCTTGGCCTGGTGCTGGGCAACGACCGCGGGATTGGTCGTGCGCAGGAACTGGCCGCTGATCGGGAACCCGCCGAAGCCGCGTGCCTCGGGGATGCCGCTTTGCTGCAGCAGGGCGAGCGCGCCGCCGCCGGCACCCACGAACACGAAGCGGGCCTTCACAATGCTGGGGTGCCCGCCGACGAGGCGCCGGAGGTTCAGCCGCCAGGTGCCGTCCGTCAGCTTCTTCAGGCCGGTGACCTGCTGGTTGACGTGGACGCCGACACCCTTGGCTGCGAGGTCGTCGAAGAGGTAGCGGGTGAGTGCGCCGAAGTCGACATCGGTGCCCGAGGCGATCCGGGTCGCGGCGATGCGCTGGTTCTTCGGGCGGTTCTTCGTGAGCAGCGGGGTCCAGGTGCCGATGACGGCCGGGTCTTCGCTGTATTCCATCCCGTGGAAGAGCGGCTGGTCCTTGAGCGCCGCGAACCGTTTGCGCAGGTACTCGACGTTGGACTTGCCGTGCACGAACGTCATGTGCGGCGTCGAGTTGATGAACTTCGTCGGTTCGGGCAGAACGCCGTCGATGACCAGGGACGACCAGAGCTGGCGGCTGATCTGGAACTGCTCATTGATGCTCACGGCCTTGTCGGCGGTGACGCTTCCGTCGCTCGCCTGGGGCATGTAGTTGAGCTCGCACAGGGCAGCGTGACCGGTCCCCGCGTTGTTCCAGGGGTTCGAGCTCTCCTGGGCGACCTCGCCGAGGCGCTCGTAGACCTCGATACTCCAGTCGGGCTGCACCTGTTTGATCAAGGTGCCGAGAGTGGCGCTCATGACGCCGCCACCAATAAGTACGACATCAACCTGCGCCATTGGATTCACACGTTCGAGTGTAACGCCGCGCGCACGGGCGCCTGACCGCGTCCGATACCGCCGATCACCCCGGACTGGGGGCGAAATGGGACACCAAAACGGAACAAAGATCCGTCAGACGATACTCCTGCGTAACATATCTGTATAACCCCCCCGATAGGGTGGGTTCGTGCATTCGTCCGGCTCGCGTACAGGTCTCGTCCTCGGCATCATCGCCCTGGCGGTGCCCGTGCTTGCCCTCGGCACTTTCGTCAGCGCTTTCGCCCTGCAGGTACCCGGAGGTCAGACCGTGAACCCGCTGGCAACCACCTCGTTCTACGTTAATCCGTCCTCCTCGGCGGCGCAGGCCGCAGCGGATGCAGCCGAAAGGTTCGGGGCGACCTCGGCAGAGGCGACGGCGCTGGGCCGGCTCGCCGCCCAGCCCGCGGCGATCTGGCTGACGCCGGAGAAGTATCCGCTCGACACGGTCGGCGAAGAGGTCGCGACCATCACAGATGCCGCGATCAAGGACGGGAAGACAGCCGTCTTCGTTCTCTACGGAATCCCCAACCGGGACTGCGGCAACTTCTCGGCCGGCGGACTCTCGGTGCTCGAATACCCCGGCTGGGTGCAGGCGATCGCGACGAGCCTGACGTTGCGCGAGGCCGTCGTGATCCTCGAGCCCGATGCCCTCTCCCTCGCCACCCAGTGCAACAACGTCGAGGAGCGGGTGCACGAGGTGCACACCGCAGTCGACCTCCTCGCACCCACGCGCGCAACGGTCTACCTCGACGCCGGCCACTCCGAATGGATCGCCCCGTCCGCGATGGCCGGGCTGCTCAACCGCTCGGGCATCGCCTCCGTGCGCGGTTTCGCGACGAACGTGTCCAACTACATGGACTCCGCGGCCGAGCACGCGTATGCACAGCAGGTCTCCGACCTCACCAACGGCGCCCACTACGTGATCGACACCTCCCGCAACGGTGCGGGCTCGAACGGCGAGTGGTGCAATCCCCCCGGCCGCGCCCTCGGCGTCCTGCCCTCCGTCGTCTCGAACCAGGGCGCCCAGGATGCGAACCTCTGGATCAAGCAGCCGGGCGAGAGCGACGGAACCTGCAACGGCGGCCCCACGGCAGGGGACTGGTGGAACGCCCAGGCACTCGCGCTCACCAAGGCCGCCGGATGGTAAGCCCCGGTGCCGCCCGCACTCCCCTCGACAGCACACCGTTCATTGTTCGTTTTCGGTCGCAGGCCGAAGCAGCTAGGAGATAGATCATGGAAACAACGGAGAGTGAGCGGCGCGTTGCTGTCATCATCGAGGACGACGACGATATCCGTCATCTCCTCGAGGCCGTGTTGACCCAGGCCGGTTTCGACGCAATCGCGACGAGCAACGGTGTCGACGGCGTGCGCGCGGTGCGGGCGTACGACCCGATCGTCACGACCCTCGACGTGAGCATGCCGGGTATGGACGGCCTCGAGACCGCGAAGCGCATTCGCGCCTTCAGCTCGACCTACATCGTGATGCTCACCGCGCGCGACGAGGAAATCGACACCCTGCAGGGCCTGGAGGCCGGCGCAGACGACTATATGACCAAGCCGTTCCGCCCGCGCGAACTGCGCGCCAGGATCGACGCCATGATGCGTCGTCCCCGCCAGGCCCTCGTCTCACCGTCTTCGACCTATGCGGATGCCCCGTCTGCGGACGCTTCCGACGACTCCGGCTTCCCGGCAGCGCCGGCCGAGTATGCGACCTCAGAGCACGCCACCACCGACTACGCGCAGGCCGCATCCGCGCCGGAATACGCGCAGGCTCCTCCGGTCGAGTACCGGCCGGCCGCAGCGGCTCCGCACTACCAGCAGCCGCCCGTTGCGCAGCCGACGACCTACCAGCAGGCCCCGCAGCAGCCGCAGGCACCGCAGTACCAGCAGGCGCCGCCCGCGCAGTACCAGCAGGCGCCACCGCAGCAGGCCGCGCCGCCCGTGCAGTATCAGCAGGCCCCACCGCCCGGATACGTCCCCGGGCCGTCCGGCTGGGTCCCCGCCCCGGTCGAGTATGCGCCGGCGCCCCCGCAGGGCTGGGCGCCCGCCCCGACGCCCGAGGCTCCCCCGGTGGCCCAGCCGCAGGCATCCGCCCCCTCGAACGCGCTCGCACTCATCGCGCCGCAGCCCGCCGTTCCGGACGCCGCGGACTGGATGGAGCACAACGGCCTGCGCCTGAGCCCGGAAATGCGTCTCGCGGTACTCGGCACGGCGGAGCTCGACCTCACCCGCACCGAATTCGACCTGCTCGCCGCGTTGCTCGACTCCAAGCGCCGCGTGCGCAGCAAGGCGGACCTCGCGCTCCTCCTGCGCGGCGAAAGCTACGTGACCGCGTACTACGTGAACGAGGCCGACAAGCGTGCCGTCGAAGCGCACATGGGCAATCTGCGCCGCAAGCTCGGCGACAGCCTCACCACCCCGCGCTGGCTCGAGACCGTGCGCGGCGTCGGTTACCGGCTGGCGGCTTCCGAAGACGACTGAGGCCCGGCTCTCCGCCGGAACTCCGCAGGGGCGGGCCCGAGGCTCGTCCCTGTTTCAGTGAGCGTGCGTCGCGGGGAATTCCCAGCGCCGCGGCGGAACCGCACGGTCGCCGAACTGGGACTGCTGCTCATACTGAGCCTGCTGTTGCCCCTGTTGAGCCTGCCAGGCCTTCTGGGCGCGCTCGGCGTCTTCTGCCCTGGTCGTCAGCACGGCGAGCTCGGCACAGGTGGCTTCGCCGACCTCGACAAGCCGCCGCATGTGTTGCAGGCAGCCCGGCAGATCATTGCGCGAGAGCGCACTGTGCACGAGGGCAGCGGTCGCTTCGAGCACGACGGCTCCCACCATCGTGCTCGTCGAACGGATGCTGAGGAGGACGACGTGCGCCTCTTCCAGGTCAGGCCGGGCGAGGGACTCCGCAAGCCGCTCGGCCCGGCTGGGCCAGAGGGCGATGAAGTCGCGCAGGAATCGGTGACGCAGCGAGGTATCGCCGCCCACCTGGTTGAGCAGCGTCTCGAGCGCCCCGTCTTCGAGTAGGGCGATCACACCCGGTAGCCCCGGTGACGCTTGACGAGTGTGCCGAACATGGTGAGGGTCTGGATGATGGTGGTGACGCCGAGGATCGGCCAGCCGATCCAGAGGACCGTCGACTGCGCCACCACGGGCAGCTGCAGCCAGATGAACACGAGCGCGGCGAAGAAGGCCGTCGCGAAGATGAGCGGGAAAAGGAAGGCGTTTCCGGAGCCGCGCTCTGCCTTGGCCTGCTCCGCCCAGTTGTCGACCTGCTTGTTGCTCGCGAACTTCGTCCAGGCCCTGAGGAAGTGTCCGATTCGCACCCACATGTAGATCTCCGCGGGGAACCAGGCCAGCGCGAAGAAGAAGTCCCGCCCGTTGCGGTTCTTCATCGACCAGGCCGTGCGGAAGTTGAGCAGCAGTGCGACGAGCGGCGGGATCAGCCAGACCGGGCTGAACACGAAGGCGCCGATCGACAGGGATGCGGCGAGCAGGATGATGAACAGACCACGGGTGACGATGTTGACGGCCATCGAGAAGTTCTCGATCCAGCGGAGCCGGAGGTTGGGGTGGAAGGGCTGCCCCTTCGTGTCGCCGCGCTGGCCGGGCCACATCAGCTCGATGGCGCCGAAGTTCCATTTGACCTGCTGGGCGTCGAGGCCGCGCAGGGTCGTCATGCCGCCGACGTTGGCGCGGGCCTGGGCGCTGATCTTGGTCAGGTAGCCGGCGCTCTTGATCTGCAGGGAGAGGAGGGAGTCCTCGACCTCGCTGTCCTTCACCCACGGAGTGGACTGCTTGCTGTCGATCATGACTTCCTGGAGGGTCCGGATCGAGAAGATCGAGAACTGCCCGCCGAGGACGGCCATGTTGCGGCCGCGGAGCATGTTCTGCATGTTGAAGGCGGCGAACTGGGTGCGCTGGCCGGCGATGAGGAACTTACCCATCGTGCCGTCGATCTGGCTGTCGTCGATGCTGTAAATGGCGGAGATGCCGCCGACGCGGGTGTCGGAGGAGATCTCGGCCTCGAGGTGCCAGACCGCCCGGGGGTCTGCGGTGGTGTCGCCGTCGACGCCGAGGAGGTAGTCGCAGCCCTCGATGAGCGAGAAGCCGTAGTTGAGCGCACCGACCTTCTTGTCCGGGTTCTCCCCGATGTCGTGGACGAAGATCTCGGTGAACTGCTCGACACCGTCGGTCATCCGCATGTGCGGGCCGGCGTAGTGGCTGGCGATCTCGACCGTGTCGTCCGTCGTGTTGTTCACGACGACGTGGATCACGTCGGGAAGACGCGTCTGGGCGAGCAGGGAATCCAGGACTGAAGCGATGGAGTCCGCTTCGTTGTACGCAGGAACGATGCACCCGATGGTCGGGCGGAACACGGGCAGAGCGTCGACGATTTCCGTGAAATCGTTCGCGTAGGCCGCGAGGGAAGGGTCAACCGGGGGCTGGGCCTTGACATACGGGGAATTCTGGGGGTTCTCGTTCACAGGTCTTACTCTCCCATCCGAACCGCAACTTTTGCCACACCCCCGGTCAAGGTCTCCGCAAGATAAGCTCAAGCGCAGCCCCCCTGTTCGGGCTTGAACCACGATCCACGGGAGTCCTCATGCCTGCTCGTTCCCTCTCACGAGTGCTTCCCGCGCTCGGTCTGGGTCTTCTGCTCACAGCGTCTCTGAGCGGATGCGGCCAGGCACCCTGGTCGACGGGTCTCGCCTCGAGCACGCCGACGGCCACCTTCTCGGTGGCCCCGATCATTCCGGTGATCAATGACCTCGCGACCGGTTCGACGACCCGCAACCTCAAGGCCGGCGATGTCACCCTCGCCGTGAACTACTGGTCGACGCTCAACATCGGCGAATGGACACCCTCCGCGAACAAGCCGATCAGCTTCTCTCTGATCGGAACCCTCGGAACGGACGACGGCCAGGCCGTCTACCTCTCCCGGGTGAGCGTCGCCGCGTCCGTGAAGGGCCCCAGCGGCCCCCTGACCGCCCCACCCGCCTCGGTCGACCAGGCCTCGATCGCGCCCGGCTACCTGATCAAGACGCCGTACAGCTACAGCCAGACGTTCATCCTGCCCGCGGTCGACCCCGCTGCGACGAGCATCACGCTCGCATTCACCTACGAGGTCCTCGTGCAGTCGACGCCGACCTCGGCGGCATTCGCCAAGTCGACGGCGAGCGACGAGATCACCGTCGCGCTCACCCCCGCCGGATAGCCGCCGGTCGGCCGGCTTCCGCGACTCGGTCCGTCGGGTCTCAGGCCGCTTCGGAGACGACCGTGATGTCGTTGCCACCGCCGCGCTTGCGCGTGCGGATGGCCTCGGTGACGGCCGACGTGAGCACGCCGAGCTCGTAGCCGTGGTCGAAGGTGTCCGCGATGGCGAAACTCGCGGTCAGGCGGATGCGATAGGAGTCCGTGACCGGTTCGTCGACGAGCGCGGTCTGGATGCGTTCGGTGATGCTCCGGGCCTCCGTTGCGGACGAGACACTGACGAGAATGAGGAAGCTGCCGGCGGCGGGGTGCCCGATCAGGGCCATCACGGGCGCGCTGTACCGCAGAGTCTGGGCGAACCGGGCGATGGCCGCGTCACCTGCGGCGCGCCCGAAGGCGGTGTTGATCTCCGGGAGGTTGTCGATGTCGGCACCGATCACGGCGAGTCCGAGCTGCCAGCGGTCGGCCCTCTCGATGTGGTCGGTCGCCGCCTGCACGAAGGCACCCGACGTCATCACGCCCGCCGCAGAGTGGATGCCATCGGTGAAGTCCCCGACGGCGTTGTTGCCGAGCTTCTCGGCGCGGAGGATCGAAATGGCGATGGAACCCACCACGATCAGGGACATGTTGACGATCGACGCAGATCCTGTTCCGAAGAACCGGGAGAAGTCCGGGTGGTCGTGGCCGAGCACGATCAGGGCGACCACCCGCGCCGACGTGTAGACCGTCACGATCCAGAGGCTCAGACCCAGAATCCTGCCGTTGATGTTCCTGCCGAGCCTGCCCCGCAGCGCCTCAGAACCGCCCAGGGCGCCGAAGGCGGCCATGGCCGCCCAGGTCACCCCTGAGGCGCCCCAGCCGTCGCCGCCCGGCGCAGTGACGAGCGTCCAGATCGCGACGACCGCTCCGGCCGCTCCGACGGTCCACAGCAGGGACTCCCGCGAGTTGTAGAGGCGGGAACCGCTCCAGAACGCCCCGGACAGCACGACGAGGCCGACGTTGCCGACCAGGAGACCCCACCAGTTCGATGCCCCGATGATCGCCACGCCGTAGCCGAAGGCCACGGCGATCCCTGCGATGAAGGCGAGGCTCCAGAGCTTGCCCGCCGCGTCATTGCGGTTGAGGGCCGTGTTCAGGATGAACGACACCCCGCAGAGCACGACGATGAGCGCGCTGACGATAAAGAGCGTGGTCGAGTCCAAGTGCTGGGCCCCCTTCTGAGGGCAGTCTATCGGCTGGCGACGGGCGTCAGGGGTAGCGTGAAGACCGCCACCGAGCCTTTGCCCTTGGTGGATTCGAGGCGCAGGTCGCCCCCGTGCTTGCGCATGATGTCCCTGCTGATGCTCAGCCCGAGCCCGGTGCCGTGCACGCTCGAATTCCGTACCGAGTCCGCACGGTAGAACCTGTCGAACAGCTTGGTCTGCTCCTCGGCGGTCATCCCCCTGCCGGTATCCGAGATCCGCAGTTCCGCCAGCCCGTCGGCGACGGCCAGCGTGACCCCGATCCGCCCGGACTCGACGTTGTACTTGATCGCATTCGAGAGGACGTTGTCGACGACCTGCCGCAAGCGGAACGCATCCGCTTCGACCGTGACGGCGGGAAGGGCCTCGACATCGAACCCGATCGTGCGTTTGGAGGCCGAAGGGCCGGCGGACTCGAGAGCGTCCGCGACGATCCCGGCCAGGTCGCACGGGGCGACGTTGAGCGGAGGCTCGTGCTTCGAATCACTCGCGTCGGTGAGCAGCCCGGAGACCATCTCGAGCAGTCGGTCGGAGTTCTTCGACGCGACCTCGAGCATGCCCCTGGTCGACGGGTCGAGACGTTCGTCATCGAGAGCGAGTTCGAGGTAGCCGAGGATGGACGTGAGCGGTGTGCGCAACTCGTGGGACACCGAGGCGACGAGGTCGTCGCGGGCCTGGATCGCCCTGACTTCCGCGGTCACGTCGCGCGAGACCATGACGCCGCCGTCGTAGTCGCCGTTCTCGTCGGTGATCGGTCGCGCGGAGACCAGGAGGGCAGCCTGCTGCTGGCCGGGTTCGCCGACCCAGACGGTGAGGCGGTCGATGGTCTCCCCGCGGAGCGCCCGGGAGTACGGCCGGTCCAGCTCGTCGTACGGGGTCACCCTGTCTTCGTGGAACACCGTGCTGACGACTGCCGGCCGGTTGTCTGTCGTGCCATAGAGGGCGAGCAGCTCGCGCTGGGCACGGTTCAGGAAATTCGCCGTGGAGGCACGGTCGAATCCGACGACCCCGAAGTCCACAGCGTTGAAGAGTTCGTCGAGGGTCTGCTCCTGGCGGCGTGAACGTCGCAGGGCCGACTCGAACAGGCCGGCCTGCTGGGTGAGGAGCACCCGCTGCGCCGCGGCGCGCTTGGTCGTCAGGTGCGTGGTCACCGCGACGAAGCCCAGCATGGTCGGTATCATCGCGAGCTGGGGAACGTCGGCCAGGGAAATGGGCACGGAACGGAACAGGGTCCCGCCCCAGATCATGACGGCCGCCAGGATGACGCTCCCCGTCGCACCCCGCGCTCCGAAGTGCGTCGACAGCCAGATCACGGGAAGCACCAGGAGGAAACTCGCGCCGATCGCGGTCGCGGCCTGCCAGATCAGCACGATCGCGATGATGTCGACGACGGGAAGCAGGACGATCCAGTACTTGGAGTGGTCGCTCCACGTGACGAGGGCGCTGACGGCCGTGACGATGAAAATCAGGAGCACGCCGAGGAAGAACATCGGGGAGCTCAGCCGCTGGATCGCGGTGAGCCCGGTGACAGCGACGAGGAAGAGGGTCGCCCCGGCGAGGAGAAGCTGGGAGAGGAAGACGGAACGGTCGAGGCGCGACAGATTCGACCTCACCGCTCGGTCCATCCCGGTCTCACTCATGGACTGAGACTATCGGTCAGGTCGCCGGGGCTGCAGCAGGAGTCTCTGCTCCAACGGTTGGACCGATCGGGAGGTCGCCAGCGGGGACGACCGCTGCGGCCCCATAGCGCTCGAGACGGGACAGGGTCTTCTCAAAGCTCTCCGGAACGCCGTAGTGGAAGCCCTGGGCGCTGCGGATGCCGATGGCAGCGAGATGCCTGACCATCGCCTCGTTCTCCACGCCCTCGACGATCATCGAGTATTCGAGGTTGTCGCCGAAGCCCTGCAGCGCGGTGAGCACCTCACGCTGGCGGATGTCATCGAGGTCATCGACGAGGCTGCGATCGATCTTCAGGATGTCCATGGGCATCCGCACGAGCGCGTCCACCGAGGAGTCCTGGGACCCGTAGTCGTCGAGGGCGATCAGCAGCCCCAGGTCGCGCAGCCGGTCGGCCTGCGAGCGGATGGCGGGGGTCACCCGGGCGACGGAACGCTCGTTGAGTTCGAGGCACAGCGAGATTCCCGGATACCGTCCGGCGAGGTCCTCCATGAAGGTGCCGACCCGGTCGGGCACGATCTGCCCGGCCTCGACGTTGATGGCCATGCAGGTGACCCGGGGTTCGACGAGGCGGAAGTCGGCGGCCGCGGCCATGGCCTTCACGGCGACCTGCCGGGTGAGGGCGTCCATCCGGCCGAGTCCCTTGGCCTTCTCCACGATGGACGGCGGCGAAAGCGGGCCGAGAACGGGGTCGTTGTAGCGGACAAGTGCCTCGAACGCCCAGATCTGGCCCGTGACGAGGCTGACGATCGGCTGGAACGCGAGTTCGAGGAGGTCCTCGTCGATGGCGTGCGCGATGATGTCGTTGATCTGGGAGGAGCGGTGGCTCGAGATGTTGATGCTGCTCTCGTTGGCCGGTCCGCCGCGGCGCCGCGACTTCTTGATCGCGAGCATGGCCCGGTCGGCGTCCTGCACGAGCTGGGAGACATCCGTCTCCCGGTGGGCCGAATAGGCGAGGCCGATGCTGAGCGTCGGGGTGTAGCTGCTCGAGCCGAGGGTGAGCGGCTGCACGGAGGTCTCGAGGATGCGTTCGGCGATCTCCTTCGCCTCGCCGAGAGAGGCCAGGTGAGTGAGGATTACGACGAATTCGTCGCCGCCGACGCGAGCGACGACGTCGCTCGGTCGCACGACCATGCGCAGCCTGCGGCCGAGTTCCCTGAGCAGGTCGTCTCCGCTCTGGTGCCCGTGCCGGTCATTGAGGCGCTTGAAGTCATCGAGGTCCAGGAACAGGACGGCGAGGGCCTCCGAGTAGTCACGGTGGTCGTTGATGTTCGCGAGCGCCGTCTGGAAGGCCCGGTAGTTCGGCAGGCCGGTGAGGGGGTCGGTGTTGGCGCGGGCGGTGAGGCCGCCGATGTTGTAGTGGGCGCTCATCGCGAGTTCGGCCGCGCGGGCGAGGGCGTTGAGTGCGCTCCTGTCGTCGGCGGTGAAGACGCCACCCATCGGCTCGCGGCCCGCGACGACGAACCGGGTGTCGGACTCGGACAGCAGGATGGGGGCGCTGATCTCCCCGACGCGCGCCGCGTGGTCGCGCACGGCGACGTACTCGACGCCGATGGTCGTCCGCACGGCCTCGTGAAGCAGTGCGAGGACCCGGGAGGTCGCCTCGGCATCGTCCTCAGGCCCGGACTGGACACGGCCGGCGGAGATGTCCTCGCGCCCGGCGGCGCCGAGCGCCGCAGCGCCCGTGATGAGACCGGTGAGCCGGCTGCGCATCGTGACGACGCGGCCGATGAGCTTGATCCCGACGCCGGCGAGAGTGAAGGCGAGCAGGGTTGCGATCACGAACACGATCGGGTCCCGACTGACGGCCAGGCCTGCGTCGTGGAAGACCACGACGAGCGCGGACAGGAGTGCGCAGCCGAGCACCATCAGCGCCAGCCGCGCCGGCGCGATCAGGGGGCCGGTGCGGTTCGCGATCGGCCGGACCAACACCATCCGCAGGTATTCGATGATCGCCACGAGCGCGACATACGCGGCGCCGGCGCAACCGGCGGCGAGATAACTGGGGAGGCCGAAGGCGGTCGCGCCTGCGAGGACGGCGACGGCCGCGGCACTGCCGGTTCCGGCGAGTCCGGCACTGTAGAGGGCGACGTCGACGCGTCGGGAGCGCACCAGGACGATGAGCAGCACTCCGAGGACGATGGCGCCGGCCGCGGCCAGCGGGCTGACGACGGTGTAGAGCACGGGCAGCACCAGGATGGGCAGGCTCACGACGGGGCTGCGATGCCGTTCAGGGCCCAGGCGCACCCAGCAGACGTTGAGCGCTGCGGCGCAGAAGACACCAGTGGCGGCGACCCACCAGGCGGACCCCGGCTGACCGGTCAGCGACAGGATCGCGGAGACCACGACGACGCCGGCGATGGTCGCGAAGAGTGCGATGATCACGCGCCGCACGCCCTCTGAAACGCGATACCCGCCCATGGTGTTCCACAGTAGTGCACGCGGTCCGGCGGTCGCCTCCGCGACCGGAAAAGTCACCGTCGGTCAGGACGCGAGCAGGTCCGCGGCGACGAGTTCGGCGATCTGGACGGCGTTGAGCGCGGCGCCCTTGCGCAGGTTGTCGTTGGTGATGAACAGGGCCAGTCCACGCCCATCCGGCACTCCGGGGTCCTGGCGGACCCGACCGACGAAGCTCGGGTCCTTGCCCGCGGCCTCGAGCGGAGTGGGGACGTCCGTGAGCACGACGCCCGGAGCATCCTTGAGCAGCTCGAGCGCACGGGCGACCGAGAGCGGGTTCGCGAATTCGGCGTTGATGGACAGGGAGTGGCCCGTGAAGACCGGCACCCGCACGCAGGTACCCGAGACAAGCAGGTCGGGCAGTTCGAGGATCTTGCGGCTCTCGTTGCGCAGCTTCTTTTCCTCGTCCGTCTCGAAGAGTCCGTCGTCGACGATCGAACCGGCGAGCGGAACGACGTCGAAGGCGATCGGGCGCACGTACAGCACGGGCTCGGGCATCGGGACGGCGGACCCGTCGTGGACGAGCTGGAGGAGGTTGTCGCTGTGCGCGGCGGCGCGGATCTGGCTCGCCAGTTCCTGCGCACCGGCGAGCCCGCTGCCGGATACGGCCTGGTAGGTGCTCACGATCAGGCGCTGCAGCCCGGCTTCGTCGTGCAGGACCTTGAGCACGGGCATCGCGGCCATCGTGGTGCAGTTCGGGTTCGCGATGATGCCCTTGACCGCGTGGTGGATGGCTTCGGGGTTGACCTCGCTGACGACGAGGGGAACGTCGGGGTCCATCCGCCAGCCGGACGAGTTGTCGATCACGGTGACGCCGGCAGCGGCGAACCGGGGGGCCTGGACCTTGGACAGGGTCGCCCCGGCGGAGAAGATCGCGATGTCGAGCCCGGTCGGGTCGGCCGTCGCGGCGTCTTCGACGACGATCCGGTCGTCCTTCCACGGCAGGGTGGTTCCGGCCGAACGGGCAGAGGCGAAGTAGCGGATGCCCGCAACCGGGAAGTCCCGCTGCTCGAGCAGGTGCCGGACGACGGCGCCCACCTGGCCGGTTGCCCCGACGACTCCGATGTGGATTCCTGCTGTGCTGCTCACGGTTTCTTCCCTAGTATCTGTCTGTCGTGCTGTCTGACGGTCTGACTGCGGGTGACGCGGTGTGTTGTGGCTCGGTTCCCGGCGATGCCGGGGCGGCGCGGCTCAGCGGCCGGTGCCGCCGTGCACGACGGCCTCGGCGTCGTCGTCGAGGTCGAACGCGGTGTGCACGACCCGGAGCGCCTCGTTGATGGTGTCCGCGCGGGTGACGACCGAGATGCGGATCTCGCTCGTCGAGATCATCTCGATGTTGATCCCGGCCTCGTAGAGTGCGGCGAACAGCTTCGCGGAGACACCGGTGTTGGTGCGCATGCCCGCGCCGACGAGGGCGAGCTTGCCGATCTGGTCGTCGTACTGCAGGCTCGCGAACCCGACGTTTCCGCGTTCGTTCGTCAGCGCGGTCAGGACCCGCTGTCCTTCCGACTTCGGAAGGGTGAAGGAGATGTCGGTCAGCCCGGTCGAGGCGGCGGACACGTTCTGGACGATCATGTCGACGTTGGCGTTGGTGTTCGCGACGATCTTGAAGATCTGCGCGGCCTTGCCGGGGATGTCGGGAACGCCGACGACGGTCACCTTCGCCTCGCTGAGGTCGGCGGCGATCCCGGCGATGATGGGCTCTTCCACTTTTTCTCCGATCAGGGATTCGGTCGTACTGGTAACGGGAGGCGTGCCGACGGTTCCATCCGGGAGCGCGGTCGCCGGGTCGGTCGTGTCGGGGTTGTACACGATCGTGCCGAGATTGTTGTTGAACGATGAGCGCACGTGCAGGGTCACCCCGTGCCTGCGGGCGTATTCCACCGCCCGGATGTAGAGGACCTTGGCGCCGGCGGCGGCGAGCTCGAGCATTTCCTCGCTCGAGATGCGGTCGAGCTTGTGCGCCCGGGGAACGACGCGCGGGTCCGCGGTGAACACGCCGTCGACATCCGTGTAGATCTCGCAAATGTCGGCGTTCAGGGCGGCGGCGAGGGCGACGGCCGTGGTGTCCGAGCCGCCGCGACCGAGGGTCGTGATGTCCATGGTGTCGCGATTGAAGCCCTGGAAGCCTGCGACGATCGCGACGGCGCCCTCGTCGAGAGCCGAGCGGATGCGACCGGGCGTGACGTCGACGATGCGCGCGGCGCCGTGGTGCGCGTCGGTGATCATGCCGGCCTGGCTGCCGGTGAAGGAGCGCGCGTCGTAGCCCATGCTCTTGATCGCCATGGCGAGAAGGGCCATGGAGATGCGTTCGCCTGCGGTGAGGAGCATGTCGAGCTCGCGCGGCGCCGGGATCGGGGTGACCTGGTGGGCGAGGTCGAGGAGCTCGTCCGTGGAGTCGCCCATCGCGGAGACGGCGACGACGACCTCGTTGCCGGCCTTGCGGGTGTCGACGATGCGCTTGGCGACGCGCTTGATGCTTTCGGCGTCTGCGACGGATGATCCGCCGAACTTCTGCACGATCAAGCTCACGTGGCGCTCCTGGGGGTTCGGGTCTGCGGGCATGGCGGGCATAGCCCCGTCTTCCATCCTAAATGCTGATGTATTCGGCACCGGCAATGTGACGCCGCGCACGCGGGCGTGGAGCCGGGGTCAGCTCGAGACGGTGCGGCGACCCTCGAAGGCACGGCCGAGGGTGACCTCGTCGGCGTACTCGAGGTCGCCACCGACGGGCAGGCCGGAGGCGAGCCGGGTGACCGTGATCTCGAGGGTCGTCAGCAGGCGCGACAGGTAGGCCGCCGTCGCCTCGCCCTCGAGGTTCGGGTCGGTCGCGATGATGACCTCCTGGACGGTGTTGTCGGAGAGGCGCTGCAGCAGCTGGCGGATGCGGAGCTGGTCTGGCCCGATGCCGTCGATGGGGCTGATCGCGCCACCGAGCACGTGGTAGAGCCCCTTGAACTCGCGGGTGCGCTCGATCGCCACGACGTCTTTGGCCTCTTCGACGACGCAGATCATCGCGGGATTGCGGCGCGGGTCGCGGCAGATCATGCACGTCGGTTGCTCGGAGACATTGCCGCAGATCTCGCAGAAGCGCACCTTGTCGCGCACCTCGAGGAGGACATTGGCGAGGTGGGTGACGTCGAAGCTCTCGGTCTGCAGAATGTGGAACGCGATACGCTGCGCGGACTTCGGCCCGATTCCGGGCAGGCGGCCGAGTTCGTCGATCAGTTCCTGGACGATTCCTTCGTACATGGGTCAGTCGCCTCTGGTTCGGGGTGCCGGTTCGTACGGCTGTTCTTCGAGGAAGGTCGCACCGAGGACCT
The DNA here is from genome assembly GCF_004402675.1 of Cryobacterium sp. MDB2-A-1. NCBI lineage: Bacteria > Bacillati > Actinomycetota > Actinomycetes > Micrococcales > Microbacteriaceae > Cryobacterium > Cryobacterium sp. MDB2-A-1. Next base: position 193,379 of record NZ_SOFK01000022.1, on the reverse strand, counting down.
CGCGGACGACGGATTCCCCGTAGCGCTGCTTCTCCTCGAAGGCCGGGCTGCGCCTGCCGTTCGGGCCGATGGTGTTCGGCCCGGTGTGGGTGACGTTGCGATCGACCGGTGCCGGCTGCGCCTGGGGTGCGGGAGGCACCTGGCGCGCGGGCGACCGGTTCTGACCCTGTCTGGCCGAGCCCGCGTTGCGGTCCGGTGGGGTGTCCTCGTCCGGCGGCACGTCGCTGTCGTCGTACGGCGGCGGTTCGTCGTCGTATAGCGGTTCACCCTGTCGGGCAGCGGATGCCGTGGGGCCGGGCGCCGCCGGAGCCGAGGGTGCCGGTGTTGCCGCGTTCGGTGCAGCGGCGGCAGGGGCAGCGGTCGCGGCAGGTGCGGTCGCGGGGGCCGTCGCCCCGGTGGACGCGTCGCCCGCGCCCGGAATCGCGACGGTCGCCCAGGCGGTGACGGAGCCGGTCGGCTCGACGGGGGTGGACCGCGGTGCCGATGCCGGCTGAGCGGATGCCCGGGTCGGGGCGTTGGACCCTGCGGTGGCCGAGGGTCCGGTCGGTGATGCTGACGCGTCCGGGCGTCCGAACGGTGTGTCGGCTGCGCCGTCGCTCACCGCAGCGGCCGGCGGTGCGGCCTGCGACGCGGCGGCGGCAGGGCTCGATGTCTGTGGCTCTGGCGCGGGCGACGCACTGGGCACAGCTGACGGGCCGGCGACAGGGGTTGATGCCCCGGGCTCGGTAACCTTGGCGATGAGGCGCGGCGTGAAGCCGAGGACCGAATTGACCGCCCGTTTGAGGTAGTCGCCGACGCCCTCCCCCGGCGCGGCTGACTGCTTGAGGCCGGCGACGTCCTTCTGGCTCGGGAACGACAGCACGAGGAGGTCGCCGTCGCGGAATTCGAGCACGTTCGCCGTGTAGAGCACGAGCCACGCGCTCGTCTTGGCGGTCTGGACGGCCTCGAGGACCTCTGGCCAGGCGTCCTTGACCTGCTGGAACGTGACCGGCCCGATCGGGCGGGCCGCGGCAACGACGGCCGGCGCGACGGATGCCTGACCTGCCGGAGGGCTCGTGGGAACAGTGGAGACCGCGGGGGTCACGGGGGCTTCGGGCGCAGGCGCACCGCGATCGGCGACCGGCACGGGGCGTGCATCGGGGGCGTGCGAAGCATCCGTCGGAGACGAAACGGCGGGCGTCGCGGAGCTGGGAGCCACCGATGCGGCCGAGCTCGTATCGGCACCGCTTGTACCGACATCGCTTGCACCCACAGCGCTCGTACCAACACCGATGCGGCGCTCGAGCCGTTCGACGCGGGCGAGCGCGCCGCGGGTGGAGTCGTCGCTCGCGGGGATCAGCACGCGGGCGATCATGAGTTCGAGGTGCAGCCGGGGCGAGGTCGCGCCGGTCATCTCGGTGAGTGCGGTGTTGAGGATGTCGGCGGTGCGGGAGAGCTCGGCCGGGCCGAACTTGGCGGCCTGAACGGCCATCCGCTCGATCTCGTCTTGCGGAACCCCGCGGAGCACGGCGGACGCGCCCGCTGCGGAGGTTGCGGCGACGACGATGAGATCGCGCATGCGCTCGAGGAGGTCTTCGACGAAGCGGCGCGGGTCCTGGCCGGTCTGGATGACCCGGTCGACCGCGTCGAAGGCTGCGGCGGGTTCGCGGGCGGCGATCGCGTCGATCGACTCGTCGAGCAGGGACGCGCTCGTGTAGCCGAGGAGGGCGACCGCGCGGTCGTACTCCACGGAGTGGTCGTCGGAACCGGCCATGAGCTGGTCGAGGAGCGAGAGGGTGTCGCGGGGCGACCCGCCGCCGGCGCGGACGACGAGCGGAAGCACGCCGGGTGCGACGGCGACCTTCTCGCTCTCGCAGAGCGTCTGCACGTATTCGAGCATCGGGCCCGGCGGGACGAGCCGGAACGGGTAGTGGTGGGTGCGCGAGCGGATCGTGCCGATGACCTTCTCGGGCTCGGTCGTCGCGAAGATGAACTTCACGTGTTCCGGCGGCTCTTCGACGATCTTGAGCAGAGCGTTGAAGCCCTGCGGCGTGACCATGTGCGCCTCGTCGAGGATGAAGATCTTGTAGCGGTCGCGGGCGGGCGCGAAGATGGCGCGCTCCCGGATGTCGCGGGCGTCGTCGACGCCGTTGTGGCTCGCGGCATCGATCTCGACGACGTCGAGCGAGCCGCCACCGTCGCGGGAGAGCTCGACGCAGCTCGGGCAGACACCGCACGGGGTGTCGGTCGGGCCCTCTGCACAGTTGAGGCAGCGGGCGAGGATGCGCGCACTCGTGGTCTTGCCGCAGCCGCGGGGGCCGCTGAACAGGTACGCGTGGTTAACCCGATTCGTGCGCAGGGCCGTCATCAGGGGTTCGGTCACCTGGGACTGGCCGATCATCTCGGCAAAGGTCTCTGGCCGGTAGCGGCGATACAGGGCGGTAACCACGGATCAATCGTAGCCGGGACCGCTGACAGTCCCGCCCGGGGGGCCGGGGTCCCGGGCGGAGACCGCTAGAAATCGGTGTGGCCGAGGTCGGGGCGGGAGACGAAGCGGGCCCGGGTGCTTCCGGTTCCGTGCAGGAACAGCACGAGGAGCTCATTGCGCTCCCGCAGCACCGGGCCCGGAACGTACAGGGTGGTCTGCGGTCCGCGGTCCCAGAACCGCCCGAGGTTGAACCCGTTGATCCAGGCCTGGCCCTTGCCCCAGCCTGCCGTACTGAGGAAGAGGTCGCGTCCCTGCTCTGTGTCGAACGAGCCGCGCGCGAACGCGGGTCCGCTCAGCGAGCCGACCGGGGCCTCCACGGCGACCGTGTCCGCGGCGGGCTCGGCGGCCCGGAGCGAGTCGAAGACGAATGTCAGATCGACGTCCAGGTCGGGATCGAGATCGCGCTCGCCGCCCCCGTCGGAGCATCGCGGATGCTGGGCGAAGAGCCGGCTACCGGCTGCGGCGAATCCGTCCAGGTCGAGGGGCAGCACCTGCCAGTTCCCGAGCGGCGCCCCGTCGAGGGTCGCCGGGCCGATCAGGCCCTTGTCCTCCCCGATTCTCGGGCCGTAGTTGACCCGGCCCTGGTCCTCGACGAGGAGGTCGAGCGTGGACCCCTTCGGCAGGCTGATCGACCGGTCGTGGTGGTCGCGCTGCAGAACGCCGACGGGATTGCCGTCGACGAACACCTGGGCGCGATCGCGGATCGCGCCGAAGGAGAGCAGATGTGCGCCGGGGGCCAGCCTGCTGCGGTACAGCGCGAATCCGGTGTACTGGCCGAGGGCATCCATGCTCGGCAGCCCCGGCACGGGTTCGGCGGCCGGGTCCGCCAGCTCGCGCAGAGCGTCCCAGAGCGTCACCGACTCATCGAGCTCGACCTCGAAGGCGGGCGCCGGCGGAACGGCTTCGGGCAGTTCGGCCGGCACCGGCCCGTACCGGGCGAGCACCTCGCGGAAGGCGAGGTATTTCTCCGTCACCTCCCCGCTCTCGGAGAGCGGAGCGTCGTAGTCGTAGGACGTGACCGTCGGCTGGAACACGCCCTTGTCGTTGGCGCCGTTGGTGAAGCCGAAATTGGTGCCGCCGGTGAACATGTAGAGCGACACGGAAGCGCCGGTGGCGAGCAGGGCGTCGAGCTCACGGGCCGAGTCCTCCGCGGAGGTGGTGTGGTGGTGGGCTCCCCAGTGGTCGAACCAGCCGTTCCAGAATTCGGCGCACATGAGCGGCCCCGTCGGCTGGTGGCGGCGCAGGGTCGCCAGTCGTTCGGTGGCCCGCGACCCGAACGAGCCGGTCTTGTGCAGGCCGGGAAGGCTGCCGTCGGTCAGCATCTGGTCGGTGGGCTGGTCGATCGTGGTGAGCGGCACCGTGATGCCGCCGACCCGGTTGAGGTCGACGAGCGCACGCAGGTAGTCCTTGTCGGCGCCGTATGCGCCGTATTCGTTCTCGATCTGCACGAGGATGACGGGCCCGCCCCTGTCGATCTGACGGGAGGCCACGATCGGCAGCAGCTGCCCGAAGTATTCGGCGACCGCCGCGAGGTAGAGCGGTTCGTTGCGCCGCACGCCGACGGCCGGGTCGCGGAAAAGCCAGCCGGGCAGGCCGCCGTTGTCCCACTCGGCGCAGATGAAGGGGCCCGGCCGCACGATGGCGTACATCCCCTCCGCCGCGATGAGGTCGAGGAACCTGGCCAGGTCGAGCCCGGCATCGGTGCGGAACTGCCCGCGAACCGGCGAATGCGCGTTCCACGCCACGTAGGTCTCGATCGTGTTGAGCCCCATGAGCCGGGCCTTGTGGATCCGGTCCGCCCAATGGTCCGGATGAACCCGGAAATAGTGGATGGCGCCGGCGAGCACCCGGAACGGCGTGCCGTCCAGGAGGAAGTCGGTCTCGCCGATCGCGAAGTCGGCCACGGTCACTCCCCCGCCCGCGGCCGGCTCAGCACGGCGACCCCGGTCGCCGGGAGGGTGAGCGAGCCGGCGGCCAGGGTGCTTCCTCCGAGATCGACGGCCGTGAGGCATCCATCGAACGGGGTGAGTGCCACCGTGACCGCATGCGCGGAATGGTTGATGTAGAAGAGGTACTCGAAGGTGTCCGTCTCACGCACGGCGAGCTGGACAGTGCCGCGCACGTCGGAGGGCAGCGGTGAGGCGATGCCGACATCCGCGGCGAAGCGACCGACGAGGGCGACGAGGGCTTCCCTGTCGAGTACCGTCCCGACGAAGCTGGCCCGTCCGGCACCGACGGCACGGCCGGTGATGGCCGGCACGCCGGGGAACGGGCCGTCGTCGAAGCGTGCGAGCACGTCGACGTCGTTCCGCACGGTGACGTCGTGGGTGAGCAGCGTCCCTGTCGAGCCCGCGGGCAGGTCGCCGGACAGTCCGACGGCCTGGCCGGCGAGCAGGCCGCCGAATTCCTCTGCGCGCACGCCGAGCAGCTCACGGAAGGCACCGGGGTAGCCGCCGAGGTGGATGTGGTCGTCGGCGTCGGCGATGCCGGAGAAGACGCCGACCGTGAGGTGGCCACCACCGGTCACATAGCCGGTGAGCGCTTCCGCGAGGTCTGCCGTGACCACGTAGAGCATCGGGGCGATCACGAGGTCATAGCCGTCGAGGCCGGGTCCGTGAAGCACCGATCGGGCGGGAATGATGTCGGCCTGGAGCCCGTTCGCGAGCGCCGCGGTGTACCAGGTCATCGCCTCGGCCTTGTAGCGCAGCAGCTCGGTGGGGTGCGAGTCGAGCTCGGAGGCCCACCACGAGTCCCAGTCGAAGAGGATGCCGATGCGGGCCTGCCGGGTCCGGCTTCCCGCGACCTCGGCGAGGCCGGCGAGGTCGCCGCCGAAGCGGGCGACCCGGCGGAAGACGGTGCTGTCTTCACCCGCGTGCGGGAGCATCGCGGAATGGAACTTCTCGGCGCCGGCCAGCGACTGTCGCCACTGGAAGAAGCAGACCGCGTCCGCGCCATGCGCGACGTGCGTGAGGCTGTCGCGGCGCAGCTGGCCGGGCGACTTCGCCTGGTTGACCGGCTGCCAGTTCACGGCGCTGGTGGAATGCTCCATCAGGAACCAGGGCGCACGATGCGCGATCTGGCCGGTCAGGTTGGCCGAGAACGACAGCTCCTCGAAGGCCTCCGGGTCTGCGACGAGCAGGTAGTGATCGTTGGAGACGATGTCGACCTCGTCGGCCCAGTCCGCGTAGTCCATGCCGCGGGTCTCCCCCATCACCATGAAGTTGGTGGTGATCGGAACCTCGGGAGTCGCCTGCCGCAGGATCTCGCGCTCGGCGACCAGGTAGTCCTTGAGTGCGTCGCTGGAGAACCGGGCGAAGTCGAGTTGCTGGGTGGGGTTCGGGTGGGTGGCGGCGAGGCGCGGCGGCAGGATCTGGCTCCAGCTCGAGTAGTTCTGGGACCAGAACGCGGTGCCCCAGGCCCGGTTGAGTTCGACGAGCGAGCCGTACCGGCCTGCGAGCCAGCCGCGGAAGGCCGCAGCGGCGTCGTCAGAGTAGTCGTAGACGTTGTGGCAGCCGAGTTCATTGCTGATGTGCCACATGGCGAGTGCGGGATGGTCGGCGTAGCGCATGGCCATCTTCTCGACGAGGGCCAGGGCGTACCGGCGGAAGACCGGTGAGGTCGGACGCCACTGCTGGCGGCCGCCGGGCCAGATGGTCTCGCCGAGCCGGTTCACGGGCAGCACCTCGGGGTGCGCCTCGGTCAGCCAGGGTGGCGGGCTCGCGGTTGCGGTGGCGAGGTCGACGGCGATGCCGTTGGAGTGCAGCAGGTCGAGGGCGCGGTCGAGCCAGCCGAAATCCCAGCTGTCGATGGTGGGCTGCAGCAGCGCCCAGGAGAAGATGCCGACGCTGACGATGTTCACGCCGGCCTCGCGCATCAGCCGCATGTCGTCGGCCCAGACCGCCTCCGGCCACTGCTCGGGGTTGTAGTCGGCGCCGTATGCGATACGGGCGGTTCCGGACGCCAGGCTCTCCGTGCCGTCGGCGAGTGTGTGCGCATCCGGCCAGCGCACCCAGCGGGTCGCTGTCGATGTTGCCGCGGTGGTCGCGCTCACGGTGCTCATGACGCGCTCCGGGCGGCCAGGCGAACGATGGACCAGGACAGTGCCGGCAGCACCGCGGTGAGGCGGGCACCGTCTTCCGACAGCGTCAGGCCCGTGAGCTCGACGGGTGCCACCGTCTCCTGATGATCGAGGGCATTCGTGCTGAACCGGTCGCCGCCGTCCGGGGCGTGCACGCTCCGCGCGGACCGGATCGCTCCGGCGGGTGCCCCGGCCAGGTCCACGTCCAGGGTGAGCGGGGTGGTGCTCGACCGGTTCACGAGATACAGCACGACCTCGTCGTCGGTGGCCGTCGCGGCGGCATCCGCTACGTCGACGGTGCCGTGGGCGACGGTTTCGTAGGTGTCGGAGTGGATCGCGGTGGCCAGCACGTCGCCGCGGGCGGCGCCCGCGGTCAACGCGAAGGGGAAGAACGTGGTCTGTCGCCAGGCCGGTCCGCCGGGTTCGGACCTGATCGGGGCGATCACATTCACGAGTTGGGCGAGGTTGGCCATCGAGACCCGGTCGCTGTTGCGCAGCAGGGAGATCAGCAGGGAACCGACGACGACGGCGTCGCTGACGTTGTACTCGTCTTCGATCAGCCGGGGGTGGGCGTTCCAGTCGCCGGTGAGCAGGTCCTCCTTGTCCACCTCGTTGAAGCGGGTCTGGTACCAGACGTTCCACTCGTCGACGCTGATGCCGATGAAGCGGTCGACGCCCCGTTCCGCCGCCACGTCGTCGACGATCGCGACGACGTCTCCGATGAAGCGGTCCAGGCCGACGCCGGAGGCCAGGAAGCTGCCGAGGTCGCCGGGCTTCTCCTCGTAGTAGGCGTGCAGGGAGATGTGGTCGACGAGGTCGATGGTGTGCCCGAGCACCGTGCGTTCCCAGCTGCCGAAGGTGGGCATTTCGGCGTTGGAGCTGCCGGCGACGACGAGTTCGATGGTGGGGTCGACCCATTTCATCACCCGGGCGGTCTCGGCGGCGAGGCGCCCGTATTCCTCGGCGGTCTTGTGGCCAATCTGCCAGGGGCCGTCCATTTCGTTGCCGAGGCACCAGACGCGGATGCCGAACGGTTCCGTGCGACCGTTGGCCCTGCGCTCCTCGGAGCGGGTGGTGCCCCCCGGGTGGTTGGCGTATTCGAGCAGGGCCGCGGCTTCCGCGACGCCCCGGGTGCCCAGGTTCACGGCCTGCATCACCTCGACGCCCGCGGTCTCCGCCCAGGCCGCGAATTCGTGCAGGCCGACCTCGTTGGTCTCGATGCTGTGCCACGCCACGTCGAGGCGCACGGGGCGCGTGTCGCGGGGGCCGACGCTGTCTTCCCAGCGGAAGCCGGAGACGAAGTTGCCGCCGGGATAGCGGATGAGGCTCGGGTTCAGTTCCCGCACCAGGTCGAGCACGTCCTGGCGGAATCCTTCCGCATTCGCGGTGGGATGACCGGGCTCGTAGATGCCCGTGTACACGGCGCGGCCCATGTGTTCGACGAAGGAGCCGAAGATCCGGGGCGAAACGGGTGCCACAACGTTGTCGCGGGTGATGCTGAGCCGGGCGTGCAACACGGGAGAAGATCCTCTTTGTTCGGTACGACGGTGGTGAAGGCGACGGAAAAGGGTGGGCCTGGTCCAGGCCCACCCTTCTCCGACGGTGGCGCAGGATGCTACTTGCTGGTGACGGTGAAGCCCTGCTGGTTGCCGTAGTCCGCGGTGGCCTTCTGCCACGCGGTCAACCCGGCATTGAGGTCGGACTTGGCGGCATACGCCTGGCCGACCGTGTCCTTGAAGATGCTGTTCGAGTAGACCTGGAACGGGAGGTAGCTCCAGCCGGGAACGACGTCCTTCGCGGACTGCACGAGGACCTGGTTGATCTTCTGGCCGCCGAAGTAGTCGCTCGTGGCGTTCAGGAACGCGTCGGAGTTCAGGTCGGCGACGGTCGACGGGAATCCGCCGGCGTCGATCGAGATCTGGGTGCCCGCGCCCTCGTTCATGTACTGGAGGAAACCGGCTGCGACGAGCTTGTTCTTGCTCTGCTCGAGGATGGCATCTCCACCGCCGCCGTTCTCGGCGCTTGCCTTGTCGCCTGCCGTGTACGTCGGCAGCGGTGCGACCCGCCAGTCACCGGCGGCTTCCTTCACACCGGACTCGAGGTTGCCGGGCATCCAGGCACCGATGTTGAGGGTGGCGATGGTGCCGTCGCCGAGGCCCTTGTACCATTCGTCGCTCCAGCTGGGCGTTGCGGCGAGGAGGTCGTTGCTGAGCAGAGTGTTCCAGGTGTCTGCGAACTTCTTCGAGCCCGCGTCCTGGAGGTTGATGCTGACCTTGGTGGAGTCCGTCGTGGTGTACGGCTGGCCGCCGGCCTGCCAGATCATGCTCGTGGTGAAGCCGGCGTCGCCGGTGTCGTTGGTGATGTAGGCGTTCGGGTTGGCCTCGTGCAGCTTCTTGGCCGTTGCGACGTACTCGTCCCAGGTGGTGGGAACGGTGAGGCCGTACTTGTCGAAGACGGCCTTGTTGTAGAACATGGCCATGGGGCCGGAGTCCTGCGGGAGGGCGTAGATGCCGTCGCCGAGCTTGACCGATCCCCAGGTGCTGTCGGTGTATTCGGACGCGTACGAGTCGAAGCCGTATGCGCTGAGGTCGGCGAGCGACTTGGACAACGCGAACTGCGGAAGCGCGTAATACTCGATCTGGGCGATGTCCGGCGCGCCGGACCCTGCCTTGATCGCGTTCTGGAGCTTGATGTACTGATCGTTGCCGGTTCCCGCGTTGACGACCTTGACGGTCACATTCGGGTGTTCCTTCTCGAACGCCGCGGCGATCTTCTCCACGGCCGGGGCCCACGCCCAGACGGTGATGGTCGACTTCTCGTTCAGGGCCGCGGTGATGTCCGCGGCGCTGGCGGTCGACGATGCTGTCGATCCGGTTCCGGATCCGGAACACGCTGCGAGGGACATGCTGAGCGCGAGTCCGGTGGCGACGACGACCGCGGTGCGACGCAGTGCCTTCCTGGTGCTGTGTGGTGCTTTCATGAAATGCCTTTCACTTCCTTGTAAATGGATGAACTGCGATGCGGGACAGGTGGTGCGGTCGAATGGGTCGGGGGGGGTCACGCCTTGACGCTGCCGGCGGCGAGGCCGGACTGCCAGTAGCGCTGCAGGAACAGGAACGCGACGACGATCGGGATGATTGTGAGCATCGAACCGGTGATCACGAGGTTGTAGATCACGTCGCCGCCGACGGTCTGGGCCTGATTGCTCCACTGCTTGAGTCCGACGGTGAGCGGGTACCAGGTCGGTTCGCTCAGCATGATCAGGGGCAGGAAGTAGTTGTTCCAGGTGGCCACGAGGGTGAACAGGAGCACGGTCACGAGGCCGGGGGCGAGGAGCTTGAGGGAGATGGTGAAGAAGGTGCGGAATTCGCCTGCCCCGTCCATGCGTGCGGCCTCGAGTACCTCGGTCGGCACGGCATCGAGGGCGTAGGTCCAGATCAGGTACAGGCCGAACGGGCTGATCAACGAGGGCAGGATGACCGCCCAGGGCGTGTTCGTGAGGCCCATCTGGCTGAACATGAGGAAGGTCGGGACCGCGAGGGCCGTGCCGGGGATCGCCACGGCACCGAGCACGACGGCGAAGACGGCCTTCTTGCCCGGGAAGTTGAATTTGGCCAGTCCATAACCGCCGAGTGCCGCGAGGAAGGTGGCCCCTCCCGCCCCGACGACGACGTACATCAGGGTGTTCCCGAACCAACGGACGAAGACTCCGTCGTTGTAGGTCACGGTCGCGACGATGTTGTCCCAGAGGGCGTTCGGACCGCTGAACCAGAGGCCGAAGGAGTTGAGCAGCTCGGCCTGGGTCTTCGTCGAGTTCACGAAGAGCCAGAACAGGGGAAGCAGGCTGTAGAGGACCAGCGCGCCCATGATGATGGTGAGCAGGATCGACTTCTTTGTGTGCAGGCCCTGGTTGGACTTGTTCGTCCGGGTGTAGCGGGACATCCGTGGGGCCCTGGCCTGGCTTGCGGGCACGTTCACTCTGGCCTGGTCAGTGGTGGACATCTCAGACCTCCTTCCGCGAACCGGAGTTCTGCACGATGTAGGCGATGACGGCAGTGAAGAGGCCGACGATGATCGCGATGGTGGCCGAATAGTTGTACTGCTGGCCCGCGAACGACAGGTTGTACGCGTACATGTTCGGGGAGAAATAGGTCGAGATGGTGTTGGGCGCCAGGGACTGCAGGATGCTCGGCTCGTTGAAGAGCTGGAAGCTGCCGATGACCGAGAAGATGCCGCCGATCACGATGGCGGGACGCAGCGCCGGCATCTTGATGCTGCGGATGATGCGGAAGGCGCCGGCGCCGTCGAGGGAGGCCGCCTCATAGAGGTCGGTCGGGATCACCCGGAGCGCCGCATAGAACAGGATCATGTTGTAGCCGATGAATTCCCAGGTGACGATGTTGCCGATGCTCGCGAGCACCCAGCTGCTCCCGAGCGGGTCAGGAATGGCGAGGTGGAAGAAGTCGTTGAGATTGCCGACCAGGCCGAACTTCGTGCCGTACATGAAGCCCCACATCAGGGTGGCGACCACCGCGGGAACGGCGTACGGCAGGAAGATCGCGATGCGGAAGAAGCTGGACAGGTGCAGGCGCGCACTGTCGATCGCGAGGGCGGCGAAGAGTGCGATACCGAGCATGATCGGAACCTGTACGACGAAGAACAGGGTCACCCGCCCCATCGACTCCCAGAACTGGGGATCCGTGAGCGCCTGGCCGTAGTTCGCGAAGCCGACGAAGGAGTTGCCCCCGACGAGCTGTTCCTTGAAGAAGCTCAGGTAGATCGAATACAGCACCGGAGCGATCAGGACGAGGGTGAAGACGACCATGAACGGGGCGATGAACTTCCAGCCGGTCCAGTCGCGCTTCTGCACGTGCGGCTTCCGTGGGCCGGAAAGCGCCTGGCCACTGGGGGTGAGCGTTGACAGCGTCGTCATTCCTGTTTCTCTGACTCGATAGTGTGGTGCGGCGGATGATGGAGTTCGAGGTTCCTGGTCATGTTTGCGTAAACATGACGTGTAAGCACGCTAGCATGTTTACGTAAACATACGGAAGCATTTTCCGGGACCCGGGAGGGAACGTGGCAAAGATCAGCCCCGCTGAAGGCGCCGGCACCTCCGCGCCCTCGACTCCCCCGAGTCACCCGACTCACCCGACTCCCCAGAGTCCCCTGACCCGCGGTGTGCAGCGCCTGCCGTCGATGGCGGATGTCGCGGCCCTGGCCGGCGTCTCGTCCCAGACCGTTTCCCGAGTGGTGAACGCCCGCAGCAATGTCGACTCCGACACCCGGGACCGCGTGCTCGCGGCCATGGATGAGATCGGCTACCGCCCGAACAGCGCCGCCCGCGCCCTCAAGTCGGGCCGGTTCAGCACCATCGGCGTGATCATGTTCACCCTGTCGAGCTTCGGCAACATGCGCACGCTCGACGCGGTGGCGATGGCGGCCGCGGAGGCCGGGTACTCGATCACCCTCATCCCGGTGACGAGACCCACCCAGGGTGCGGTCACCGGCGCCGTGACCCGGCTGGCCGAGCAGGCCGTCGACGGCATCGTGATCATCATGGAAGCCCACATGCTCGACCGGATCGACGTGACCGTGCCGACCGGGCTTCCCGTCGTCATCGTCGACTCCGACGCCGGTTCCCGGTACACGGTCGTCGACACCGACCAGACCGAGGGCGCCCGCCTGGCCACCCAGCACCTGCTCGACCTCGGTCACCGCACGGTCTGGCACATCGCCGGCCCGGAGTCCTCCTTCTCGGCCGGTCGCCGCACGGCGTCGTGGCGCAACACCCTGAAGGCGGCCGGTGCCCCGGTGCCCCCCGTGCTCGAAGGGGACTGGAGTGCGCAGAGCGGCTACGTGCACGGGGTGACCCTCGCCGCCGACCCGCTCGTCACGGCCATCTTCGCGTCCAACGACCAGATGGCCCTCGGTGTGATGCGCGCGATGCATGAGGCCGGCCGGGCCCTGCCCGCCGACGTGAGCGTCGTCGGCTTCGACGACATGCGCGAGTCCGGTGAATTCTGGCCCCCACTGACGACGGTGCACCAGGACTTCGCCCAGGTCGGCCGGCTCTGCATCGAGAAGCTCCTGCGGCAGATCGATTCCCCCGGTGCGTCCGTTCCTGGCACCACGATCGTGCCCACGCACCTCGTGGTGCGCGGAAGCACAGCCCCCAGAACCGCCTGAGGTATCCGCCACGCCCCGTTCGCGAGAGCGCACTTTTGGCCCTTAAACCGCCGTTTTAAGGGCCAAAAGTGCACTCTCGCGAGCAGTAGCGGGGTGCGTTAACGCACGCGACGGCCGCCCCCGAAGGGAGCGGCCGTCGACTTCGGTGCTGCTAGATGACGGCGAGGGTCTGGCGAGCGATCTCCAGCTCCTCGTTCGTCGGGATGACGAGCACGGTGACCTTCGAGTCATCGGTCGAGATGACGCGGGCGACCCGGGAGAACGGGTCGTTCTTCGCCGGGTCGATCTCGATGCCGAGGAATTCGAGTCCGGCGAGGGCGCCGGCCCGGATGATTCCCGAATTCTCGCCGATACCGGCGGTGAAGACGATCACGTCGAGTCCACCGAGCTGGGCGATGTAGTTGCCCACGTAACCGCGGATGCGGTGGTAGTAGACGTCGAGGGCAGCCTGGGCGACCGCGTCCCCGGCTATCGCGGCGTCCTCGACGTCGCGCATGTCACCGTTGCCGGTCAGTCCGAGCATGCCGCTCTTCTTGTTCAGCAGGGTGTCGAGCTCTTCGATCGACATGCCGGCCTTGCGGTGCAGGTGGAACAGCACGGCGGGGTCGATGTCGCCGGAGCGGGTACCCATGACGAGTCCCTGCAGCGGGGTGAGGCCCATCGAGGTGTCGATGGACTTTCCACCGTCGACCGCGCACGCCGACGCCCCGTTTCCGAGGTGCAGCACGATGGTCTTGAGCTCGGCGAGCGGGCGGCCGAGGAACTCCGCAGCGGCTTCGGACACGAACTTGTGCGAGCTGCCGTGTGCTCCATAACGACGGATGCCGTACTCGGCGGCCAGCGCGGTGTCGATCGCGTAGGTGTACGCCGGTGCCGGCATCGTCTGGTGGAACGACGTGTCGAAGACGGCAACGTGGGGCACGTCCGGGAACTGTGCCCTGGCCGCGTTGATGCCCTGAACGTGTGCCGGGTTGTGGAGCGGCGCGAGGTCGGAGAGCGCGCTGATCTGGGCGAGCACCTCGTCATCGATCACGGTCGGACCCTGGAAGATACTGCCACCCTGCACGACCCGGTGGCCGACGGCCACAAGGTTCGCCGTGCTGAGCTGCGGGCCGCTGGCGGCGAACGCGGCGAGCATCACGGCGAATCCGGCGGTGTGGTCCGGGATCGGCAGCGTCTGCTCGACGCGGTCGGAACCGGCGGCGGTGTGACGGGCGTGCCCGCTCGCCTCACCGATGCGCTCGACGAGACCGCTCGCGAGCTCGGTCTCCGTCTGCATGTCGATCAGCTGGTACTTGAACGACGAGGAACCGGAGTTGATGACCAGGACGGCGCTCATGCTGAGACCGTCGCAGTCGCGGCAGCAGCGGCGGCAGCGGAGTCGAGTGACGCCGCCTGGATTGCGGTGATCGCAACGGTGTTGACGATGTCCTGCACAAGTGCTCCTCGGGAAAGGTCGTTGATCGGTTTGCGCAAGCCCTGCAGGACAGGGCCGAGCGCGAGGGCGCCAGCACTGCGCTGGACGGCCTTGTAGGTGTTGTTGCCGGTGTTGAGGTCCGGGAAGATGAAGACGGTGGCCCGGCCGGCCACGGCCGAAGCCGGCATCTTCACAGCGGCGACAGCAGCATCCGCTGCCGCGTCGTACTGGATCGGGCCCTCGATGAGAAGGTCGGGGCGACGCTCGCGGACGAGCGCGGTCGCGGCGCGGACCTTGTCGACGTCCGCCCCCTTGCCCGACTCGCCTGTCGAGTACGACAGCATCGCGATGCGCGGCTCGATGCCGAACTCGACGGCCGTCTCCGAAGCGGAGATGGCGATGTCGGCGAGCTGCTCTGCGGTCGGGTCGGGGTTCACGGCGCAGTCACCGTAGACGAGGACCTTGTCCGCGAGGGCCATCAGGAACACGCTCGACACGACGGACGTGTTCGGGCGGGTCTTGATGATCTCGAAGCTCGGGCGGATCGTGTGCGCCGTGGTGTGCGTCGCACCGGAGACCATGCCGTCGGCCAGTCCCATCTGCACCATCATCGTGCCGAAGTAGGACACGTCGGTGACGACGTCCCTGGCCTGGTCGATGGTGACGCCCTTGTGGGCGCGCAGGCGGGCGTACTCTGTGGCGAACTTGGTGCGGAGCTCCTCGTTGAAGGGGCTGATCACCTGGGCCTTCCCGATGTCGATGCCGAGCCCGATCGCGCGGGAGCGGACCTCGACCTCTTCCCCGAGAATGATGATGTCTGCGACATCGCGGGCCAGCAGGGTCGCGGCGGCGCGCAGCACGCGGTCGTCCTCCCCCTCGGGCATCACGATGCGCTTGCGGTTCTTCCGGGCACGTTCGAGCAGCGTGTACTCGAACATGAGCGGCGTTACGACGTCGGCGCGGCTCACCTTGAGGCGATCGAGCAGAACGGATGCCTCGACGTGGCCTTCGAAGAGGGCGAGCGCGGTGTCGAGCTTGCGCTGCGAATCCGCGGCCATCCGGCCGGGAGTGTGCGTGATGCGCACCGCGGCCTCGTAGGACGCGAGTTCGGTACGGATGATCGGCACCGAAGAAGCGAGCCCCTCGACGAGCTGTTCGATCTCCGTCGGGAGGTCGAAGCCGCCGACGAGGATGATGCCCGCGATCGAGGGGAACGTCGCAGAGGAGTTCGCCATCAGCACGGCGAGGAGCACATCGGGACGGTCGCTCGGGATGAGCACGACGGCCCCGTCGAACAGGCGGGGCAACACGTTCACCATCGACATCGCCGCGACGACGACTCCGAGGGCCTCACGGGACAGGAGCGCGGGGTCCCCCTTGACGAGGGTTCCCTTCACGGCCTTGAGGATGCTCTTCATGCTCGGTGCGACGATGTACGGGTCCTCGGGAAGCGCCCAGACTGGCACGTTCGCGAGTTCGCTTCCGGGGGCGTCGACGACGTCGCGGACGGCGCCGATCACGTCGTCCAGGCGCGTCGGATCTGCCCGGTTGACGATGACGCCGAGCAGCGAGACGTGCTCGTTGCGCAGTTCGGCGATGGTGACATCCGTCAGCTGGCGGATGTCGTCCGGCGTGCGCGGGTCGCTCTGGCCGAGCCTGTCATCCTGGTTGAGCGTCTCGCCCTGGCCGGAGCCCACGCGTCCACCGAGAACCAGCAGCACAGGGACGCCGAGGTTGGCGGCGATGCGGAGGTTGAAGGCGAGCTCGGTGGGGCTGCCGACGTCGGTGTAATCGCTTCCGATGACGACGACCGCGTCACACTGGGCCTCGACGGCCTTGTAACGCTGCACGATACGGCCGAGTGCCGCATCGGGGTCGAGGTGGACTTCGTCATAATGTACGCCTACGCATTCGTCGTAGGTGAGCGGGGTGCTCGTTGCAGCGGTCGCACTTGCGGCCTTGCCTGCGGAGAGGTGCTCGAGCAGGAGCTCGAGCACGTAGTCGGGATGGTTGGAAGAACGGGCGACGGGACGGAAAACGCCGACCCGTTCGACCGAACGAAGCAGGGTGTCCAGAACACCCAGCGCGATCGTAGATTTGCCTGTATAACCCTCGGCGGAGGTGATGTAGATACTGTCAGCCACGATTAGACGTTATCCCCACCTGTGGAAAGTCCCACATCGACCGGGGTGGCGCCGATGCCGTTCGCATCCCACACCCACTCGGTGACCGCGGGAATGTCCTCACCGAACGCACGCGTGTAGTCGCGGGCGCGGAGGCGGGCATCCTGCATCTCCTGGCGGAGAACACCGGCGCGCGCGCCGAGTCCGGGGACGCGGTCGATAACGTCCATCACCAGGTGATACCGGTCGAGGTCGTTGAGCATGACCATGTCGAACGGTGTCGTCGTGGTGCCGTTTTCCTTGTACCCGCGGGCGTGCAGGTTCGCGTGTCCGTGGCGCTTGTAGGTCAGGCGGTGGATCAGCCACGGGTACCCGTGGTATGCGAACACGATCGGCTTGTTCGCGGTGAAGTAGGCGTCGAACTCGGCGTCGCTGAGTCCGTGCGGGTGGTCCGCCTCGGACTGCAGGCGCATCAGGTCGACGACGTTGACGACGCGGACCTTGAGGTCGGGCATCGCTTCGCGCAGGATCGCGGCGGCGGCGAGGATCTCGAGGGTCGGGACCTCTCCGGCTGCGGCGAGGACGACATCCGGTTCGGTGCCGGCGATTTCGGTGCCTGCCCAGTCGAAGATGCCGAGGCCGCGGTCGCAGTGTGCGACGGCCTGGTCCATGGTGAGCCAGTTCGGCGCGGGCTGCTTGCCTGCGACGACGACGTTCACGTAGTCGACGCTGCGCAGGCAGTGGTCGTAGATCGAGAGCAGCGTGTTCGCGTCGAAGGGCAGGTAGACGCGCACGACATCCGCGCTCTTGTTCACGACGTGGTCGATGAAGCCCGGGTCCTGGTGGGAGAAGCCGTTGTGGTCCTGGCGCCAGACGTGCGAGGAGAGCAGGTAGTTGAGGCTCGAGATCGAGCGGCGCCACGGGATCTCGCGGGTGACCTTGAGCCACTTCGCGTGCTGGTTGAACATCGAGTCGACGATGTGGATGAAGGCCTCGTAGCAGTTGAACAGGCCATGGCGACCGGTGAGCAGGTAGCCCTCGAGCCAGCCCTGGCACTGGTGCTCGCTGAGCATCTCCATGATGCGGCCGGCGCGTTCGAGGTTGGTGTCGCCCTCGTGGTATTCGGCGTTCCAGGTCTTCTCCGTCGCAGCGAACACGGCGGGGGCGAGACGGTTGGATGCTGTCTCATCCGGCCCGAAGATCCGGAAGTTGTCTGGGTTGTCCCTGATGACATCCGCGAGCCAGGTTCCGAGGACCTTCGTGGCCTCATCCGTCGTGGCTCCAGGGGAGGGAACATCGACGGCATAGTCGTGGAAGTCGGGAAGGCGCAGATCCTTGCGGAGCAGGCCGCCGTTGGAGACGGGGTTCGCGCTCATCCGCAGCTCACCGTCCGGGGCGAGCCCGGTGATCTTCGCGACCGGCGCACCGGACTCGTCGAACAGTTCTTCGGGACGGTAGGAGGCGAGCCAGCCCTCGAGGAGGCGGGTGTGCGCCTCGGTGTCGCGGGCGTTGCTGAGCGGCACCTGGTGCGAACGCCAGGAGTCGACGACCTTGAGGCCGTCGATCGTGGTCGGGCAGGTCCAGCCCTTGGGGGTGCGCAGGATGATCATGGGCCAGCGCGGACGCTCGGTGTCGCCGGCGAGGGCGCGGGCCTTGATGTCGGCGATCTCGTTGAGCACCTCGTCGAGGGTCTCGGCCATGCGCTGGTGGACGAGGAGCGGGTCTTCCTCGTTGAATCCGCCGGAAACGATGTACGGCTTGTGGCCGTAACCGCGCATCAGGTCGAGGAGTTCCTCCTCGGGGATGCGGGCGAGGATGGTCGGGTTGGCGATCTTGTACCCGTTGAGGTGCAGGATCGGCAGCACGACGCCGTCGACGAGCGGGTCGACGAACTTGTTGGAGTGCCAGCTGGTGGCGAGCGGTCCGGTCTCGGCCTCGCCGTCGCCGACGACGGCCGCGACGAGCAGGTCGGGGTTGTCGAACGCGGCGCCGTAAGCGTGGCTGAGCGCGTAGCCGAGCTCGCCGCCCTCGTGGATCGAACCGGGGGTCTCCGGTGAAGCGTGGCTCGGGATTCCGCCCGGGAAGGAGAACTGGCGGAACAGGGCCTTGACGCCGCGTTCGCTCTGCTCGACACCGGGGTAGATCTCGGTGTACGTGCCGTCGAGGTATGCGTTGGCGACCATGCCGGGCCCACCGTGGCCGGGGCCGGTGACGTAAAGGGTGCTGATCTTGCGTTCCTGGATCGCGCGGTTCAGGTGGGCATAAATGAAGTTGAGTCCGGGGGTCGTTCCCCAGTGCCCGAGCAGGCGGGGCTTAATGTGGTCGCGGGTCAACGGTTCCCGCAATAACGGATTGTCGAGCAGGTAGATCTGCCCCACCGAAAGATAATTCGCGGCTCGCCACCAGGCGTCTACGCTCGCGAGCGCTTCATCGCTCAGCGGACGTGGCTGCTGGGTGGGCCACAAGAAGGTTTTATCGGACGTGTTGACCATGGGTGCCTCCGGCACTGTCGGGGCGCGATCCGCGCATAGCCCAGTCTATGAGTAGATATGGAATCGTTATCACGGAATTGTGCGCAGTATGCGACGCGCGCGTAGTGACTAGTGCGCGGCATGCCCAGACCTCGGCCCGGGTGGGCGTCAGAGTGCCCTGCGGAATCCGCTTTTCGAGGCCGCGGGGGCATGAAAAAACTCCTCGCGCACCCACCAGAGCCCAGTTACCCTTGCTACGTTTCCGTCCTGGGGGAGTTGGCTGAGATAGCGCCACGCGAGGAGCCGCTCCCAGTTTATGCGCAAAGCCGCACCGAGCCAAAAGCAGGTCCCTGCGCAGCGCGTTCTCAAGTGCCTTCAGAAACAGGTAAGATTCTTCGAGGTTGTTACCTTCGGGAAATGACCGGCCAGGAGAATTCGCCTAGTGGCCTATGGCGCACGCTTGGAAAGCGTGTTGGGTGAGAGCCCTCCGGGGTTCGAATCCCCCATTCTCCGCCAGTAAAGATTCATCAACGGGTGAGCGCACAGCGCCCACAGCCGGGGTTCGAATCCCCCATTCTCCGCCAGTAAAGAATCATCAACGGGTGAGCGCACAGCGCCCACAGCCGGGGTTCGAATCCCCCATTCTCCGCCAGTAAAGAATCATCAACGGGTGAGCGCACAGCGCCCACAGCCGGGGTTCGAATCCCCCATTCTCCGCCAGTAAAGAATCATCAACGGGTGAGCGCACAGCGCCCACAGCCGGGGTTCGAATCCCCCATTCTCCGCCAGTAAAGAATCATCAACGGGTGAGCGCACAGCGCCCACAGCCGGGGTTCGAATCCCCCATTCTCCGCCAGTAAAGAATCATCAACGGGTGAGCGCACAGCGCCCACAGCCGGGGTTCGAATCCCCCATTCTCCGCCAGTAAAGAATCATCAACGGGTGAGCGCACAGCGCCCACAGCCGGGGTTCGAATCCCCCATTCTCCGCCAGTAAAGAATCATCAACGGGTGAGCGCACAGCGCCCACAGCCGGGGTTCGAATCCCCCATTCTCCGCCAGTAAAGAATCATCAACGGGTGAGCGCACAGCGCCCACAGCCGGGGTTCGAATCCCCCATTCTCCGCCAGTAAAGAATCATCAACGGGTGAGCGCACAGCGCCCACAGCCGGGGTTCGAATCCCCCATTCTCCGCCAGTAAAGAATCATCAACGGGTGAGCGCACAGCGCCCACAGCCGGGGTTCGAATCCCCCATTCTCCGCCAGTAAAGACTCGTCAGTCGGCGAACGGATGCCGGGGCGCACGCGGCGCCGGCGGCGGCGGCACTTCCTTCGCGGCCACGATCTCGGCAAGCACGATCGTGACGAGACCGCGTTTCGTCTCGACCACGCAGTCGGCCGGACCGCACGCGCGGAGGTAGCCGACGGCATCCGTCACGCCGCCCTCGATGGTGCGGCGCACGACGACGCGGGTCCCGATCGCGGCCTCTGTCACGAAGCGGGCGGCGGCCACTGCTGCACTACTCATAGGGCGAGCCTACGCGGCGCCAACCTCTGCGCCGGCCTTAGCGCAGCCTGCTGAACGCCTCGACCCGCTCGGTCTCCCCCGCGACGAGGATCACATCGCCGGCCTCGAGAACCGTCTCGAGGGTCGTGTAGCTCCAGCCGGCCCCCTCGTGGAAGAACGCGGTCACGGTCACGCCGTGCACCGGACGCACCCGGGACTCGCCGAGTGAGACCCCCACGATCACGCGAGGGGGCGCCATCTTGACGAGGGCGAAGTTCTCGCCGATCTCGAGATAGTCCTGCATCACCCCGCGCACGAGGTGCGCGACCCGCTTGCCCATGTCCTTCTCCGGATAGATCACGTGGGTCACGCCGAGCTGGTCGAGGATCGCGCCGTGCGGTTCGCTCACCGCCTTGGCCCAGATGTTGCCGATCCCGAGCTTGAGCACCAGCGACGCCGTGAGGATGTTCGCCTGGATGTCGCCGCCGATCGCGACGACCGCTGTGCTGAAGTCGGCGACCGCGAGCTGGCGGAGGGTCTCCTCTTTCGTCGAGTCTGCGCGCACGACGTGGGTGAGCAGGCCGTTGTGCGCCTGGACGATATCGGCATCGCCGTCGATCCCGAGCACCTCGGTGCCGCTTTTCATCAGCTCGAGGGCGAGGGAGCTGCCGAACCGGCCGAGGCCGATCACGACAACGGCGTCCTCCGGGGTGAGACGGGAGGACGAGCGACGCCCGAAGAGGGAGAACTTAGCCAATGATCGGCTTTTCTATGGGGAGTTCGAAGGCGCTGGGCCGCTGCCGGAGTGCGAGGGCGGACGCGAAGGCGATCGGGCCGAGCCTGCCGATGAACATGAGCAGCATCAGCACGACCTGCCCGCCGGGAGGAATGGCCGCGGTGATGCCGGTCGAGAGCCCCACGGTAGCAAAGGCAGAGATCGCCTCGAAGAGCAGCGCGTCGAGGCTGAAATCGGTCAGGAGCATCAGGATGACTGTGGAGAAGGCGATCACGGCCACGGCGATCAGCACGATCGTGATGGCCTGGCGTTGCACCGAGCGGGCGAGCTGCTTGCCGAACACGGTGACCGTCCCTTCGCCGCGAATCTCCGCGACGAGGACGAAGAACAGCACGGCGAAGGTCGTGATCTTGATGCCGCCCGCGGTTCCGGCGGGGCCGCCGCCGATCAGCATGAGCACGTCGGTGCCGAGCAGGCTCGCCGAGTCCATCTGGCCCCAGTCGATGCTGTTGAAGCCCGCCGTGCGCGCCTGGACCGACTGGAAGAATCCGACCAGGATCTTGTCCGACCAGCCCAACGGCCCGAGGGTCGACGGGTTCGACCACTCGACCGCTGTGAGGTACACGGTGCCTGCAACGAGGAGCACAACGGTGCCCGCGAGCACGAGCCGGGTGTTCATCACCCATTTCCGGGGCAGGCGCGGGTACCGGCGCAGCTGCACGAGCACGGGGAAGCCGAGACCGCCGAGGATGACCGCCGCGGCGAGCGGGAGGCAGACCCACGGGTCGGTCGCGTAGGAGATCATGTTGTCGCTGAACAGGGCGAACCCCGCGTTGTTGAAGGAGGACACCGCGTGGAACAGCCCGAGCCAGAGCGCCCTCCCGAGCGGCTCGCCGTAGCCGAAGAGGAACCGCAGGCTCAGCACCACGGCGACGCAGAGCTCGATCAGCACGGATGTCCCCACGACGCCGAGCACCAGACCGCGCACGTCCTCGAGTCCGACGCTCTTGACCTCGGCAGCGGCAGTGATCCGGGAGCGGAGGCTCATCTTCCGCAGCACCGAGAGCCCGACGACGGACGCGAACGTCATGATGCCGAGGCCGCCCACCTGGATCAGGAGCATGATCACGACCTGCCCGAAGGGCGCCCAGTGCGTCGCGGTGTCGACGACGACGAGCCCGGTGACGCAGACCGCGCTCGTCGCGGTGAAGATCGCCTCGAGCAGGCTCGACCCACCGGGACCCACCCGCGCGATCGGCAGCATCAGCAGCGCTGTGCCGACGAGGATCGCCAGCGCGAAGGCCGCGACGCCGGCCTGGGCCGGGTGCGCCCGGAATCTCGGTGGCTGCGCGCGGCGGTGCGCGCTGGGAGAGTCTGGCACGAGCCCACTCTACGGATTCCAATCCGCCTCGACGAGGGCTCCGGACTACTTGTGCGGCCCGGGGAATACCCGAGGCCGGACCAGAACTACGAAATGGAGCTCTCATGAACACCATTACGAAGCGTCTCACCGCATTCGGAATCACCGGAGTCGCGGCATCCGCCCTCATCGTCTGCGGCTTCGTCGCCCCGGCGCAGGCAGCGGAAACCGGTACGGTCTCCCCCTCGGGCAGTGACAGAAGCAGCCTGGCCAACACGGTCGACTTCGGCCTGCTGAACGACGCGCTGCGCGGCATCGACGCGAACGGGTCCGGCCTGAACAGGTCCGGCGCGAACGGAACCAGCACGGATGCCCTCGGCGGCGGCGTGCTGAACGCCCCGCTGGTTTCCGGCCCGGTCGTCTCGGGCAACTCCGTCGGAAACGGCGCCTCGATCGGCAACGGCACCTCCGTCCCGGTCGCGTCCGGCAACGACGTCCCGGTCGCCTCCGGCAACGACACGGCCGTCACGGCTCCCGTGACCGCTCCGCTCACCACCGACACGACCGCGCCCGTCACCGCTCCTGTCACCGCTCCGGCCGGCAACGGCACCTCGGCGTCGGTCGATGACATCGGTGCGAGCGTCAGCGACATCGTCGACGGTGCCCTCAGCGGCTCCGGCAGCACCGGCGCCACGGACGGCACCGGCACCGGAATCGACCTCGGCGGCATCCTCGGCCGCTGACCCGGCCCGCACGACCGGCTGCACCGCAGCCTCCACCCGGAACCGGGCGGCACGATCCCCTCGTGCCGCCCGGTTCCGGCGTCTGCCCGCACGCACCCGGGCACCGGGGTGCGGCGTGCTGTCCCCTTTAAGGTGGCTATCCGGCACGCTCTCTCATTCGCGATAATCTGGGTACACCGGCTAGGGGGAACGCTTAAGGTGAAAGTCACTGGGGGACCGCTCATTCGGGCGCACGCTCTGAGACCGCACGGCCGGTTGCTCCGGCAGTCCGGTCTGTCCGTGCTGGCCCTCGTCGCCCCGGTTTCCGCCGTGCTCTACTGGCTCACGATCCCGACAGATTCCTGGCGACCGGTTTTCGTCGGCCAGATCATCCTCGTCGCCATCTGCGTTCTCGCCGCGATCGCGTTCTTCCGCACCGTGATCTGGGTCGACAGGGACGGCGTCTCCGAACGCGGCTTCCTGGGCAGGGTCACGAGCTACGACAAGTCCGTGATCGGCACCATCGTGCTGCTCGACCTCTACGAAAGCGGCGCGCTCGACACGCACCCGCAGCTGTTCATCACGGGACTCGACGGCCGGCTGCTGCTGCGGATGCGCGGCCAGTTCTATTCGCGCGGGGCGATGGAGCTGATCGTCGAACAGCTCGACGCGCCGATCGTGCGGGTCGCCGAACCGATGACGCTGCAGGACCTCAACCGGTCCCGGCCCGAGCTGCTCTACTGGTTCGAGCGCCGCTACACCTCCCACACAAGCTGAGCGGATGCCGGGCGGCGGCTCAGCGCCGGCGGCGGGTTCCGAAGATGCCGGCAACGACCCCGGTCAGGATCGACTTCGTCACGGACGACCCGAGCACCTCCTCGAGCACGCTCTTCTGCGGCTTCGCGCTCGTGCGGGTGCGCGCCGGGCCCGCGGTCTGCCGCATCAGCCGGTCGTATTCGGCCTGCGCCTTCCGGTCGGCCTGCTCCCCGGCCCGCGCATCCTTCGCCTCCTGCGCGGCGGCGGCCTTGTCCGCCTTCTCGCGCTCCGCGGCCGCCTTCGCCGCATCGAGCGCCGCCTGCTCTGCCGCCTGCTGCTCGGCCGCGGCCCGGTTCGCCGCCTCGAGCTTGGTCGCGAGGATCTCCCGCGCAGACTCCCGGTCGATCGCGGCGCCGTATGTCGCCAGGAGCGGCGAGGCCGCGACGGCCGACTCGATCGCGGCATCCGCAGTCGGAGACATCGACCCCTGCGGCGCGCGCAGCCGCGTCCAGGCCACGGGGCTCGGGGCGCCCTTCTCGTTCATCACCGTCACGATCGCCTCGCCGGTTCCGAGCCCGGTGAGCACCTCTTCGAGGTCGTAACCGGAGTTCGGGAACGTCGAGACGGTCGCCCGCAACGCCTTGGCGTCGTCCGGGGTGAAGGCCCGCAGCTGGTGCTGCACACGGGAGCCGAGCTGGGCGAGCACATCGCCGGGCACGTCCTTGGGGGTCTGGGTGACGAAGAAGATGCCGACTCCCTTCGAGCGGATGAGCCGAACGGTCTGGGTGATCGACGCGAGGAAGTCCTTGGAGGCGTTCGCGAAGAGCAGGTGCGCCTCGTCGAAGAAGAACACGAGCTTGGGCTTGTCGAGGTCGCCGACCTCTGGCAGGTCGTTGTAGAGGTCGGCGAGGAGCCACATCAGGAACGTCGAGAAGAGCGCTGGCTGGTTCTGCACGCCGGGCACCTCGAGCAGGCTGATCACGCCGCGGCCGTCCGGCGCGGTGCGGAGGAACTCCCGGGTGTCGATCTCGGGCTCGCCGAAGAACACGTCGGCGCCCTGGTCGGCGAAGGTGATCAGCTCGCGGAGGATCACGCCGACGGTCGCCGGGGACAGTCCGCCGAGCCCGGCGAGCTCGGCTTTGCCTGCCGGGCTCGTCAGGAAGCTCAGGACCGCGCGCAGGTCGGTGAGGTCGAGCAGCGGCAGGCCGGCCTGGTCGGCGTAGTGGAAGACGAGGCCGAGGCTGGACTCCTGGGTGTCGTTGAGGCCGAGGACCTTGCTGAGGAGCAGCGGGCCGAACCCGGCGACGGTCGCGCGCACCGGTACACCGCGGCCGGTGCCGCCGAGGGAGAAGTACTCGGTCGGGGCGGCCTGGCCGGCCCAGTCCTGCCCGATGCCGCGGGTGCGGGCGAGCAGCTTGTCGTTCGGCACGCCCGCGGTCGCGACCCCGGACAGGTCGCCCTTGATGTCGGCGGCGAACACGGGCACGCCGTGCGCGGAGAGCTGCTCGGCGAGCACCTGCAGGGTGCGGGTCTTGCCGGTTCCGGTGGCGCCGGCGACGAGGCCGTGCCGGTTGGTCATCGCGAGCGGGATCCGGATCGGCACGTCGGCGAGGGCGTCGCCGTTGACGAGGGCCCCCATCTCGAGCGCCGGCCCGCTGAAGGCGTAGCCGGCCCGGATCACGTCGACCTGGGCGGCCGTGAGCGGTGTTGCGTGTGCCGCGGGCGCCGCGGGTGCCGCGGGTGCCGCGGGTGCCGGCACCGGTGCCGCCGGGCCGGACCCGGTCTGGGCGGTCGCCGTCGCGGCATCCGCCTGCTCCTGAACGGCCGCAGCCTGCACTCTCGCGAGGGCGGCTTCGGCGTCGGCCTGCGCCTGGCGGGCCGCGGCGACCGCGGCCTCGGCTGCGGCCTGGAGTTCGGACAGGTGATCGGCGGCGTCGCTCGGATTCATGGCGCGATCCTAGTCCCACACGCGATCCGTGCGCCAAAATCCCGGCCGCGAGAGCGCACTTGTGGCCCTTAAACCTCGGGTTTAAGGGCCACAAGTGCGCTCTCGCGGAACACACGCGCACGAAGGGCGGCGTGTCGGGGGGAGATAGGGCGGGGCGAGGCGGGTCAGGCGGGGTCTGCGGGGCGGGAGGTGAACACCCAGGAGTCGCCGGCGAGTTCGGGCCGGAGGCCGCGGGAGAAGGCCTCGGCGAACACGCGGGAGTCGGTGCGTTGCCGGGCCGCGGCATCCGGTGCGTCGTCGCGGAGTCGCTCGAAGTCAGGGTCGAGCCGCAGGGGTTCTGGGGCGGGCAGCCCGTCGCGGGTCGGTTCGGCGCTGCTCCACTGCGGCCGCGGGGAACCGGCGAGCGCCGCACGCACCCGACGCGAGTCGAGGCGCCAGCGCACCTCGAACCGGTCGCTGCGGTCGCTGCCGCTGATCGCGTCGTCGAGTCGCCCGTAGAAGTCGGGGTGGAAGTCGGTCACCTCTGCCCCGAGTTTCACGAGGTTGAAGTGCGCGTTGCGGCGGATCAGCGGGTCGAAGGTCCAGCGCATCTCGTCGACGCCGTGCTCGAGGCAGACCGCGCGCTGGAAGAGCTTGAGCGCGTAGCCGACCCCGCCGCCGCGCAGCCCGGGGGCGACGGCCGTCATGTGCGAGTGCAGGTGGATGCCGCCCGTCCAGCCGAGGAAGCCGAGTGCGGCCCCGACGAACGCGGGTGCAGCATCGGCGTCACTCGTGGCGACGAGCACCGTGTTACCGGCGTGGTCGAGGGCGCGCAGGAGGGAGGCGTCCGGGCTGCGTCCGGCACCCCAGGTGCGCTCGAAGAGCGCGACGACCGCGGGCAGGTCTTCGGGGCGCGCCGCACGCACGCTCACCGCGGCCGCGTCGGCCGCGGCCAGCGCGACCCGGTATGCGGCCACGAGGGTCTCGGCGGAAGTTTCGGCGGAAGCATCGGGCGCACGGGGCGCCGGCGGAACGTTCATGCCTCGAGTAGACCACATCCGCGGCCGGCCCGACCCAGGGCGTCCGCCGCGACCGCGCTCCCACGCGTTCGACACCCAAGAACTCCGTCGAATCGGTTCAGTGGCCTCGGCCCGAGACGCGATCGGCGATCGTCGCGAGCGGCGAGGTCGTCGTGCGGCGGCCGCCGTGCTCGGCGCGGTCCGCGATCCCGTACGCGCGATACAGCCCGGTCACCGCAAGCCAGCGCAGCGGCTCGGGCTCCCAGTTCCGCACCCGATGGTTGACCCAGGGCAGCTCACTCAGCGCGGCCGCAGCACCGGCCGCACCACCGGCCGCACCGCCCGGTGCGTTCCCGGCGGCCCGCGCGAGGATCAGCTCGGTCAGCGTGCGCCCGGCCAGGTTCGTGGTCGCGACCCCGGTTCCGACGTACCCGCCCGCCCAGGCGAGCCCGGTCGCCGGGTCGAGGCCGACCGTCGCGGCCCAGTCCCGAGGAACCCCGAGCACGCCGGACCAGGCGTGGTCGATCGTCACCCCTGTCGTCGCGGGGAAGAACCGGTTGAGGATGCCGCGCAGCGCGTCGACCGTGCCCGCAGGGGTGTGCCCGTCGGAGTCCGTCCGCGACCCGAACCGGTACGGCACCCCGCGGCCGCCGATCGCGATGCGGTCGTCGGCGGTGCGCTGGGCGTACATGTAGGCGTGCGCCATATCGTCGAGGGTCTCGCAAGCGTCCCAGCCGATGCTCTCCCAGACCGCCGGCGCGAGCGGCGCCGTCGCGATCAGCGACGAGTTCATCGGCAGCCAGGCCCGGTGCAGGCCGCGCAGTCCCGCGGTGAAGCCTTCGGTCGCCCGCACGACGACGTCGGCGGCGACGACCCCGCGCGCCGTGACCGCGCGGTGCGGCGTGATCTCGGTCACGGTGGTGTCCTCGTAGATCTCGACGCCGAGTGCCTCGACGACCCCGGCGAGTCCGGCGGCGAGTTTCGCCGGGTGGATGCGAGCGCAGTGCGGGTGCCACATCGCTCCCGTGGCTCCGACGACGTTCACGCGAGCGGATGCCTCCGCAGCCGTCAGGAGCTCGACATCCGTTTCCGCCCACTCCTGTTCGGCCCGGGCGCTCGCCTCGAGCCGCCGCTGCTGGGGCACGTCGCACGCCACGGTGAACTCGCCGCCCTTGACGATGTCGGCGTCGATGCCCTCGGCGGCGGCGACCCGGATCACCTCGTCGACGGTGTCGTTCATCGCGGTCTGGAACCGGGCCGCGGAGTCGCGCCCGTGGGTGGCGACATACTGCTCGCGTCCTCCCGTGATCGAATTCGTCAGCCAGCCGCCGTTCCGCCCGGAGGCCCCGTAACCGGCGAAACGCTGCTCGAGGATCACGATGCGCAGGCCGGGCGCCGCCTTCTTCAGGTAGTAGGCGGTCCAGAGTCCGGTGTAGCCGGCGCCGACGATGCAGACGTCGGCGCGGAGAGCACCGGGTAGCGGCGGACGCTGCGTCGGCCGGCCGAGCTGGTTCCACCAGAACGAGACCTCGCCGTTGATCATGCCGGGTCGGCCGCGGAAGCGGGCCGCACCAGCCGGTCTTCCAGCCCCCAGGGCTCGCCATATCCACCGGATTCCTCGCTCGCGCTCATCAGGTCGAGGAACGGTTTCGCGTCGAACGCCTCGGGACCGAGCACACCGAGTCCGCTCCAGGCGCCGGTCGCGAGCAGTTCGAGGGCGATCACCGGGTTGAGGGCGGTCTGCCAGACCACGCACTGGGCGTCGTACTCGCGCATCGTCCACTCGTTGTCGCTCACGTGGTACAGGTACACCTCGCGCGGCTCCCCGTCGACCCCTGTGCCCGTGACCCAGACCCCGGCGCAGGTCTTCCCGGTCATCCGGGGTCCGATCGTGGCCGGGTCGGGCAGGCTCGCCGCGACGACGTCGCGGGGCGCGACCCAGACGGGCCCGGACTCACTGCGCACCCGCACCGGGGTCACGCTGTCGAGGCCGAGGCGGTGCAGGGTCTGCAACACGCCGATGAACTCCTCACCGAGCCCGTACTTGAAGGTGACCCGCTTCGCGTCGAGCCAGCGCGGCATCAGCAACACCTCTTCGTGCTCGACGTTCACGCACTCGACCGGGCCGATCCCCTCCGGGAAGTCGAAGATCTCCGGTTCGCTGAACGGCTGCGTCGTGAACCAGCCGCGGTCTTTCTCGAAGATCACCGGCGGGTTCAGGCATTCCTCGATCGTGGTCCAGATGCTGAACGAGGGCGCGAAGATCTCGGCACCGGACTCGTCGCGCACGACGAGATTGGCGCCGTCGCGGGTGCCGAGCTCGTCGATCTCGCTGAACAGGTGGTCTGCGGCGTACCGGGCGAACACGTCGGACAGCCCCGGCTCGACGCCCATCCCGACGAGGGCGAGCCGCCCGGCGGTTTCCCAGTCTGCGGCGAGCGCGAACTGGTCGTCGCCGAGCTTGACGCCGGTCTCGTGGTACGGGTCCGTCGGGTGCGGCTCGGAAAGGCTCGCCGCCATGTCGAGGTAGTCGCAGCCTGCGGCGAGCGCCCCGGCGAACACGCTCGGCACGAACTTCGGCTCGACCGCGTTCATCACGTGCGTCGCGCCGTGTTCCCGGGCGACCGATGCGACGCGGTCCGGATCGCCCGCATCGATCTGGGCCGCTGTGAACCGGGCCGCGCTCTCGTCACCGTACTTCGCTGCGACGGCGGCGATCGTCCGTTCCGCCCGGCCGATGTCGTAGTCGCTCACGATCACCCGCTCGAAGAACGACCGGCGGGCGATGATCTTCGCGAACGCGTCTCCGACGCCGCCCGCCCCGACAAGGAGGATTCTCATTCGATGACGCTACCGCGCTCATCCGCCGTTGTCTGCCCCGCATTCCGACCAATTCGACGGAATTTTCACCTCAAACGGCCCGAAACACCCGTCCCGGGTACACAAGCCTCACAAGGGGTGCCGAACCGGTTCTGGGGCGGGCGGATGCCGGCGGGCCAGCCGGCGCTCGCCGTCCAGTTTCGCGGCGAGGGGCGCCCAGAGCAGCACGGCGACGCCGATGCCGAGCAGCAGGCCGCCGATGGTGTCGGTGAGCCAGTGCGCGCCGAGGTAGGTGCGGCTGACCATCATCGCGACGGCCCAGACCGCGCCGGCCACCCAGACCCACACCTTCGGGAAGATCAGGGCGAGGCAGACGACCATCGTCGCCGCATTCGCTACATGCCCGGAGGGGAATGAACCGAAATCGCTGGTGACCAGCATGTCCTGAGGGCGGGCGCGGCCGAACAGGTTCTTGAGAAGTTGCACGAGCCCGGAACTGACGATCGTTGCCACCAGGAAGTAGCCCGCCGCCCAGGGACGTTTCAGCAGGAGCAGTCCCGCCAGGATCAGGATCGGGATGATCACGACCCCGGCGATTCCCGCGCCGAGGAAGTTCATCACGAGCGAGGCGTACTCCCAGATCGGCGCCCGGTGCTCGATGATCTCGTCCATCCACTCGGTGTCGATAACGAGCGGATTCCCGTTGTCGCGAAAGACGATCAGGGCGCCGAGGCCCGCGGCAAGGAGTACCGCCACGAGACCGCTGAGGAGAGGCCAGCGCCGGGCGACGCGTCGCGCCGCCGGGGCCGCCGCGGTTTCCGGGGCGACGGCGGGTGCAGGGTCTGGCTCGGGTGCGCGGGCGCTGTCATCGTCCATCAGGCCATGTTAGGCCGACCTCGGGGCGGACCCCCGCACCCGTTCCCGCCACGGACACCTGTTTCCCGTGCGCGAGCCACAGTCGTCGGCACCGGCCGCAGCTGCCCGCACCGGCCGCAGCTGCCCGGCGGGCGCACTCAGTGGGCGAGGCGCGGGACCGTCCGCGGGCGCAACACGAACCACAGGGAACACACCGATGCGAGCGCGGTCCCGAGCATGACCGCGGCCATCGGCACCGCGGTCGAGACCCCGAGCATCCCGACGACCGGCGAGACGAGACCCGCGAGCCCGTAGTTGCCCGCCCCGAGGAGGGACGCCGCCGTGCCCGCTTCGTGCGGATGCGCGTTGAGCGCGATCACCTGCACGGAGGGGAAGGTGAATCCGCACGCCGCGATGAAGAACCAGAGCGGCACGATCACGCCCCAGAGCCCGGCGTCGACGAGGCCGAGCACGAGCATCAGGGTCGCGAACACGGCGAGCGCGGCGGTCGAGCAGGCCAGGATCCACTGCGGGGCGACGTTGTGGCGGTGCATCAGCCGGGAGCTCGTCTGCACCCCGACGACGATGCCGAGGGAGTTCGCCGCGAACAGCACCCCGTATTGCTGCGGCGTGAACGCGTAGACCTGCTGGAACAGGAACGACGATGCCGACAGGTAGGAGAACAGCCCGGTGAAGGTCATCGCGCCGACGATCGCGACCCCGACGAAGGTGCGGTCGCCGAGCACCGCCCGGTAACGCTGGCCGAGGGTGCTGTGCCCGGCGTGGTGGCGCTCGTTCACCGGCCGGGTCTCGACGATCCAGATGGCGACCGCGGCGATCACGACAGCGCCGTACCCGGCGAGAACGATGAAGATGCCGCGCCAGTTCATCACGAGCAGCAGCTGCGAGCCGAGAACAGGCGCGACCACGGGCGCGAGTCCGCTGATCAGGGCCAGTCGGGACAGCATCCGCACGAGCGGCTTGCCGCCGAACAGGTCGCGCACCATGGCGAGGGCGACGACGACGCCCGCCGCGGCGCCGAAGCCCATCAACACGCGGAAGACACCGAGCCAGACGATGTCGGGCGAGAGCGCGGCGCCGACGCTGCTCGCAATGTGGAAGCCGGCCGCGAGCATGAGCGGCAGTCGGCGGCCGACCTTATCGCTCCACGGCCCGACAATGAGCTGGCCGAGCCCGAACCCGACCATGGTGCCGGTCAGGGTGAGCTGGATGGCGGCCGCCGAGACGCCGAGCTCGCTCTGCAGTGTCGGGAACGCGGGAAGGTACAGGTCGATCGTGAACGGGCCGAGCGCCGTGAGCGCGCCGAGAATGAGTACGTAGACGAGCCGCTGCCCGCGGGACAGCGCATCACCCGGGTGCCTCCCGGTCGCCCGCAGGTGTGCTGCGGTGATCACGGTCAGTGATTCGGTGGTCACGGCGGGGTCCTTTGCTCGGTTTCCCGCGAGTCAGGATGCCGCGGGCCGGGTCCGGCTGCATCGAGAGTCCCCAGGGTGCCAGGTCGCACCTGCGTCCAGCCTACGTCGCGCCCGGCGCGGGCCGCGCGGTTCAGGCCGCGTCGAGCGTCCCGAGCGACCGCGGCCGCACGAGGGTCCACAGCACGACGATCGAGACAACGGCCGTCACGCCCATGACCGCGGACATCGGCACGGCGGTGCCCACCCCGAGCAGTCCGACGATCGGGGAGATCAGCCCCGCGACCCCGAAGTTGGCCGCGCCGAGCAGCGACGCGGCGGTCCCGGCCTCGTGACCGTGCGCATCCAGCGCGATCACCTGCGCCGACGGGAAGGTGAAGCCGCACGCGGCGATGAACACCCAGAGCGGAACGAGGGTGCCCCAGAGGCCGGCGCCGGCGCGGTCGAGCACGAGGATCGCCATCGCCGCCGTGAGCAGCACGATCGTCGATACGGCGATGATCCACTGCGGGGCGACGTTGAAACGGTGCATCAGCACAGAGGAGAGCTGCACGCCCGCGACGATGCCGAGCGAGTTCACCGCGAACAGCACCCCGTACTGCTGCGGGCTGAACGCGTACACCTGCTGAAACAGGAAGGGCGAGGCGGAGAGGTAGGAGAACAGCCCGGTGAAGGTCATCGCTCCGATGATCGCGACCCCGACGAAGGTGCGGTCGCCGAGCACGGCCCGGTAGCGCTGGGCAAGTGTGTTGTGCCCGGAGGCGTGGCGTTCCAGCGTCGGGAGGGTTTCGACGATCAGGAACGCGACCGCCACCACGACGACGACGCCGTAGCCGGCGAGCACCCAGAAGATGCCGCGCCAGCTCATCACGAGGAGGAGCTGCGACCCGATCACCGGGGCGAGCACGGGGGCGAGCCCGCTGACCAGGGCGAGCCGGGACAGCATCCGCACGAGCGGCTTGCCGCCGAACAGGTCACGCACCATCGCGAGGGCGACGACCGCGCCCGCCGCCGCGCCGAAGCCCATCAGCACCCGGAAGACGCCGAGCCAGACGATGTCCTGGGACAGTGCGGCGCCGACGCTGGCAAGGATATGGAACCCGGTCGCGAGGAGCAGAGGCAGGCGCCGACCGACCCGGTCGCTCCACGGCCCGACGACGAGCTGGCCGAAGCCGAAGCCGATCATGGTCCCGGTCAGGGTGAGCTGGATGGCCGCAGCGGAGACGCCGAGTTCGCTCTCGAGCGTGGGGAACGCGGGCAGGTAGAGGTCGATCGTGAACGGGCCGAGCGCGGTGAGGGCTCCGAGCACGAGCACGTAGACCAGGCGCTGCGGCCGGGTCAGGGCATCTCCGGGATGCCGGACGACGGAAATGGGGGCGGTGGCGGTGCTCACGGCGGACGTGTCCTCACTGTGGGTGCTGGGGGCTGGCGCTGGGACGCATGCTGGGTGCAGGCCGGACGGTCACCGCGCCCGTCGTGCGCCCGGGTGCACACGACGAAAGACACTCTCGCCCACTGGTGCCAAGGCGGGCGCCCCTCCGGCTATTCCCGCCGGACCGCGACACGCCGGACGGATCAGTCGGAGACGCCGAACCCGTTCGGGTCGGCGAGGATGCCCTCGAAGGCGAGCTCCGCTGCACCGATCATCAACAGGTTCGATCCCAGTTCCGCCGCGGTGATCCGCACGCTCCCGAAGGAGGACGGCAGCGACCAGGTACCGACGGCCGCGCGGAGGCGTTCGGGATCCGCGTTGAAGAGCGCGCCGAGGAAGCCGCCGAGTACGACGAGCTGCGGGTTGAGGATGTTGATCGCCCCGCCGAGCGCGACCGCGAGGAAGTCGAGCTGGCGGTGCACCTCGGCCTGGACCTCGGCGGATTCCGTCGAGAGCAGGGCGCGTTCGAGTTCGTCGGCGTCCGCGCCGGAGCCGGAGAGTCCGAGCACCGCGAGCAGTTCCTCCCGGCTCACTTCGGCCTCGAGCGTTCCCGTGATCCCCGCGGAGTCGACGCGGGAGCTTCCGCTCACGCGGGTGTGGCCGAACTCGCCCGCATAGCCGGCGACGCCGCCGACGGGCAGGCCGCCGACGATCATGCCGCCGCCGATGCCGCTTGCCCCGCCGTTCAGGTAGATCAGGTCGGTGATGCCCTTGCCCGCGCCGAAGTAGCGTTCGGCGAGCGCCCCGAGGCTCGCGTCGTTCGCGGCCACGACGGGAAACCCGGTGGCCTGCTCGAGCATGTCCGTGAGCGGTTCGTCGATCCAGCCGAGGTGCGGGGCGAGCCGGACGAGCCCGTCGTGGGCGCGCACGAGGCCCGGAACGGCGACACCGATGCCGACGACCCGGAACCGGGCCTCGAGCTCGCCGCGCATCCCGTCGATGACGGCTGCGGCGATGTTGACGGCCTCCGTCGGGCTCGGGGTGTGCTCGGTCGGGTAGCGGATGCGGCGGTGCACGGTGCCGTCGAGGCCCACGATCCCGATCGTGACCGCGTCGATCTCGGGGTTCACGGCGAGGGCGACGACCGCGGCGGCCACGTGCACGATGGGGCTCGGCCGGCCGACCTGGTTCGTCGAGTCCGGGTCCCGCTCCCCCGCGAGGCCGAGCTGGGCGAGCTCGCCGACGAGGGCGGCGATGGTCGACCGGTTCAGCCCGGTGAGGCGGGTCAGCTGGGCGCGGGAGGTGGGCCCGTTGCGGTGGACGAGGCGCAGAATGACCGACAGGTTGTGCCGACGGATGTCGTCGTGGTTGTTGCCCTGCACCTGGTACTCCTCCGTCCGCGCGTGTTGCACAAGGCTACCGCCCGCGCCCCGGAGTCAGCGTCCGCCGCTGCGCCGCTTGTTGAAGATGTCGAACGCGACCGCGAGCAGGAGGACGAGACCCTTGATGGCCATCTGCCACGCGGCATCCACCGAGAGGATCGACAGTCCCATGTTCAGGACACCCATCACGAGGCCACCGACGATGGCTCCGACGACCGTTCCCACGCCGCCCTGAACGGCTGCGCCGCCGATGAAGACCGCGGCGATGGCGTCCAGTTCGTAGTTCTGCCCTGCCGAAGCCACGGCGCCGCCTGCGCGGGCCGTGCTGTCCACGCCGGCGAGTCCGGCGAGCACGCCCATGTTGACGAAGACGTAGAAGTTGACCCATTTGGTCTTCACGCCGCTCATCATGGCGGCGAAGAGGTTGCCGCCGATCGCGTAGACGTGACGGCCGAAGACGGTCTGGTTCAGCATGAACGTGTAGCCGAGAATCAGGACGGCGAGGACGATCAGGATGATCGGGGTGCCGCGGTAACCGGAGAGAAGCCAGGCCAGCCACATGATCGCGATGACCGCAATGCCGGACTTGACGGCCATCTGCACGACGGACTCCATGGGCAGCTCGAGGCGCCGCAGGGTCGCACGGGTGCGCAGCTGCTGCGCGACGAGGGCGATGCAGGTGATGGCGCCGAGGGCGAGAGTCAGGGTGTCCCGTCCGCCGAGCTCACCCAGCACTCCGGGCAACCAACCGGCGCCGATCGCCGTGAAGGAGTCCGGCAGCCCGCTGATCGTGCCACCGGTCAGCAGGACGAGCGTGAGGCCGCGGAAGATCAGCATGCCGGCGAGGGTCACGATGAAGGCGGGGATTCCGACGAAGGCGATCCAGAAGCCCTGCCAGGCGCCCACGACCGCACCCACGACGAGGGCGAGCAACACGGCCGCCCACCACGGGAAGCCCCATTGGTTCGTCGCGATGGCCGAGACCGCACCGACCATGGCGACGACGGAGCCGACCGAGAGGTCGATGTGGCCGGCGATGATCACGACGACCATGCCGATCGCGAGGATCAACACGTAGGCGTTCTGCTGGATGAGGTTGTTCACGTTGCCGGGCAGCAGCAGCCGGCCCTTCGTGAGCACTTCGAACAGAACGATGATGACGACGAGCGCGGCGAGAATGCCGTACTGGCGGAAGTTGATGGCCAGCCGGGGCTTGCGCGTGGCTGGGGTGGTGGTGGTCATTGCGGTCTAGTCCTTTCCCGCAGTCATGAGGTGCATGAG
The DNA here is from genome assembly GCF_004402675.1 of Cryobacterium sp. MDB2-A-1. Lineage (NCBI taxonomy): Bacteria > Bacillati > Actinomycetota > Actinomycetes > Micrococcales > Microbacteriaceae > Cryobacterium > Cryobacterium sp. MDB2-A-1. Next base: position 157,468 of record NZ_SOFK01000022.1, on the reverse strand, counting down.
GCTTTCCTGGGTGGCATCCTTCGCGGCGACTTCGCCTGTGATGCGACCCTCGGAGATCGCGTAGATGCGATCGGAGATGCCGAGAAGCTCCGGTAGTTCGGAGGAGATGACGACGACGGCCTTTCCTGCCGCGGCGAGCTCGTTGATGATGCCGTAGATCTCGTACTTGGCGCCGACGTCGATGCCTCTGGTCGGTTCGTCGAGGAAGAGCACGTCGGGGCCGGTGAAGACCCACTTCGACAGCACGACCTTCTGCTGGTTGCCGCCGGAGAGCTGGCCGGTGATCGACGAGACGCTCGGCGCCTTGATGTTCATCCGCCTGCGGTAGTCGTCCGCGATCTTGTACTCGCGGTGGCGGTCGATCACGCCGAACCGGGCGAGGGTCGCCAGCGCCGCCGCCGAGACGTTCACGGTGATGTCGCCGATCAGGTTGAGCCCGTATTTCTTGCGGTCCTCCGTCGCGTACGCGATTCCGTTGCGGATGGCTTCGTCGACCGTGCGCACCGAGATCTCGGTGCCGTTCTTGAAGACCCGGCCGGTGATGTTGGTGCCGTACGAGCGTCCGAAGATGCTCATGGCCAGTTCGGTGCGGCCCGCGCCCATCAGCCCGGCGAAGCCGACGACCTCGCCCGCGTGCACGGTGAACGAGGCGTTGTCGACGATCTTCCTGCCGGTGTCCACCGGGTGGTACGCGTTCCAGTCCTCGACCCGGAGGATCTCTGCGCCGATCTTCGGGTCCCTGGGCGGGAACATGCTGTTGAGGTCGCGGCCGACCATCGAGCGGATGATGCGGGCCTGGGTCGCGTCGGGACCGTGCATGTCGATCGTCTCGATCGTCTTGCCGTCCCGGATCACGGTCACCGTGTCCGCGATCCGGCGGATCTCCTTGAGCTTGTGGGATATGATGATGCTCGTGATGCCCTGGCCCCGCAGGTGCTCGATCAGGTCGAGCAGGTGGTCGGAGTCTTCGTCGTTGAGAGCCGCGGTCGGCTCGTCGAGGATCAGGAGCTTGACCCGCTTCGACAACGCCTTGGCGATCTCCACGAGCTGCTGCTTGCCGACGCCCAGCTCGAGCACCTTCGTGGCCGGGTTCTCGTCGAGACCGACCCGGGCGAGCAGGCTCGCGGCCTCGAGGTTGGTCTTGTTCCAGTCGATGACGCCGCGGGTGGCGTTCTCGTTGCCGAGGAAGATGTTCTCCGCGATCGAGAGGTACGGGCTGAGCGCGAGTTCCTGGTGGATGATGACGATCCCGACCGCTTCGCTGTCGTTGATCGATCTGAACTGGGCCTCTTCCCCCTCGAATTCGATCGTGCCGTCGTAGCTGCCGTGCGGGTAGACGCCGCTCAGCACCTTCATCAGCGTCGACTTGCCTGCGCCGTTCTCACCGCAGATGCCGTGCACCTTGCCGCGCTCGACTTCGAGGGTGACTGAGTCGAGGGCTTTGACCCCGCTGAAGTCTTTCCCGATGTCGATCATCCGAAGAATCGGACCGTTCATGTGTGTCGCTCCTGTCAGCGAATACGTCGTTCGGGTGCGTACCGACCACGGTGGTGGCGAAGCCCAGGGCCCCGCCACCACCGCAGTCGGTACGGAATTCGGTTTCTTCGGTACGGCTTAGAGGCCGACGTCCGATGCCTTGATGAACCCGGAATCGATGAGCTTCGTCTGCACGAGGTCCTTCGTGACGACCTCAGGGGCCAGCAGGTAGGACGGGACGACCTTCTTGCCGTTGTCGTACGTCTTGGTGTCGTTCACCTCGACCGTTGTGCCGGCCGCGATCGACTGGATCATCGTGAAGACCTGGGCGCCCAGGGTACGGGTGTCCTTCCAGACGGTCATCGACTGGGTGCCCGCGAGGATGGCCTTGACGTTCGCCTTGTCCGCGTCCTGGCCCGTGATGATCGGGTAGTCGGTGCCTGCGGTGTAGCCGGCCGACTTCAGGGAGGCTTCGATGCCGACCGCGAGGCTGTCGTTCGGGGAGAGCACGACGTTGACCTTGGCGCCGTTGCCGTAGAACGAGGAGAGCCGGTTGTCCATCTCGGCCTGTGCCTTGTCGGACGCCCAGCCCTGGATTCCGATCGTGGTCCACGCGTCGTTCGTCTTCGGAGCCTTGCCGCTCGGGACGACCAGCTGGCCGCTCGTCACGTAGGGCAGGAGCACGTCCCATGCGCCGGAGAAGAAGAACTTGGCGTTGTTGTCGTCGGGGCTGCCGGCGAAGGGCTCGAGGTTGAACGGACCCTTGCCGTCCTTGAGGCCGAGTTCCTTCTCGATGAACTGCCCCTGGAGCTGGCCGACCTTGTAGTTGTCGAACGTCGCGTAGTAGTCGACGTCGGCGGTCCCGTTGATCAGGCGGTCGTAGGCGATGACCGTGGCGTCCTGCTTCTTCGCGTCGGCGAGTGCCGGTGCGAGTACCTTGCCGTCGATCGCTGCGACGACGAGGATCTTGGCCCCGCCGGCGACCTGGTTCTGGATCTGGCTGATCTGCTGGTCGGTCTTGTTGTCGGCGTACTGAAGGTCGACGGTGCAGCCGGCCCCTTCGAGCTTGGTCTTGAGGCCTTCGCCGTCGTTGATCCAGCGCTCGAGGCTTCTCGTGGGCATCGAGATGCCGACGTTGCAGTCCGCGATTGCTGCCGTGGTGCTTCCGGTCCCTGATGTGGTGGCCGTTGAACACGCCGCGAGCGAGAGCGCAACGGCCCCCGTAGCGACAATCGTGAACAGCCTCTTGGTTTTCGTCATGATCTGCTTTCTGCTCTGAATGCTGTGATCGCACGAGGAGGCGGCAGGAAAACCACCATTACCCCCTTGTAACGCTGTCATCAACATGGCGACACGCGCTTATGTTGACGCATCCAACATATAACAGGATTCGGCCCCGAGTCACCCCCTCTTTTGGGCCAGGGACGCAGATCTGGCAATTACAACGTGAGAATTCAGGGCCGGAACCGAATTTGTTGCACCAAACCGCAAAACCGTGCGCGTGCACGGTTTTCCCGGCGCGCCAGAGTGACCTTTCCGGTCGAGAGCGACCGCGGAAACGGGCACTCTCGACCGGAAGGTAGCGGGATCAGGCGGCGGGATCAGCCTCCGGGGATCAGGCGGCGGGGATGATTCCCGTGGCGACGAGCTTCGCGTACCAGAGGGCACTGTCCTTGGGGGTGCGCACCTCGGTGTCGTAGTCCACGTAGACGATGCCGAACCGCATCGAGTAGCCATAGGCCCACTCGAAGTTGTCCATGAACGACCAGACCTGGTACCCGCGCAGGTCGACGCCGCGCGCGAGGGCCCGGTGTGCGGCGGTGAAGTGCCGCTGCAGGTAGTCGGTGCGCAGCGGGTCGTGCACGGCGGGGCCGTCCGCTTCCTGCACGAGGGTGTCCGGGAAGGCTGCGCCGTTCTCGGTGATCATGAGCGGCTGGTCCGGGAATTCCTCGCTGAGCGACACGAGCAGTTCCTCGAGGCCCGCGGGCTCGATGTTCCAGCCCATATCGGTGTACGGGCCGGCCTGCTGCACGAATTCGACCCGGTCGGCGCCGGGCCAGGGAGAGCCGGCGGCGTCCTTGTGGCCGTCGGCGCTCTGGCGCGGGGCCTCGCCGTCCCAGAGCCGCACTCGCGTGGTCGAGTAGTAGTTGACGCCGAGCACGTCGATCGGCTGGTGGATGATCTCGGTGTCGCCGGGCCGCACGAAGGACCAGTCGGTGATCGCTGCGGTGTCGGCGAGGACATCCGCCGGGTACTCGCCCTTCAGCAACGGGCCGAGGAAGACCCGGTTGCCGAGGCCCTCGATCTGCCGAACGGCCTCTGGCCCACCGGGGCCCTCGCCTCGCACGACGTGCAGGTTGAGCGTGATCGAGAAGTCCGGGTCGTTCGTGACGACCTTCCGGAGTTCCGTGATCGCGAGCCCGTGCGCGAGGTTGAGGTGGTGGACCGCGGTCAACGCCTCCGCACCGTCGGTTCGACCGGGCGCGTGCGCCCCGGAGCCGTAGCCCAGGTACGCGGAGCACCACGGCTCGTTGAGCGTCGTCCAGGTGTCGATCCGGTCGCCGAGAGCCGCGCCCATGATCCCCGCGTACTCGGCGAACGCGTACGCGGTCTCGCGGTTGGTCCAGCCGCCCTCGTCCTCCAGGGCCTGCGGGAGGTCCCAGTGGTAGAGCGTCGCGATCGGACGAATGCCGCGCTCGAGCAGCCCGTCGACGAGCCGCTCGTAGAACGCGAGGCCCTTCTCGTTGACCGGGCCGCGGCCGGTGGGCTGGATCCGGGACCACGAGATCGAGAACCGGTACGCGTGCAGGCCCAGCCGCTGCATCAGGTCGAGGTCTTCCTCGAGGTGGTGATAGTGGTCGCTCGCCTTGTCGCCGGTGTCACCGTTCAGGATCGCGCCGGGCGTGTGGCTGAAGGTGTCCCAGATCGACGGGCCGCGGCCATCCTTATCGAAGGCACCCTCGATCTGGTACGCGGCCGTCGCCGAACCGAACACGAATCCGGCGGGGAACTCCAGCCCCGAGTCGCGGTAGTCCGGGTTGCCCTGGCGGGAATCGGTCATGAGAGGGTGGCCTTTCGATTCGCGGATGCTGAGGTGTCGCCTCCCGCGCGCCTGGCGCGGAACGCGGCGTCCGAGTCACTCTGCACCGTGACCCCGTCGCCGTCTTCCACAATCGTAAAGGTCACGACGGAATCGCCGAGCGGATCCGACACGAGCACGGTCCTGGTGGCGTCGCCGCCGGGATAGACCGTGATCAGGACGTCATCGGTGTAGTCGTAGTCCGGCCGGTCGTCCCTGGCGCCCGTCGCGAGCACAGCACCCTCCCGCACCCACAACGGAATACTGTCGAACGTGTGGGTCTCGCGGCGCCAGGCCGGTCCGGCCGCGGTCTCGCCGGTCAGGTAGTTCGTCCACGTCCCGGCGGGGAGGTAGTACGACACGTCGCCGGCCTCGCTGAAGACGGGAGCGACGAGCAGGTCGTGGCCGAGCAGGTACTGGCGGTCGAGATAGTCGACCGCGGGGTCGCCGGCGAATTCGATCTGCATCGGTCGCATGAAGGGGATGCCGGTGCGGTGCGCCTCGAGGCCGACCTGGTACAGGTAGGGCATCAGCGAGAGCTTGAGCTTCGTGAAGCGACGGGTGACGTCGACGGCGCTCTGGCCCGGTTCCTCCGTGCCGTCGTCGAAGAGCCACGGCACCCGGTAGCTCGTGGAGCCGTGCAGGCGGGAGTGGCTCGACATCAGGCCGAAGGCGAGCCAGCGCTTGAGCACGGCCGCATTGGGCATGCCCTCGAAGCCGCCGATGTCGTGGCTCCAGAACCCGAAGCCCGAGAGGGCGAGCGAGAGCCCGCCGCGCAGCGTCTCCGCCATCGACTCGTAGCTCGAGGAGTTGTCCCCGCCCCAGTGCACCGGCTGCTTCTGGCCGCCGACGGTCGCGGAGCGCGCGAACAGAACGGCGTCGCCGACGCCGTGGTGCTCCTGGAGCACCTCGAACACGGCGGCGTTGTAGAGCTGGGTGTACCAGTTGTGCATCCGCTCCGGGCTTGAACCGTCGTGCCAGACCACGTCGAGCGGGATCCGCTCGCCGAAGTCGGTCTTGATGGCGTCGACGCCCTGGTCGAGCAGGTGCCGCAGCTTGCCCTGGAACCAGGTGACGGCATCCGGGTTGGTGAAGTCGACGAGGCCCATGCCTGCCTGCCAGAAGTCCCACTGCCAGACGGAGCCGTCAGCCCTCTTCACGAGGTAGCCGGCCGCCTGGGCCTCGGCGAAGATCGGGGCGCGCTGGGCGATGTACGGGTTGATCCAGGCGCTCACGTGCAGGTTCTTGCCGTGCAGGCGGGCGAGCATCCCCTCGGGGTCCGGGAACACCCGCGGGTCCCACTCGAAGTCGGTCCAGTTGAATTCGCGCATCCAGAAGCAGTCGAAGTGGAAGACCGAGAGCGGCAGGTCGCGTTCGGCCATGCCGTCGATGAAGGAGTTGACCGTCGCCTCGTCGTACTGGGTCGTGAACGAGGTCGACAACCAGAGGCCGTACGACCAGGCCGGCACCTGGGCCGGGCGCCCGGTCAGCTCCGTGTAGCGGCCGAGCACGTCCTTGGGCGTCGGCCCGTAGATCACGAAGTATTCGAGGTACTCTCCGGCGACGGAGAACTGCACCTGTTCGACCGACTCGGTGCCGACCTCGAAGGAGACGTGCTCTGCGTGGTTGACGAGCACGCCGTAGCCCCGGTTGGTGAGGTAGAACGGGATGTTCTTGTAGGACTGCTCGCTCGAGGTGCCGCCGTCGGCGTTCCAGATGTCGATGGTCTGGCCGTTCTTCACGAGAGGGCCGAAGCGTTCGCCGAGACCGTAGACGAGTTCGCCGACGCCGAGCCCGAGCCGCGCGTGCACGTAAGCGGATGCGGCGGCGAGCCCGGTCTCCGTGACGCCGGAGACCCCGGTGGGTTCCGCCGCGATCGGCGCGCCGTCGGCGAGCTGCAGGTAGCCGATCGATTTCGGCCCGCTCTCGGTCAGGGTGCGCCCGTCGGCCTCGAAGCGGAGGCTCCAGGGGCTCCCCCTGTCGATGCGCGCGGTCAGGGGGCCGCTCGTGACCGTCCCACCGTCCGCGTCGACGGACACGATGCCGCTGCCGGTGACGGCGCCGTCGAGCTCGAACCCGGGCTCCGTGGCTCCGCCGGTGTTCTTGGCCACCCGCACCCGGATCACGCCGGGCAGCGGGGAGGACAGCGTCACCGAGAGCAGGGCACGGTTGAGCACGTCGCCGCGGTGGGCGATGACCTTGGTGGGGGCGTCGATCCGCAGTGCGTCGCCGTCACCCGTCGCGCAGGGCACGACCTCGAGGTCGTACGCCTCCTGCGCATAGAGCGGCGTGACGCCGGGTCGCACGTGCCAGAATCCATCGGTGAACTTCATTACTTGACTGCTCCTGCGGTAATGCCACGCGTCAGCGTGCGCTGGAAGATGAGGAAGAAGACGAGCGTCGGCAGCAGGCCGAGCAATGCGGATGCGCTCGTGGTGGTGACGTCCATCAGGCGATCGCCCTGCAGCACGCTGATCGCGACCGGGACCGTCTGGTTCGCGTTGCTGACCAGGAACGTCAACGGGATCAGGAATTCGTTCCAGGTCCAGATGAAGAAGAAGATCAGGAGCACCGCGAGGGTCGACCGGCTGATCGGGTAGACGACGCGCCAGAGGATCTGCCAGCGGCTCGCGCCGTCGAGGGAGGCCGCCTCGAGGAGTTCCTTCGGGAAGGTTCCGTAGACGCTCGACAGCAGGTAGGTGCCGAAGGCGCTCTGGATGACCGTGAAGATGATGATGACGGCCCAGATGTTGTCGTAGAGGCCGACCTGCTTGAACATGAAGTAGAGCGGGTAGAGCAGGGCCTCCTGCGGCACCATGTTGGCGAGCAGGATGAGGACGACGATCCAGGTCCGACCGCGGATGCGGCCGATCCCGATCGCGTAGGCGTTGAACATCGACAGCAGCACGGCGGCCACGGCGACGACACTCGAGATGACGACGCTGTTCCAGAGCTTCTCCGGGAAGTTGACCCTGGTCCAGAAGTTGATGATGCCGTCGAAGTAGAGGTTGCTCGGCAGGGCAAGGGGGCCGGAGCTGTTGTAGTCGGCCGGAGACTTGAAGGAGTTGATCACGATCATCACGAACGGGATCGCGATGAACAGGCCGATGATGATGGCGATGAACAGGATGACCCAGTCGCCGGTGGTCTTGCGGGTGTGCACCTTGGGCAGCTTGAGCGGCTTGGGTTCCGGGGCGCCGGAATCGCGGCGGGGACGGATCTTGTCGGTCAGGGTAGTCATGGCTAGCGCTCCTCGTCCTGGCGCTCGAGCCGGGTCTGGAAAGTGATGAAGATGATCGCGACGATGGCGACCACGACGGTCAGGGCGGTTGCGATCGTTGCGCCGTAGCCGACCTGCTGGTTCTGGAAGAACTCGCTGTAGGAGTAGTAGCTCGGCACCATGGTCGATGTGCCCGGCCCGCCGCGGGTCAGTGCGTAGATCGGGCCGAACACCTTGAGGGCTGCGATCGTGCAGGTCAGGGTCACGACGAAGATCTCCGGGCGGATGATGCCGACGGTGATGGCGCGGAACCGCTGGAACCAGTTGGCGCCGTCGAGCTCCGCAGCCTCGTAGAGTTCCGGGTCGACGCGCTGGAGGGCGGCCATGAAGATCACGATCGGGTAGCCGAGCTGGACCCAGATCATGATGACCATGATGCAGGCCATCGCGGTGTCCGGGCTGCCGAGCCAGTTGTGTTCGAGGCCGCTGAGTCCGATGGCGCCGAGCACCTGGTTGAGGGCACCGTTCTCCGGGCGGAGGATCCAGCCGATCACGATCGCCGCGATCACGGTCGGCAGGATCTGCGGGAGGTAGTAGGTGGCGCGGAGGAAGCTTGCGATCTTGCCGCCGAACTTCTTGCCGACGAGGTCGAAGAGCATGGCCGCGAGCACGAGGCCGAGCAGGGTTGGGACGACGACCATGGCCACGATCATGGCGATCGAGTTCCCGAACGAGGTCCAGAACACGTCGTCGCCGAAGAGCTTGGTCCAGTTGTCCAGGCCGATCCAGACCGGAGGCTTGATACCGCGGTACTTGGTGAAGGTCAGGAAGAAGTTCCAGCCCAGCGGAACCAGGACGATGATGGTGAGCAGGAGCAGGCCCGGCACCAGGTAGAGCCAGAAACCCTTGCCGCCCGCACCGGGGATGAGGCTCTGCACGGGTGCGCGGCGAACGCGCTTGCCCGCAGGCTTGCCCGGCCGGGGCGGGTGCGATTCGGTTGTCTCAGTGGCCAGCGGGGCTGTCATAACCATCGCCTTGCCTTTCTTCAGTTCAGGGGTCTGCCGCGCAGCCACGACGCCGGGCCTGCGCGGCAGGAAGAGGGGGGTGCGGGTCGCGCCGGGGAGGCGCGACCCGCGGCGGACTACTTCTTGATGTCCTTGATGCCGTCGTTGTATTCGGTGCCGAGTTCGGTCAGGACGTCCTTGGACGACTTGGTGCCGTTCATGAGCTCCTGCAGGCCGGCGTTCAGCTGGTCGTAGAAGGTCGGGGTGGGCCAGTCGGGGTAGAAGCCGATGCCGTCGCGCGCGGTGAGCGTGTTGAAGTTGGCAATCAGTTCCTGGCTCTTCGGGTCCGTGATGTCCGAGGCGTTCGCGGCGACGGGGACGCCACCGTTGTTGCCGATCAGGGCCTGGATCTCCGGGCGCATCGTGATGTCGATGAATGCGGCGGCGAGGTCCTTGTTCTTGGCCTTCTCGGGGACGACCCACATGTTTCCGCTGGATCCGGGAGACATCGTGGCGCCGGGGTAGAGGAAGGTGCCGAAATCGAAGCCCTTGATCTCTGTCGTGAAGCGGTTGTACCACCAGCTGCCGGAGAAGAAGATCGGGTTCGTCCCAGCGATGAACGCGGTGCCGGCATCCTCTGCCTTGGTCCCGGTGGCGTCTTTGGAGATGTAGCCCTTGTCGGTCCAGTCCTTGATGGTGTTGGTCGCGTAGGTCAGTTCCTTGCCCTGCCAGTCGACGTCACCGGTGTAGAGCTGGTAGTCGTTGACGAAGCTGCGGTCTGCCTTGGTCAGCGCAAGCTGGTACCAGAGCTGGCCGAGCGGGTACTCGGCTGCCGACTCCGCCAGCGGGGTGATCCCGGCGTCCTTGAAGGTTTTCAGTGCGGCTTCGAACTCGGCCTGCGTGGTCGGGATCGCGACGTTGTACTTCGCGAACATGTCCTTGTTGTAATAGGCCTCGACGAATTCGCCGTAGTTCGGAACGCCGTACCAGGAGCCGGAGCCCATGATGCCGTTTTCGTCATACTTGGCGGTGGTCTGCAGGGAGGGGGCGAGCTTCGCGTCCCAGCCGTACTGGCTGACGTAGTCGTCGAGGTTGCTGAGCAGCCCCTGGCTTGCGAGCAGGCCGGCGGTGGCGTTGCCCTTGTTGTACTCGAGGATGTCGGGGGCCTGGTCGGAGTTGAGGACCTGGCTCGCGGTCGAACGGATCTGCTCGAAGCTCTTCGCTTCGAACTTCACCTTCGCGCCGGTCTCCTTCTCGAAGACCTTGATCGCCTCGTTCCAGGCGATTCCCATCGCACTGGTATCGGACTCGAAGTCCCAGAGCGTCAGGGTCTTCCCCGTGCCGTCGACGGGGCCAGCCGAGCTGGCGCTCGTGGATCCGCCGGTTGAACCGCTTGCGCAGCCGGTCAAGAGTGCCGCTGCTGCCGTCATTGCGACGACAGCGAGGGCGCGCTTTCCTAATCTCACTTTCTACCTCCTTGTAGTGGCGACACCGATTCCTGTCGCCGATGACGACCCGAGCGCGAGCGAATCGAAACGCTTCGATAATTGCTGTGCTTATCGCCCGCCGAAACGCTTCGACAGTGGGTCGCTTTGAAGCATAGGGGCCTGCGGATGCGGGCACAAGTTGTTTGTTGATATTCGCAACATATCCGCGTCGCGCGAGCATCCGGCCCGGCCGCGATCCCCCGGATCCTCCACCTGAGGTGTCGCATATCGAGGTTCACACGCGGGTTGAACATCGATATGCGACACCTCAGGGACGTCATCGACGACCGACGGCGGCGCGGCGCACCCGCGCACGGAGAGCGCGCCGCGGGGTACCCGGCTTCATCCGGTACATGTCGGCGTCCGCCCGCGCGAACAGATCCTCCGCGCTCGCGCCGGGGACCCCGATGGCCACGCCGATGCTGGCCCGGACGGCGAGCGAGAGGTCTCCGATCGGGAACACGGGGCGCATCCGCTCGGTGATGCGCTCGACGAGGGCGGACGCCTCGGGAATCCCGCCGGTGATCAGGATGACGAATTCATCTCCGCCGAGGCGCGCGACGAGGTCGCTGGGCCGGACTACGGCACTCAGTCGCTCGGCGACCAGGCAGAGCACGGTGTCGCCGACGGCGTGACCATGCCGGTCGTTGATGGACTTGAAGTCGTCGAGGTCGCAGTAGACCAGCGCCACCTCACCGGACTCCCGGCCGACGGCCTCCTCGAGGGCCGAAATGAACTGCCGGCGATTGGCCAGGCCGGTCAGGTCGTCGTGGTTCGCGGCCCTGTCGAGCTGGCGCTCTGCGTGGACGAGTCCCGTGATGTCGCGCGACACACTCAGGTATTGCGTGACGCGGCCCTCGACGTTGCGCTTGAACGGGGTGAGTCCGCGCTCGACCCACAGGCTGCGCCCGTCGGCGGTCACCATCCGGTGCCGGCAGTGCACGACCTCGTGATCGAGGGCCAGCCGCACTCGCTCCTGGGCAGCGCGGTAGATGCCCCGGTCTTCGCTTGGAACGGCGCGGTCCCGCTCCGCGGGATCCGACAGGCCCTCGACGCTGTAGCCGTAGGTCTCGCTCAGGGACTTCGACGCCCAGAGAAGCTTCTCCTCGTCAAGGTCGAACACCGTGATCAGGTCGGGGGTGGTCTCGAGGACGGCGTTCTGGAATTCGAGCACTTCCCCGAGACGTTGCTGCGCCGCCATCCGCTCGGAGACGTCGGCAACCTGCACGAAGAAGCCTCCGGCGATGTCGGGCTGGTAGTCGACCTGCAGGTGGCGCGTCACGCCACCGGCGTCGACGAGGGTCCGGTCGAAATGCTGCGGGATTCCGTCGAGTGCACCACGCACCATGGGAAAGTTGCTCGCGTAGAGCTCGGCGCCGAGCACCTCGCTGATATGCCGGCCGCGCATTGCCGCGGCGTCGCCGCCGAGCAGCATGCCGTACGCGGTGTTGGCGAGGTCGCAACGGAGGTCGTTGTTCCAGTGCCCGATCAGGGCGGGGATCCGGTCGATTGCGGTTCGCAGGAGGTCCCGTTCTGCCACGAGTGCCTCGTAGTCGTCCATCGTCACCTTTGCCCGAGGAATGCGACCACGGGAACCCGTCGAAGCTCCCCCACTTGGAGGGTACAGGTCCCGGAGCGTTCCGCACCGTTCCCGGAGAAGATCCGGTGGTGGGACCCGGCTTCCCGGGTCGGGAGCGGGTCAGGATCGCGGGGAGGCCCCTGGCCGATCCGGCGGCGGTGCGATCGAGCCGCGCTCGTAGAAACGCGGAGGGACGAGCTCGATACGGGGTTCGATCGGACCGCTCACCTGCTCGATCGCGAGCGTGACCGCGCGCCAGCAGGAGTCGGCGGCGACGAGCGGAATCGTGTCGAGCGGAGGCTCGAAGTGATCGGTCTCGAAGCTCGCGCAGGCCGCAAGCACGGAGAGATCCCGCGGCACCCGCAGGCCGCGTTCCCGCAGCACGTCCAGAACCGCGGTGTGTATGCTCTCCTCGGCATGGAGGACGAGCGCCGTCATGTCCGGGCGCTCCGCGAAGAGCGCATCGAGGGCGATCCGGACGCTCGGGCCGTCCCGTTCGGGCATCACGAACGCCGTCTCGACCCCGTGGGCCGCAGCGGCCGCGAAGAAACCGTCGCGGAACCGGGGCGGGAAATTCGAGCCGCGGGCATAGACGCCGGGAGAGTGCCCGATCAGGCCGATCGACCGGTGCCCGGCTGCCACCAGCTTCTCGACCGCGAGCGCCGCAGCGGCCTCGAAGTCGAGGTCGACGCAGACGAGACCGGCGGCATCCCGGGGAATCCCGATGAAGGTCGCCGGCACGCCGAGCTCGCGGATGACCGCGACCCTGTCGTCATCGCCCGCGACGTCGAGCACGATGATGCCGTCGACGAGGCTGCTCGACGCCACCCGGCGGAGTCCGCTCGTCGCCTCGTCCTGGGTGAGCAGCAGCACGTCGTAGTCGTGTTCGCGGGCGGCTTGCGCGACCGCGAGCACGAAGGCCATGTGGGCCGGCGCATAGGTGTCCGCGTGAAAAGGCGCCGTGAGGGCGAAGATGTTGGTGCGGGTGCCCGCGAGCATCCTGGCCCCCGCGTTCGGACGATAGCCGAGACTCTCCACGGCATCGAGGACGCGCACGCGCGTGGATGCCGCGATCGACCGCTTGCCGGACAGCGCGTAGGACACCGTGCTGATCGAGACACCGGCAACCCGCGCAACATCGTGGATGCTCGCCATGGCGCCGACCTCGCTTCCCGATAATAAATGTCTTGTCGCACAGTCTGACCCATGAACCAACGGACCAGAACCACCCCGTCCCGGATTTGTTGTGAGAATCGACTTAAACGGGTCAGGGGTCACGGATGCCGACGGTCCGGTCACTAGGGTGGTCAAGCATGACGGTCTTCGCGAATCCGGTCCTGCCCGGAATGTACCCCGATCCCTCGGTCTGCCGGGTCGGCGACACCTTCTACCTCGCCAATTCGTCGTTCGAGTACTTCCCCGGTCTCCCACTGCACTCGAGCACCGACCTCGTCACCTGGACACCCCTCGGCCACGCGATCGACCGCACCGGGCAGGCCGGCCTGCTCGACCTCGCCGGGGTGCCGGACTCCGGCGGCCTCTACGCGCCGACCCTGCGCCATCACGACGGTCTTTTCTTCCTCGCCTGCACCGTCGTCGGCGGCGCGGCGGACGCGTCGTTCTTCCTCACCACGACCGACCCGGCCGGGCCCTGGTCCGATCCGGTGTTCCTCGAGGGCGCGCGCGGCATCGATCCGACGGTCTTCTTCCACGAGGGCAGGGTCTGGTGGGCCGGCTGCCGCCTCGTCGAACCCGGCGCATACCCCGGCCAGACCGAGATCTGGCTCCGCGAGCTCGACCCGGTCGCCGGGCGACTCTTCGGCCAGGAGCACATCCTCTGGAATGGCGCGGTTGCCGGGGCGGTGTGGGCGGAGGGCCCGCACCTCTTCGCGCACGACGGGTGGATCTACCTCCTCGCCGCCGAGGGCGGCACCGAACGGAACCACGCCGTCTCGGTCGCCCGCTCCCGGTCCGTCACGGGCCCGTACGTCGGGAACCCCGGCAACCCGATCCTCAGCCACCGCCAGCTGGGAGCCACCGCGAGCGTGCAGAACGTCGGGCACGCCGACCTCGTCGAGGCAGGGGACGGCTCCTGGTGGGCCCTCGCCCTCGGCGTGCGCAGCCGCGCGGGCGGGCACGTGCTCGGACGGGAGACCTTCCTCGCGCCCGTCGCCTGGGAGTCCGGCTGGCCCGTGGTCAACCCGGGTGCAGGCCGGCTCGGCGAGCGCGGAAGCACACCGTTCACGAGCGCGGATGCGCCGACCCCGGCCGAACTGCATGACACATTCCCGGTCGGGCCGCTCGCGGCGCACTGGCTCGGCGTGCGCGGGCCGGTGCCGGGAGCGCACACCTCTGCGGCAGAGTTGCACCTCGAGCCTCCTGCGCCGCCGGCCCCGGACCCGGCCGGGTCGACATCGGCGCCACGACCCGCGACGAGGACGCCGGCCGCGTTCCTGGGGTACCGGTTGCGGCATCCCGACGTGCGGGCCGGTCTCCGCCTGGTGCTGCCGTACCCCGGGGTCACGGCCGGGCTCGCCCTGCGGCAGAGCGAGAACTTCGGCCTGCGCATCGAGCTCGCGCACGCGCCGGCCGGCTGGACTGCGACCGCGATCGCGCGCGCGGACGGGGCTGACACGGTCCTCGGCAGCGTGCCGCTCGACCCCGTCGCACCGGGCTCCCTGCTCGGCCTCACCGCGGAGCTGTCTGCGGCGGGGGTCGCTTTCACGGTCACGGTCGCCGGCGAGACGCGCGTCGTCGCCGTGACGGATGCCGCCCTCCTGACGACCGAGCGCGCCGGCGGCTTCGTGGGCACCGTCGTCGGGCCCTTCGTGAGCGGCGAGCCCGGCCACCCGGTCACGGTCACCGGCTTCGACTACGTGCCGACGGCATCCGCCACGCCCTGACCGAACCGATTCGACGGGGATTCTGCCCGGAAAACCCTTCACACCCGCTCCCCCGCGAAATGGACCAGAAGAGTCCGTCGAATCGGTTGGGAGTCAGGCGAGAGGGGCCGTGCTGTGCCGCGTGACGAGGCTCGTCGCAAGATCCATCCGCTGCACGGTGCCGCCAGGGGAATGCCGCATGCTGACCGCGAGATTCGCCGCGGCCTCCGCCATCTCGGTGAGCGGCTGCCGGATCGTCGTGAGCGGCGGCCCGACCCACCGGGCGAGGGGGAGGTCGTCGTAGCCGACGACCGAGAGGTCGGCGGGGATGAGCAGCCCCAGCGCCCTGGCCGCCTCGTACACGCCCATGGCCTGGAGGTCGCTCCCCGCGAAAATGGCGGTCGGCCGGTCCGGCCGGTCGAGCAGCTCGACCGCGCGCACCCGGGCCCCCTCCGGGTGGAAGTCACCGTCGAGCACGAGGGAGGAGTCGTAGGCGATTCCGGCCGCTTCGAGCGCGGCACGGTACCCGCCGATCCGCGCGACCGAACACAGCATGTCGACCGGACCCCCGATCATGCCGATCCGGGTGTGCCCGAGGTCGATGAGGTGCCGGGTCGCCGCGAGGCCGCCCGACCAGTTCGCCGAGCCGATCGAGGGAACGTCCGGGGTCGGCTCCCCCGCCGGGTCGACGACCACGAAGGGGATACCGCGGGTCGCGAGCTTCTGCTTCTGCTCCCCCGAGAGGTCCGAGAAGACCAGGATCACGCCGACCGGATTGCGGGCGATCACGCCGTCGATCCATTCCACGGACGGCGCGTGCCTGTCGCCGCTCTCGGTGAGGACGATGCTGAGCCCGTTCGCCCGCGCGACGCGCTCCACCCCGCGGATGATCTCGATCGCCCAGACGCTCTCGAGCTCGTGGAAGACGAGCTCGAGCAACGGCGCGGAGGCTGCGGCGTCGCCGCGACGGCTGTACCCGTTGCGGGAGAGCAGCTCTTCGACCCGGGTGCGCGTCGCCGGGGCGACGTCGCCGCGGCCGTTGAGCACCTTGGACACGGTGGAGAGCGACACGGCCGCGAGCGCGGCGATCGCCGACAGGGTCACGCGGTCCGGACTCTCCCGGCTTTCTTCGACGATCGACATGGCCTCATTCTTCCCCGAAGCCTCGGCTCCGTGCATCCGTTTGGTTTGTCGCTTGACGCAACAAACCCTGCGCCATAGACTCCAGTCATCCTAATCACTTTCGGCAACTTCGCCGAAACTTTCGAGAGGCGTTCAATGTCGAACACGAGCAGGTGGCTCAAACGAGCCGTCGCCGCATCCGCAGTAATCGCGTTGGGAGTCACGCTCTCCGCGTGCTCCGGCACATCAGGCAGCACAGCCAACAGCAACCGTCCGGAGAATGTCATCCACGTCGCCGTCTACGGAGACGCGGGCAACACCGTCGAGCAGGCCATGGTCGACAAATTCAACGCCACCTCCAAGGTCCAGGTCATCCTCGACCGGATCCCCGGCGCCAATTACCAGCAGAAGCTCCAGACGATCATCAGCACCGACGCGGCGCCCGACGTCTTCTTCAACTGGGGCGGCGGCAGCATCCAGCCGTTCGTGAAGGCCAACCTCCTCCTCCCCCTCACCGACATGATCAAGTCGGACCCGGCCCTCGAGTCGAGCTTCCTGCCCTCGGTCTTCAACGCCGCCGCGATCGACGGCGTGCCGTACGGCATCCCGATGCGCGGCACCCAGCCGGTCATCCTGTTCAACAACAAGCAGGTCCTGACGGATGCGGGAATCACCGCCCCGAAGACGTGGGACGACCTGCTCGCCGACGTCAAGGTCCTCACGGCGAAGGGCATCACCCCGATCGCCCTCGGCGGCGCCGACCAGTGGCCGACCCTGATGTGGTTCGAGTACCTCTTCGACCGTGTGGCCGGCCCCGACCTCCTCACGAAGGCCATCGGCGGCGACACCACCGTCTGGGACTCCGCCGACGGCAAGGCAGCACTCACCAAGCTCAAGTCCCTTATCGACGCGGGCGCCTTCGGCACCAACTTCGACTCCGTGAGCTTCGTCGACGGCGGCTCGCCCGCTCTGCTCCGCACCGGCAAGGCCGCCTTCGAGCTCATGGGCTCGTGGGAGTACTCCACCCAGCAGACCGCGGACAAGGCGTGGACCGAAGCCAACCTCGGCTACACCGGCTTCCCGTCGATCGCCGATGGCAAGGGTGACGGCGCCGACCTCGTCGGCAACACGAACAACTACTACTCGGTCATCAAGGCCACCCGCTACCCGGACACCGCCCGCGACTTCCTGAAGCTGATGTACTCCGACGAGTTCGTCCAGGCCCAGCTCGGCATCGGCAACCTCCCCACGACGACCACGACCGAGAAGTTCCTCGACCAGGCCGCCGACCCGGCATACGCGACCTTCCAGTTCAACCTGGTCAAGGACGCACCCGCGTTCCAGCTCTCCTGGGACCAGGCTTACCCCCAGTCGGCATCCGCCGACATGAAGACCGCGGTCTCGCAGTTCTTCACCGGCAAGCTCGACGTCGCCGGCTTCATCTCCGCGATGCAGGCACTCTAGGTAACTGACCATGAAGCGTCCAACCACCGGGCGCTCACGGCACTCGGGCGGCCCCAACGTGGGCCGCCCGGGCTTCGCCTGGGCCCTCCCCGCCACAATCTTCTTCGCCCTCTTCGCGATCGTCCCCCTCATCGGCGTCGCGGTGATGTCCTTCACGAGCTGGAGCGGCCTCGGCTCTCCCGAGTTCAACGGGCTCTCCAATTGGAACAAGCTCCTCGGCGACAAGGTCATGATGCAGAGCCTCTGGCTGAGCGCCCTGCTCACCCTGCTCGGCGTCGTCATCCAGACCCCGCTCAGCATCCTGCTCGGCGTCTGGGCCGCGGGACAGCAGAAGAACCGCGCCGTCCTCTCCGCGATCTACTTCATCCCGCTGCTGCTCTCCTCCGCGGCCGTCTCGGTTCTCTGGCGGGCCCTGCTCGACCCGAACTTCGGCATCCCCGGCCAGCTGGCCGGGATCTTCGGCGGCGACGGCAACCTGCTCGGCAGCCAGGCCGGCGCGATCGCCGTGCTGACCTTCGTCGGCGCGTGGCAGTTCACCCCGCTGCACACCCTGCTCTACCAGGGCGCTGCCCGGTCGGTCCCGCCCGTGCTCTACCAGGCCGCCGAGATCGACGGCGCAGGCACGATGCGCAAGTTCTTCAGCATCACCCTGCCGCAGCTGCGCAACACCATCGTGACCTCCGGCATCCTGATGGTCGTCGGCGGCCTCACCACCTTCGACACCGTGCTCATCCTGACCAAGGGCGGGCCGGGCACCGACACCACCATCACGCCGTACTACATGTACCGGAAGGCGTTCCAGTCCTTCGACTTCGGTGTCGGCAGCGCGATCGCGCTCGTCCTCGTGGTCATCGCGACGGCCATCTCGCTCATCATGGTCAGGGCGACCGGCTACGACAAGATGAACAGCGCCCAGGAAGGCATCTGATGAAGCCCAGACCGAATTACTTCGCCGGGGCCGGCAGCATCATCTGGCTCCTGATCGTCCTCGTCCCGATCTACGTCATGGTCACGGCGACGATCCAGACGCAGCAGGGCTACGCATCCGCCGGCCCATTGTCTCTGCCGAGCTCGTTCACCCTCGACAATTTCGGCGCCCTCGTCACGGGCGGGTTCCTCACCTACGTGTGGAACACCGTCATCGTCACGGTGAGCGTCGTCGCGATCGTCGTGCTCGTCGTCCCACCGCTCTCCTACGCGGTCGTCCGCAGCCGCAGCCGGGGCATCTCGCTGATCTTCCGCACCTTCCTGCTCGGCCTCGCGATCCCGGCCCAGGCCGTCATCGTGCCGATCTTCTACCTGATCTCGGTCGCCGGGCTCTACGACAGCCTGATCGGCATCATCCTGCCGACGGCGGCGTTCTGCCTGCCGATCTGCACCCTGATCCTGACCGGCAGCATGCGCGACATCACCCCGGAGCTCTACGAGGCCATGGCCATGGACGGTGCGACGCCGATGCGCAGCTTCTTCCAGCTCGTGCTTCCCCTCTCCAAGAGCGGCATCTCGACGATCATCGTCTTCTCCGCGCTGCAGGCCTGGAACGGCTTCCTGTTCCCCCTGATCCTGACCCAGTCGGCCTCGACCAAGGTGATCACCCTCGGACTGTTCGACTTCCAGTCGCAGTACGGTGTCAACATTCCGGGGCTGATGGCGGCCGTGCTGCTCTCGATGCTCCCGGTTCTCTTCGTGTACCTATTCGCCCGGCGCGCCCTCGTTCAGGGCCTCATGGGCGTCGGAGGCAAGTAATCATGACCGACATACTCTCCCCAGCCCCTTCCCCCGTGGATGCCGCGCCGCACGCCTGGCAGGACACCGCACGCTCCCCCGCCGAGCGCGTCGACACCCTCCTCGCCGCGATGACCCTGCGCGAGAAGGTCGCCCAGCTCTACGGAGTCTGGGTCGGCGCCTCAAACGACGGCGGCGGCGTCGCCCCGTACCAGCACGACATGGAGGACGTCCTCGACCTCGACGCCCTCCTGCCGCACGGCCTCGGCCAGCTGACCCGGCCGTTCGGCTCCGGGCCCGTCGACGCCGCCGTCGGCGTCGTCTCCCTCGCGCGCAGCCAGCGTCGCATCGTCGCGGCCGGCCGCTTCGGCATCCCCGCCCTCGCCCACGAGGAGTGCCTCGCCGGCTTCACCGCGTGGGGCGCGACCGCATACCCGGTGCCGCTGGCCTGGGGCGCGACCTTCGACCCCGGCCTCGTGCAGGAGATGTCGGGCCGGATCGGCGCGAGCATGCGCTCCGTCGGCGTGCACCAGGGCCTCGCTCCCGTTCTCGACGTCGTACGCGACGCCCGCTGGGGCCGCGTCGAGGAGACCGTCGGAGAGGACCCGATCCTCGTCGGCACCATCGCGACCGCCTATGTGCGCGGTCTCGAGTCCGCCGGCATCGTCGCGACCCTCAAACACTTCATCGGTTACTCCGCATCGAAGGCCGGCCGCAACCTCGCCCCCGTCTCGATCGGCCGCCGCGAATTCAACGACGTGCTCGTCCCGCCGTTCGAAATGGCGGTGCGCGAGAGCGGGGTCCGCTCCGTGATGCACGCGTACACCGACATCGACGGCGTGCCGACCGCCGCAGACCCGACCCTGCTCACCGGGCTCCTCCGCGACACCTGGGGCTTCACCGGAACGGTCGTCGCCGACTACTTCGGCATCGCCTTCCTGAAGACCCTGCACGCGATCGCCGAGACCTGGGGGGATGCCGCGGTGCAGGCCCTCCGCGCCGGCGTCGACGTTGAGCTGCCGACCGTCAAGACCTTCGCGGGACCGCTCCTCGCCGAGATCGAGGCCGGCCGGCTCCCGACCGACTACATCGACCGCGCAGCCCGGCGCGTGCTGCTGCAGAAGCTCGACCTCGGCCTGCTCGACGCCGACTGGTCGCCGCTCCCGGCCGGCTGGACCGAGACCGACCTCGCCGACGTCGAGGCCGTGCGCGGGCGGGTCGATCTTGATCCCGCCGCGAGCCGGAGCGTCGCGCGCCGGATCGCCGAACAATCGGTTGTGCTGCTGACGAACGACGGCCTGCTGCCGCTCGCGCCGGCATCCACCGGCTCACCGCTGCGGATCGCGGTCGTCGGCCCCAATGCCGACGACGCGCTCAACCTGCTCGGCTGCTATTCGTTCCCCGGCCACGTCGGCACCCTGCACCCCGAGGTGCCGATCGGAATCGAAATCCGCACCGTGCTCGAAGCAGTTCGCACTGAGTACCCCCTGGCGACCGTGACATACTCGCCCGGCGTCACCGTCGATGGGACCGACGAGACCGGCATCGCGCCAGCCGCACGTGCCGCAGCCGACGCCGACCTCGTGATCATCGTGCTCGGCGACCGGCCCGGACTGTTCGGGCGGGGGACCAGCGGGGAGGGCTGCGACGCCGAGTCGCTCGAACTGCCCGGTCGGCAGTGGCGGCTGCTCGACGCGGTCCTCACGAGCGGAACCCCCGTCGTGACCGTGCTCGTCGCCGGACGCCCTTACTTCCTGCACGATGCACCCGAACGGTCAGCGGCCGTGTTGCAGTCGTTCTTCCCCGGCGAGGAGGGCGCCGGGGCACTCGCGGGCGTGATCAGCGGCCGGGTCAACCCGTCCGGCCGGCTGCCCGTGAGCGTACCGAACCACGCGGGCGGCCAGCCAGGCGGGTACCTCGCCGCGCCGCTCGGGAGCCGGAACGAGGTCTCCAACCTCGACCCGACCGCACGCTTCCCCTTCGGCCACGGTCTCGGCTACAGCCGATTCGAGTGGACCGATGCCGCGATCGGCGCGGCCTCGATGACCACGGATGCCGCAACGACGGTCACGCTCACGGTCACGAACGCGGGTGCCCTCGCAGGGGCCGACGTGGTGCAGCTCTACCTGCACGACCCGGTCGCCTCGGTCGTGCGCCCGGTGAACCGGCTGATCGGCTACGCGCGGGTCGAGCTGGATGCGGGTGCGAGCGCACGCGTCGAGTTCACGGTGCACGCCGACCTGTCCGCGTTCACGGGCAGGGACGGCGACCGCATCGTCGAACCCGGTGCTCTCGAGCTGCGGCTCGGGCACTCGAGCGCGCTCGTCGCCGCACCCCTCAACCTGCGGCTCACCGGGCCCGTGCGCACCGTCGACCACACCCGCGCCCTCGTGGCCGCGGCGACCGTCGCCCCGCGCTGAAGCCCCGCCCGACCGGCCCGTTCCGGTCGCACCGATTGCCGGATGACGGTAGCGCGGCATCCGCTTTTCCCCTAATATGTTTATAGATACAACAAATCATCAACGTCGCTGACAGACAAGGAACCTCATGGCCATCACGCCCACCCCCGCAGACAAATTCTCCTTTGGCCTCTGGACCATCGGCTACAACGGCGCTGACCCCTTCGGTGGGCCGACTCGTCCGCCGCTCGACGTCGTCGACGCCGTGGAGAACCTGGCGAAAATCGGGGCGTACGGCCTGACCTTCCACGACAACGACCTGTTCCCGTTCGGCTGCACGGAAGAGAAGCGCCAGTCGCAGATCGACCGCGTCAAGCAGGCGTGTGCAGACACCGGCCTGATCATTCCGATGATCACGACGAACCTGTTCAGCGAGCCCGTCTTCAAGGACGGCGGCTTCACCTCGAACGACCGCAGCGTCCGCCGCTTCGCCCTCCGCAAGGTGCTGCGCAACCTCGACCTCGCGGCCGAACTCGGCGCGAAGACCTTCGTAATGTGGGGCGGGCGCGAAGGCGCGGAGTACGACTCGGCCAAGGACATCCGCTCGGCCCTCTCCCGCTACCGCGAAGCCGTCAACCTGCTCGGCGACTACGTCACCGACAAGGGCTACGACATTCGCTTCGCGATCGAGCCCAAGCCGAACGAACCCCGCGGCGACATCCTGCTGCCGACGATCGGTCACGCGATGGCGTTCATCACGACCCTCGAGCGCCCCGAATTGGTCGGCGTGAACCCCGAGGTCGGCCACGAGCAGATGGCCGGGCTCAACTTCGCCGCCGGCATCGCCCAGGCGCTGTACCAGGGCAAGCTCTTCCACATCGACCTCAACGGCCAGCGCGGCATCAAGTACGACCAGGACCTCGTCTTCGGCCACGGCGACCTGCACAACGCCTTCGCTCTCGTCGACCTGCTCGAAAACGGCGGCCCGAACGGTGGCCAGACCTACGAGGGCCCTCGCCACTTCGACTACAAGCCGAGCCGCACCGAGGACATCACGGGCGTCTGGGACTCCGCCAGGGCCAACATCCAGACGTACCTGCTGCTCAAGGAACGCGCCGCGTCCTTCCGCGCCGACCCCGAGGTGCAGCAGATGCTCGCCGCGGCCAAGGTGCCCGACCTCGCGCTGCCGACCCTCGGCGAAGGCGAGACCTACGACGACCTGCTCGCCGACCGCGCCTCCTACGAAGACTTCGACACCGACGCGTACTTCGGCGGCAAGGGCTTCGGCTTCGTTCGCCTGCAGCAGCTGGCCCTCGAGCACCTGCTCGGCGCCCGCAACTAGCACAGCATCACCTGCGCGCCCCGGCCGGCGTGTCACGCTCATCTGGGGGGGGCGGGACAAACCGGCCGGGGCGCGTTCGCGCACGCCGCGCCCGCACGTCCTCACTCGCACCCCACCCCCTCTCGAAGCGGAGAATGTAGTCATGTCACTGGTTGCCGGAGTCGATTCCTCGACCCAAAGTTGCAAGGTCGTCGTTCGTGACACGGAAACCGGTGCGCTCGTTCGCAGCGGTCGCGCCGTGCATCCGGAGGGGACCGAGGTCGACCCACAGAAGTGGTGGGAGGCCCTGCAGGCCGCCGTCGCCGACGCCGGCGGACTGGGCGATGTCGCAGCGATCTCGATCGCGGCCCAGCAGCACGGCATGGTCGTCCTCGACATCGACGGCCGCGTTATCCGCCCGGCCCTGCTCTGGAACGACACCCGTAGCGCCCCCGCAGCCGCAGAGCTGATCGACGAGGTCGGCGCCGCCGAATACGCCCAGCGCACCGGCCTCGTGCCGGTCGCGTCGTTCACAGCGACGAAGCTGCGCTGGCTGCGCGACGCCGAACCGGGCAACGCCGCGCGCGTCGCCGCGGTCGCGCTCCCCCATGACTGGCTCACCTGGCGGCTGCGCGGCTTCGGCCCGGCCGACGAGAGCCCTCTCGGCCCCGACCTGACGGTGCTGACCACGGACCGCTCCGATGTGAGCGGCACCGGCTACTGGTCGCCGATCACGGGCGAGTACGACCTCGACCTCTTCGAGCGCGCCCTCGGGCACGCGGCCGTGCTGCCGCGCGTGCTCGGCCCGGGTGAGATCGCCGGAGAGACGGTCGCACTCAGCCTCGCCTCCCCTGACGAATTCGACGGAGATCGTGCCGATTCGACACCTGAGACGACCAGTGCATCGTTCACCGACCTGGAATCCCCGTCGAATTGGGTACCCGCCGGCATCGTCGTCGGCGTCGGCGCCGGCGACAACGCGGGCGCCGCCCTCGGCCTCGGAGCGGGCGACGGCGACGTCATCGTATCGATCGGCACGAGCGGCACCGTCTTCGCGGTGACCGCGACCCCGGCAACGGATGCCACGGGCACGGTCGCGGGGTTCGCCGACGCGAGCGGGCTCTTCCTTCCGCTCGTCGCGACGCTCAACGCCGCGCGCGTGCTCGACGCGGTGCGCGGACTCCTCGGCGTGGACCACGACGAGCTCGGCCGACTCGCCCTCGAGGCGGAGGCCGGCGCGAACGGCCTCGTGCTCCAGCCCTATTTCGAAGGCGAGCGCACCCCGAACCTGCCCAACGCGACCGCGACCCTCTTCGGGCTCACCCTCGCCTCGACCACCCGGCCGAACCTCGCCCGCGCGGCGATCGAAGGCCTGCTCTGCGGGCTCGCCGACGGCCTCGAGGCCGTGCGCGGCCAGGGTGTCGTCGTCTCCCGGGTGCTCCTGATCGGCGGCGCGGCGCAGAACCCGGCCGTCCGCGGCATCGCGGCGCAGCTCTTCGACAACCCCGTCGTCGTTCCGGCCCCTGGCGAGTATGTCGCCGACGGCGCAGCCGTGCAGGCGGCGTGGGCGCTGACGGGAGCGCGACCGGAGTGGCGCATCTCGCTCGCGGCGGAGCCGGCGATCGACTTCCGCCCCGTCATCCGCTCGCAGTACGCCGCCCACCGCGTCTGACCCACCTGCTCCGACCCACCCCGCCTGCCGGGTCAGAGCGCGCTGATCCGCCAGCTCGCCTCGTGGGTGTCTCCTGGCGCCAGACGCACGAGGTCGATGCCGGAGTTGAACGCGTCAGGAGGGCACGTCATCGGTTCCACCGCGAGGCCGAGCCGGGTGACCCCTGGCAGCGGCAGGTCCGCGGTGTGCACTTGCAGCCACGGGCATTCCGGCCCGAAGCTCATGGCCACACCGCATCCGTCGGCCTCCCGCAGTTCGAGTGTCGCGCGCCCGCCGGAGTCCTGGATGATGCCCGTGAACGCGTGGTCGATCTCCGTCGCACCCAGCACCCGGGGCTCCCGGAAGTCGAAGGCACCGTCGCCGGCCGCGACGTCGACGACTCCGACCGGCAGCAGCCGGTCCGGTGTGACCTCGAGGAACCGGTCGGCCGGAAGCCTGAGCGTCCAGCTGTCCAGCGGGGAATCCCCCGCGCGCAGGTACGGATGCGGGCACACGCCATACGGCGCCGTGCCCGCTCCGGAGTTGCACACCTCGATCGTGGTCGTCAGTCCATCCGCGGCGAGCGCGTACCGGGCCGTGAAGTCGAGCTGGAAGGGATAGCCGGGACCGGCGGGCAGCCTGAGTCCGAGCACGACCTCGCCGCGAGCCTGCGCGAGCAGCCGCCAGGCCCGGTCGAACACGAGCCCGTGCAGCGCGCAGTCCCGCGACGGCTCGTTGACCGGCACGTGCACGGCCACTCCGTCTACCGGGTAGCGACCGTCCGCGATCCGGTTGGGCCAGGGTGCCGCGAGAGCGCCGCGGAAGCCGACCATGGCCTCGTCCCGGTCAAAGCTCACGACCAGGTCGCGCCCCTCGTACTGCAGCAGGCGCAGGCACGCGCCGATCTCGGTCACGACCGCGCGGTAGCCGTGTCCCGCGATCTCGTACTGCTCGCCGCTCGGCGCGGGGTTGGGTCCCGCCGTCGTGGTCTCGCTCGTCATGATTCCTGTCCTCGCTCTTCGGATGCCCCGGGCACGGTCACCGGTTCGCGCGATTCCGAGGACTCACGCTCGATCACCCGGAAGTCGGCCAGGAACTCTCTCGGCGCCTCCGGGGCGGTGGCATTGATCCGTTCGAGCAGCACCCGCACGGCGGTCTCGGCGATCTCTGCCCTCCCGGGATCGACCGTCGAGAGCGTCGGAAGGCTGTACCGGGTCTCGTCGAGATCGTCGAAGCCCATCAGCGCCACGTCCTCCGGGATGCGCAGCCCAGCCTGCTGGAGCACGCGCATGGCGCCGAGGGCCAGGGTGTCGTTGAGTCCGAACACGGCGTCGAACTCCACGCCGGAGGCGAGCAGCTCCCGCGTCGCTGTGGCGCCGTTCGAGCGGTGCCACAGGGTCGTGAACCCGATCAGGGCGGGGTCGAAGGGAATTCCGGCGGCCTCGAGGGCCTCCCGGTACCCGCGCAGGCGCAGGCCGGCCGAGCCGATCACTTCGCCCTCGTGCGCACCGACCACCGCGATCCGGCGCCGTCCCCGCCGGATCAGGTGTTCGGTCGCCGCCCTCGCGGCATCGACGTTGCGCATCGTGACGTGGTCGGTCGGCCCGTTGAAGATCCGCTCCCCGAGCAGCACGAGCGGGTAGCCGACCCGCAGGAAGTCCGCGTCGTCGTTGCCCATGCCGAGAGGGCTGAAGATCAGGCCGTCGGTGAGCTGGCGCCGGGGGCTCGAGAGCAGGCCGATCTCCCGGTCCCGGTCTCCCCCGGTCTGTTCGATCAGGACGGTGACGCCATGGCGCTCCGCCGAGCGGATCACGGCATCCGCGAGCTCGGCGAAGTAGCTCAGGGACAACTCGGGGAGGGCGAGGCCGATCATGCCCGTCCGTCCGGAACGCAGGCTGCGTGCCGAGAGATTGGGGTGGTAGTCGAGCTCGGCGATGGCCTCGAGCACCCGCTGTTTGGTGGCGGGGCGGATGTGGGGGTGATCGTTGATCACGTTGGAGACGGTCTTGATCGAGACTCCGGCGATTTGTGCCACATCGTGCAGTGTTGCCGCCATGGAGCCCCTTCCGATTCGGGCGACGTTCGCAGCAGCGTTCGTCTCCTCGCATAGTACAACGTTGTATGGCAGGCGGTGGGCGGGATCCGGCCTGATCACGGCAGCCTGTGACGATCTGGGTCAGACCGCTTGACAAATCGATGTCCGCCTCGACAGAATCTAGTTACATCGTTTACTTACAACGATGTAAACGATGCGATCGGCTCAGCGGATCCCGTCGCCAATACCGAGACAAGGGTGTCTGCACACCGGGAATGGACCAACACAAGTGAAAAAGATTCTGGCAACGGGGGGCGTCGCCATCATGCTCGCCGCAACGCTCAGCGGCTGCTCAACCGGGGCGGCCGAAGCAAGCTGTCAAAACAAGATCGTCAACTCGGCCGCAACCGTGGTCAACGTCTGGGCGTGGTATCCCGAATTCGAATCGGTCGTCGACCTGTTCAACAACACGCATGACAAGGTGCAGGTCTGCTGGACCAACGTCGGTGCGGGCAATGACGAGTACACCAAGTTCTCGACGGCCATCGAGGCCGGCTCGGGTGCTCCCGATGTCATCATGCTCGAGACCGAGGTCGTGCAGAGCTACATCCCGCGGGACGCCCTCGCCGACCTGACGAGTTACACGGCCGACATCAAGCAGAACTACTCCGAGGGCGCCTGGGCCGACGAGTCCAGCGGGGCAGGCGTCTACGCCATCCCCGTCGACGGCGGACCGGTCGGCATGCTCTATCGCAAGGACATCTTCGACAAGTACGGCATCGCGGTTCCGACGACCTGGGAAGAATACGCGGCCGCCGCGCAGGCCCTCAAGGATGCCGGATCGACCTCGATGATCACCGACTTCGCCGGCAATGGCCGGGCATACCAGCAGGCGCTCTTCGCGCAGGCCGGCTCGATTCCCTATACCGTCGACGGAACGAACGTCACGGTCGACCTGAACGACGCCGCGAGCCTCAAGGTCCTCACCTACTGGCAGGACCTGGTCTCCAAGGGCCTCGTCGGCACAGAGGACGCGTCGACGACCGACTACAACACGCACCTCGTCGACGGCACATACGCTTCGACGATCGCGGCGGCCTGGCTGCCCGGCTACCTCGCCGGGTTCACCGGCGCCGAGAGCGGTGCCGTCTGGCAGGCTGCCCCGATCCCGCAGTGGGCAGGCGAAACGCCCAAGCAGGTCAACATCGGCGGATCGGCCTTCTCGGTGACGAGCCAGGCCAAGGACAAGGATGCCGCCGCGACCGTCGCGAAGGACATCTTCGGAACCGAAGAGGCCTGGAAGCTCGGCATTGAAAAGGCCGCACTCTTCCCGCTCTGGAAGCCGATCCTGACCTCCTCGTACTTCACCGATCGCGCCTACGACTTCTTCGGCGGCCAGCAGATCAACAAGGACGTCTTCCTCGCCGCCGCGAACGACTACAGCGGCTTCCAGGTCAGCCCGTTCCAGAACCTCGCGTACGACAAGCTCACCGAGGCCGTCAACTCGGTCTCGAGCGGTGCCGCCACGCCGGCGGATGCCCTCGCGACGTACCAGAAGGCCGTCACGGAGTACGCGACCTCACAGGGGTACACGGTCAAATAACCCGGACCCACGGTGGTCGGCCGGGCTCACGCACCGGCCGACCACCCGGCCCCTGGAAAGGAACAATGTTGTCCTCAACCATCGAGAGACGCTCCGTCACCCCGGACCGTGCTTTCCTGAAAAAACCCGGCCGGCTCGGATCGGGCGTCAGCGCCCGGCGTGCACGCTGGGGGTGGCTCTTCGTGGCCCCCTTCGCCGTCTTCCTGGTGCTCTTCCTCCTCACGCCCCTCGTCTACGCCTTCATCCTCAGCCTGCAGAACAAGACCGTGGCAACGGGCACGCACTGGGTCGGCCTCGACAACTACGCCAAGGCCTTCACCGATCCTCTCTTCCTCGAGGGCGTCTGGCTCGTCGTGCGGTTTTCGATCATCCTGATCCCGATCCAGATGCTCGTCTCGCTCGGCGCTGCCCTGCTGCTCGACTCGATCACGAGCCGGTTCTCCAAGTTCTCCCGGCTGATGATATTCGTTCCCTACGCGGTTCCCGCCGTGATCGGCGCCCTGATGTGGGGCTTCCTCTACAGCCCGAGCTTCGGCCCCGCCGCAGAGGTCGCCGGCTGGTTCGGCCTCAACGCGCCGCAGTTGCTGTCGCCGGACAACATCTTCGGCAGCCTCGTGAACGTCGTGACCTGGCAGTGGGCCGGCTACTACATGATCATCATCTACGCGGCGCTCCAGGGCATCGACACCTCGATCTATGAGGCGGCCAAGATCGACGGCGCCAACGCCTGGCAGACCGCGCTCCGGATCAAGATCCCGATGATCTCGTCCTCGCTCGTCCTGATCCTGGTCTTCGCCCTGATCGGAACCCTGCAGTTCTTCACGGAGCCCCAGATCCTGCGGAGCATGGCGTCGGGATCGATCACCGCCTCGTACACGCCGAACATCTACGCATACACGCTCGCGTTCTCCTATTCGCAATTCAACTACGCCTCGGCGATCTCATTCGCCCTCGGGCTCGTCGTCTTCGTGGGCTCCTATATCTTCCTGCACTTCACGCGTAAAAAGAGCGGACTGAACTCATGACCGTGCTCGTTTCGACCACCTCACCGCGACCGGAGAAGCGGCGGTCCCATGCCTCCCGCGAGGCCAGCCGGGCCGGCGGGCGTCGCGTCCTGCCGCACCTCGTCCTCGTCGGCCTCATCCTCTATTTCGCGCTTCCGTTCTGGTGGCTCATCGTCGCGAGCACCAAGGACCAGGCGACGCTCTTCAGCGGCGACACCAGCCCGCTCTGGTTCGGGAAGTTCAACCTGATCGACAACATCCAGCTGTTGTTCACGTACTCGAATGGGCTGTACTGGCACTGGCTCGGCAACTCGTTCCTCTACGCCCTCACCGGCGGCATCGGCGCGACCGTCATCTCGGTGCTCGCCGGCTACGGCTTCGCGCAGTACCGCTTCGCCGGGCGCACCCCGTTCTTCGCCCTGGTGCTCGGTTCGGTCATGGTCCCCGCGACGGCCCTCGTCATCCCGATGTTCGTGATGTTCAGCGCGACGCACCTGACGAACACGATGTGGGCGGTGATCCTGCCGTCCATGCTCAATCCCTTCGGCGTTTACCTGATGCGGGTCTACACCCAGGATGCGATCCCGGACGAGATGATCGACGCCGCAAGGATGGACGGGGCCGGCGAGTTGCGGATCTTCTTCCGCGTCGCACTCCCCCTGCTCCGCCCGGCCCTCGTCACCGTGCTGCTGCTCAGCGTCGTCGGCACCTGGAACAACTATTTCCTGCCGCTCGTGATGTTCTCCAACCCGAACCTGTTCCCCGTCACCGTCGGGCTCGGCGCCCTGCAGACCCAGGCCGGCGTCAACACCGGCGGGCAGTCGCTCTGGACCATCGTCATCGTCGGAGCACTGGTCTCCGTGATCCCGCTCATCATCGCCTTCCTCACGCTGCAGAAGTACTGGCAGGGCGGGCTCTCCCTCGGCAGCGTCAAGTAAGCATCCGCACCTCTTCCACCCATCTCGATTCCAAAGGACTTTCCTCGCGTGACACAGGCAACAATCGTCATCGACCGCTCAGCCGTCGTGGCACCCATCAACCGCCGGATCTTCGGTTCCTTCGTCGAACATCTCGGCCGGTGCGTGTATGACGGCATCTATGAACCCGGCCACCCGACCGCCAACGCCGACGGGTTCCGGCTCGACGTCGTCGACCTCGTCAAGGAGCTCGGCTCGACGACCATCCGCTACCCCGGCGGCAACTTCGTCTCCGGGTACAAGTGGGAGGACGGCGTCGGACCGCGCGCGGACCGACCGGTGCGCCGAGACCTCGCCTGGCACTCGCTCGAGAGCAACCAGGTCGGCCTCGAGGAGTTCGCCCGCTGGTGCGCCCTGACGGACTCCGAGCTGATGATGGCCGTCAACCTCGGCACCCGCGGCATCGACGCCGCCCTCGACCTTCTCGAATACGCCAACCAGCCCGACGGGACCGCGCTCAGCGAGCAGCGAATCCGGAACGGCGCGGTCGAGCCGTACGACATCCGGATGTGGTGCCTCGGCAACGAGATGGACGGACCCTGGCAGATCGGCCATATGTCTGCCGACGACTA
Source organism: Cryobacterium sp. MDB2-A-1 (assembly GCF_004402675.1). Taxonomy (NCBI): domain Bacteria; kingdom Bacillati; phylum Actinomycetota; class Actinomycetes; order Micrococcales; family Microbacteriaceae; genus Cryobacterium; species Cryobacterium sp. MDB2-A-1. The sequence goes on along the minus strand of NZ_SOFK01000022.1, from coordinate 126,868 downwards.
CGGGAAGATCGCGGCTCGCACCGCATCCGCCATGAAGACCGCGGACAAGAGCCTCGAGCTCGTCGTCTGCGGCTCCTCCGGTTCTGCGATGCCGACCTTCGGGGAGTGGGAGCGGGTCGTGCTCGAGCACAGCTACGAGTACGTCGACTACGTCTCCTGCCACGCCTATTACCAGGAGCGCAAGGGAGACCTCGCTTCGTACCTCGCGTCCTCCCTCGAGATGACCTATTTCATCGAGACGGTGAAGGCCACGGCGGACCACGTCAAGTACAAGCTCCGCAGCGAGAAGACCATCCAGCTCTCCTTCGACGAGTGGAACATCTGGTACCTCGACGAGCACCAGGCCTCGGAGGAGGTCAACGAGGAGTGGCGCCACGCGCCGCGGCAGCTCGAGGACGTCTACTCCGTCGCCGACGCCGTCGTGCTCGGCAACCTGCTGATCACGCTCCTGCAGAACCACGACAGGGTCGGATCCGCTTCTCTCGCACAGCTCGTCAACGTCATCGCGCCGATCATGACCGAGCCGGGCGGGGCGAGCTGGCGCCAGACCACGTTCTTCCCGTTCTCGGTGACCTCGAGGCTCGCCCGCGGCGTCGTGCTGAAGCCCCGGATCGATGCCGGGACCTATGACACGGCCCTCTACGGTGCAGCGCCCCTCGTCGACGCCGTCGCGACCTTCGATGCCGAGACGGGCGCATCCGCCGTCTTCCTCGTGAACCGCAGCCAGACGGAGTCGATCGAGGTATCGATCGACGTCTCCGGCCTCGACGCGACGCTCCTCACCGAAGCGGTCACCCTGCACGATGCGGATGTCTACGCCAGGAACACACTCGCCGACCAGAATCGGGTCGGCCTGAAGCCCCTCGACGGCGTGCTGCTCACCGAAGGGGTCCTCACCGTCATCCTGCCGCCGGTCTCGTGGTCGGCACTCGCGCTGAACTAGGTTCCGAACGCCCGGCAGCCACTGCCGGCAGGCAGAATTCCCCCCGGTCGCCCCGCAACCGGGGGGAATTCCCGGTTCCGCAGGAGAGTCTCAGGCCCGCACACGCCTTCCCCGCGCCCGGCGTGCCACAATGACAAGCACCTGCCGAACCGCGACCCGAACCGCGAACCGGCCCGCCAGTCCCCAGGAAGGGGATGGACCGATGAGTCCGTCATCCAGGCTACCCACCCTGCTCGACGTGGCCACCGCGGCTGGCGTGTCCCTCGCCACCGCGTCGCGTGCCCTGAACGGCAGCACCCGCACCGTCAACGGGGACTACCGCGACCGGGTCTTCACGGCCGCCGCCCAGCTCGGCTACACTCCCAACCTCTCGGCGCAGGCCGTTGCCACGGGAAGCACCCGGACGGTCGCCCTTGTCGTCACCGACATCGCGGACCCGCGCGACGCATTCCTGGCATCCGGCGTGATCGACGCGGCAGCGGATGCCGGACTCACCGTCACGGTGACCGTCACGGCCGGCGATCCCGACCGTGAACTCGCACTCGTCCGATCCCTGCGCGGGCAGCGCCCCCGGATCCTGATCCTCGCCGGACCGCCGTCCCCCGATGACACGGACGGCACTCCGCTCACGGACGAGCTGCGCTCCTTCGAGGCCGGCGGCGGCCGGGTGATCGTACTCGGCGAGCGTTCCCTCGGCTTCGCGACCGTGCCACGCGGCGAGATCGGCTCCGAGGCGGGGCCGGAGTCCCTCGCCGCCATCGGCCGCGCGGCCGTCGCACGAGCGCTCGTCCCTCCGGTCCCCGGGCCCGGGACGCCAGCCGCGACCGTCGCGAGCTGACTCCGGCCGGTCCCCGGCCAGTACAGTAGGGCCGTGAACGACTACACGGCACCCGACTTCGCACGCACGCCCATCGACGAGGAATCGGCGGCCGTGCTCGCGATCGGCGGCCTCGAACTGCGCCTGATCGACGCCGCAGACACCGAGGCCCGGCGACACTGGCACCGCGCGACAGCGCGCGGCTTCCACGAGGGCGCGCCCGACGACAACGAACTTGTCCGCCGCCTGGCGAACACCGCAGGGGATCGCGTGACGGCCGTCCTCGACGCGACCGCTGCCGATCCGCTCACCCCGGTCGCGACGGTGCGGTCCTGGCCGATGGGCCTGAGCGTCCCCGGCGGCGGCACGCTGCCCGCCTGGGCGATCAGCTCGGTCACCGTCTCGCCGACGCACCGCCGCAGAGGCCTCGCCCGCGCCCTGCTCACCGCCGAGCTCCGCACCGCGCACGGGCTCGGCCTGCCACTCGCCATGCTCACCGTGTCGGAGGCCACTATCTACGCGCGATACGGGTTCGGGCCGGCCGCGCACCAGGCAAGCATCACCATCACCACCGGCGACGCCCGGCCGGCCCCGGCAGCCCCGACGGACATGGGGCGGCTGCACTTCGTCTCCCCCGAATCGCTGCGCCACGACGCCCCGGCGATCTTCGAAGCCGCCAGAAGGCGCGGCGCCGGTGACGTCGACCGTCGCGACAGCCTCTGGGACCAGATCCTCGGACTCACGACCCCCGCGTTGGCCGAGCCGTCCGAGGCGGCAGCCCCGACCCCGACGACCGCCGCCACCCCGACGCGGCAGACGGTGCGCTTCGACGACCCGACCGGCCGACCGAAGGGATTCGCGGTCTACAGCGTCACGCTCGAGGGCGACGCCTACCCTGGTCGGCTCGACGTCGTCGACCTGGTCGCGGCGACCGACGCGGCATACACAGCACTCTGGCGCTTCCTGCTCGACCTCGACCTCATCGGAGAGGTCTCCGCCCCGCTCCGGAGTACCGCGGAGCCCCTCGTCTGGCAGCTCGAGAACCCGCGGGCCGTGCGCGCCTCCGCCGAACGCGACCACCTCTGGCTGCGCCTCCTCGACGTGCCTGCCGCACTCGAGCACCGCCGATACGCCGCACCCGGCGTCTTCCTCCTCGATGTCTCCGACGACCTCGGCATCGCAGGGGGCGAGTTCCTGCTCACTGTCTCTCCAGACGGTGCCGGCTCGGCGCATCCGCTCGCCGCGGGCGAGGCCACCCCGGCGGGAGCGGCCCACCTCAGCCTCTCGGTCGCCGCCCTCTCCGCCCTGTACCTGGGCGGCCCGAGCGCCGTCGTGCTGAGCCGCGCCGGCAGAGTCACCGCGCACACGGAGGATGCCGCGACGCAGGTCGACGCCGCATTCCGCTCAGGGCAGCCGCCGCACCTCAGCACCTGGTTCTAACCCTCCTCACAGCTGGCTCCCAGCCCGATGGCACGGGGCGTGGAGGTGGACGGCCTAACCTAGATTCGATAAGTCACTCGCGACGAAACGGTGTACAGGGTCTATGAACAGCAACCTCCCCGGCAAAGGCACGCCCCCGAAGAAGGACCGCCGCGATGCGGCACGGGAGAGCGCCCGCTTGATGCGTGAAGCCCAGCAGAAGAAGGACAAGCGAAACAAGCTGTTCCTGCGAGGCGGCATCGGTGCCGGACTGGTTGCGATCGCCGTCGTCGTCGCCCTCGTCATCGTGAACAGCAACGGCCCCGCGGCCGCCGGCCCGCTGAACATGGCCAGCGATGGGGTCCTGCTCACCGGCGACGGAACGACCATCACCGCCGTCCCGACGGCCGCCCTCGCCGCGGACGCCACGCCGGTCGCGACCGACCAGACCAAGCTCACGAGCACTGCGAACATCGTCGTCTACGCCGATTACCTGTGCCCCTATTGCGGCCAGTTCGAGACCACCAACGGCACCGCGATCAACTCCTGGGTCACCGCGGGCAACGCGACGCTCGAGTACCACCCGATCTCCATCCTCGACGCCAACTCGGCCGGGACGAAGTACTCGACCCGGGCAGCGAACGCCGCCGTGTGCGTGGCCAACTACCAGCCCGCCGCATTCCCGGCCGTCAACGCCGCCCTGTTCGCCCAGCAACCCGCTGAGAGCACCGCCGGCCTGACGGATCAGGAACTTGTGAGCCTGGTCACGACCGCGGGAGCCACGGACGCCGGCATCACGAAGTGCATCACTGACGGTGCCTTCAAGTCCTGGGTCGGCAATGCGACCAAGCGCGCCCTCGCCGGCCCGCTGCCCAACTCGACGACCCTCACCAAGGTCGCCGGAACCCCGACCGTGCTCGTCAACGGCGTCGCCTACACCGGCTCCCTGACCGACGCGACGGTGTTCTCCACCTTCGTCCAGGACCAGGTCACCGCAGCCGCCAAGAAGTAGGCGGCCGCTGGTGCAGCCACCGGGCCGAAAACAGCTGAGCACGACCGACCTCGAGGTGTTCGGCGAGACCGTCGACGACGAGACGCGGTGCGTTCACTACAACACGGCGGCGGATGTCGTCGCGATCCGGTTCTACTGCTGCCGCCGGTTCTACCCCTGCCACCTCTGCCACGCCGCCGCGGCCGATCATGCCGCGCGGCAGTGGCCGGTCGCGCTCTGGGCGGAGCAGGCGATCCTCTGCGGAGCCTGCCTCCGCACCCTGAGCATCACCGACTACCGTGCCGCGACACGCTGCCCGCACTGCGCGGCGCCCTTCAACGACGGATGCCGGGCGCACGCCCACCTCTACTTCGAGGCGCCCAGCCCCTGACCCCGCCGCCTCGCCCGCCCGGCGCGGTCCCGTCCCGTCCTTCCGCGAGAGCGCACTTTTGGCCCTTAAACCCGTGGTTTAAGGGCCAAAAGTGCACTCTCGCGGAACTTCACGGGCGGCGCGAAGGTGGGGCTCAGCGGGCGAGGGTCAGCGGGTGAGGCCGGCGGGCAGCGCGGAGTTCAGGTCGGCGACGAGGTAGAGGCGTTGCGTCGCGCGGGTCATGGCGACGTACAGCGATCCGGCCCCGCGCTCCGAGGCGGCCACGATGCCTGCGGGATCCACGACGATCACGGCGTCGAACTCGAGGCCCTTCGCGTCGCGAGGCCCAAGGAGTGCGATCTCCCTGCCGAGCCCGAGGGCGCCGAGACCTACACGGTCCCCGAACTCCGCCGAGAGCTCCGCCCCGACGGCCTCAAGCGCCGCATCGGCAGCGATCACGGCGAGGGTACCGCCCGCACGCAGCGCGCGCTCGCGGTGAACCGCTGCCGCGACATCCGCTTCGACGGTTATCGGCCACTCACTCGCGCGAACCGCCCGCGAGGGCGTCACCGGCAGCCCGTGCGCGATCGCCATCTCCTCGGCGGCGGTCGCGATCTGGCGGGGTGTGCGATAGTTCACGGTCAGTTCCTCGAGGCGCCAGCGCCCGGCCTCGAGGGAGGCGTCGAGGATGGGCGCGAGCGCCTCCTTCCAGCTGCCGGATGCTGAGGCGGATGCGGCCTGCGCGATATCGCCGACGACCGTGAACGACCGGCGCGGCCCCCGGCGCAGCAGCAGCCGCCACTGCATCGGCGAGAGTTCCTGCGCCTCGTCGACGACGACGTGGCCGTATGTCCAGGTGCGGTCGACGGCCGCACGCTCGGCGGTCGTGGCCCGGTCGCCGAGCTCGGCGAAGTTGTCTGCCAGGGCGCGCGCGTTGACGAGACCCTTCACGTCCATGTTCGCGATTGCGAGTTCGGCATTCTCGATGTCGCGTTTGCGCTGTTCCTTCTGCTCGCGCTTCTGGGCGGCGTCGACGACGTTGTACTCGCCGAGGTGCTCGGCCGCCTCATCGAGCAGCGGGATATCGGCGATCGTGAACTCGGCGTCCCTGGCCCGGTGCAGGAGCGCCCTCTGCTCCGCACTCCAGCCCGGGGTGAGCTCGGCGAGCCATTGCGGGCGTGCGTAGAGATCCTGCACGAGCTTCTCGGGGGTGAGCGGCAGCCACGCGGTGTTGAGCGCGACGCGCACGTCCTGGGCGAGCCGCAGGTCTTCGCGCAGCATCGGCAGGTCGGACTCGTCCATCGAGGCGCCGCCCTGCTGCAGCTGGCGCAGCCAGTCGCGCGCGAGCGCGCCGATCGCGGTCTTCACGAAGGTGACCCTCGCGAGGTTGTGCGGCTTGCCGCCCTCGCGCGCCTTGGCGATCGCGTTCGCCACGAGCTGCGGGGCCAGGGTGATCTTGTCGCCGTTGACCTCGAGCTGACGGGTCCCCACCGGGATCCGCTGCCGGGAGCGCACCGCATGGGCGATGAGCGCGGCCATGAAAGCCTGGCCCTTGAGCGCCGCGACGGCGGGGACGTCCTCGCGGGTCGCCTCGACGCCCGGGTACAGCTGTCCAACGCTTGAGAGAACCACCCCGGTCTCGCCGAGCGACGGCAGCACCGCCTCGATGTACTGCAGGAACGAGCGGGACGGCCCCACGATGAGCACCCCGTTGTGCTTCAGGCGATCGCGATGCGTGTAGAGCAGGTACGCCGCACGGTGCAGCGCGACGGCGGTCTTCCCCGTGCCCGGCCCGCCCTGGACGACGAGCACTCCGGCGAGGTCAGAGCGGATGATCCGGTCCTGTTCCGCCTGGATGGTCGCGACGATGTCGGGCATGTGCCCGGTGCGCTGGGCGGTCAGCGCGGAGAGCAACGCTCCCTCCCCCTGATGTTCTGAGGGTTCTCCGCCGAGGCGTTCGGCGTCGAGGATCTCGTCCTCGATCCGGATGATGGTCCGCCCCCTGGACTGCAGGTGGCGCCTGGCCCTGGCTCCCAGCGGGGTCGCGGCCGTCGCCTGGTAGAACGCGCTCGCCTGCGGCACCCGCCAGTCGAGCAGCATCGGCTGCAAGTCTTCGTCGCGCAGCCCGACCCTGCCGATGTAGCGGAACACGGAGTCGCCGCTCGCGTCGTCCGCGGCCAGTTCGAGCCGGCCGAACGCCAGCCGGTCGTCGATCTCCCGCAACTGCACGATCCGGTCCTCGTAGAGGCGCGCAAAGGTGTCCCGCTCGGAGCGGGTCTGATGATTTCCGCCGACGTCGAGCAACCGCACCGCCGTCAGCTGGTCCTCGGCCTCCCGTTGCAGCGCGTCCAGACGCGCGTACAGCGTTGCCACGTAGTTCTGTTCCCGTTCAAGCTCCAGGTCGACCACCGAAACACCCCTCAAATCCGACATTCGAGTTTACCCGACACGGATGGGTGCTCCTTCCGGCCAGGCCCCCCGAACGCGGAGGCTAGGCTGGCCCTGTGTGAAAACGCTTCAAATATTGCGGTCTCATACAGGCACACCCGTCGAAAGGCGGGGTCGCAAAGGCACGGGACCTTCGGGTTCGCCGGCCTACACACTGACAGGACCCGGCCTCGCATGACCGCGATACAACAACATCACTTCTTCACCGCGCTGTGGAATCCGTTCCGCCGCCCGGATTGCATGACGGAGGGCACCCGGTGGCTCTTCACGTGGTTCGCGGTGGCCTCAGTTCTGCTCACCGTTCCGATCATCGTCGCCTCGGACACCAACGGAGTTCTCCTGGTCGCGCTCACGGCCGCGGTCGCCCTGATCGCCTCGTGGTGTTCCGCGTTCATCCTCAGAAGGATTCCGCTCGCACTCGACCTGATCGACTTCGTCGCGTTCGTGGCGCTCGCACTGACACTGCCCGACCCGATGATCGTCCTCGGGGTCATGTTCGGGGCCATCTGGTTGCGCGGACTCTACGGTTCCACGGCGAGGTCATTCATCCGCTGCTCGCTGTATTCGCTTGCACTCGTCATCACGGTCGTGCTGTGGGTTCCGGTCAACGGGTCCGCAGCGATGACGCCACCGGTGGTGGTGCTCGGCACTATTCCGACCCTGTTCCTCACCGTCGTGATCGTGCGGCAACTGAGCATGGTGCTGGTCTCCCGCGAACAGTCGATGCGACGCGACCGTGAGCTTTCGGCGACTGGAACCCTGCTCCTCGGAGTCATCGACGAGGCGGATATCTTGGTCATCGGCTGGGCTGCGACGCAGGAACTCTGCCTCGCCACCCCCGGACTGCGCGTCCTGCGGGTCATGCGCGACGGCCCTGTCCTGCGCGTCGACGGCGCGACCGGCCAGTTCGACTCGCTGCCTGCGCAACTGCCCGGCACCGTCATCACGTCTGCCTCCAATGGAAAAGACGCCAGCGCGACCGACGTCGACTCCCTCCCACTCGATGCAGCCGTCGGCACCCCCCTGGCGTGGGCCTGCCTCGCCTCGAATGCCCAGGCGAATACGTGGATTCTTGTGGGAGCCCCCGGCACGATCCCGGCGGAGGCCCTCGTTTCGGTCCGGGCGCTCTCCAACCAGGTCTCGCTCGCCCTCCGCAACAGTACGGTCCAGGGGGAGCTCACGGTCCAGGTCAGTTCGGACCCGCTTACCGGTCTCAACAACCGTGCGTCGTTCATGGCCAAGCTCACCGCGATCCTGGGCACGGTAGACGATGCCAGCGGCGTCCACATCTTCTTCCTCGATCTCGACGATTTCAAGGACGTCAACGACCTTCTCGGACACCGGGCCGGAAACGAACTCCTCATCGAGGTCGCCGAGCGGATGCGGTCAAACACCGGGAGCAATGCCATCTGCGCCAGGCTCGGTGGCGACGAGTTCGCCATCATCCTGGCCGGCAAGAGTGATTCCGATGCCCTCTGCATCGCCACAGCCCTGGGCAGGTCGATCGCCGAACCGGTGACCCTCGAGCGGAACACCGCGCAGGTCGGCGTCAGCATCGGCATCGCCACAGCAGCAGCAGGGATCGACATCGAGGATCTGGTGCACCAGGCGGACGTGGCGATGTACGCGGCGAAGGCCAATGGCAAGAACCGCGTCCAGGTCTTCGAGCCTGGCCTCCTCCGCGTGGACAATCCCAGGGTCACCTTCGAATGGCAGCTCGCGGCCGCGGCGGCCGCCGACGAGCTCGTCGTGCACTACCAGCCCATCCTCGATCTCCCCGGGCTGCAGTGCACCGCCGTCGAGGCCCTCGTCCGCTGGCAACACCCGGAACGCGGCCTGCTCTTCCCCGGTGACTTCATCGACATCGCCGAGCGGACCGGAGCGATCATCGGTATCGGCGCTTTCGTGATGCGACGCGCCTGCCTCGACGCCGCGGCATGGCGGACGGCCAATCCTGGAGCGCCGATGGCCGTGCACGTGAACGTTTCGGCCCACGAGCTCGACCGCGAGGGGTTCGTCGACTCGATCATCGGCTGCCTGGCCGACACCGGGACCCTCGCGAAGGATCTCATCATCGAACTCACCGAGACCGTCGTACTGGACTCCCCCGCCGCGATCGGTCGCCTCCGCGCGATCGGAGCGCTCGGCGTCGGGATCGCAATCGACGACTTCGGCACGGGCTATGCCTCCCTGACGTCATTGCGCGCGCTCCCCGTCGACATCGTGAAGATCGACATGAGTTTCGTCGCCGGCGCGGTGTCCAATCCCTTCGACCGCTCCGTCATCGAGGCGATCGTTCGGCTGTGCGCCCAGCTCGGCGTCGCGACGGTCGCAGAGGGCGTTGAGCGGCTTGACCAGCAACGTCTCCTCGAGGCCCTCGGCACGGGTGGGGTGCAGGGCTACCTCTATTCGCGTCCCCTGTCCGCCGCCGACCTGACCGCCTGGCTGGAGGCCAATCGCGCCGCAGCGGGCGGGGCGGAAACGGATGTCGGGGGTTTGCTCCGCACGAGCGTCTGAGACCAGCGCGCACGGTCTCAGGACACGAAGACGGCCCCCGGGCGGAGCACTGCGAGTGTCTGCAGTGCGCCGCCAGGGGGCTGCTTCGTTTGCTTCCCGGAGCGTCCGACCGGCGGGTCAGTCGCCCTCGACCCTGACCGTCTGGATGGTTCCGGTGAGCACACCGATCAGGCGATCCCCGTCGAATTCCGAGGTGGGGGCATCCATGACGATCTTGCCGAGCCGCAGCACGACGACCCGGTCGGTGACCTCGAGCACATGAGGCAGGGTGTGCGAGATGAAGATCACGCCGAGCCCCTTCGCCTTCGCGGCCTTGATGACATGCAGCACCTCGCCGGCCTGCCGTGCACCGAGGTGGTTGGTCGGCTCGTCGAGGATGATCACACGGCGCGCCCACGCCACGGCGCGGCCGATCGCCACGGCCTGGCGCTGACCGCCGGAAAGCTGGGACACCGGGCGGTCGGATGCCGGAACGGCGATCCCGACGCGCTCGAGGTCCTCGTGGGCGTCGTGCTCCATCTCCTTGCGGGCCAGGAAGCCCATCGTGCCGAAGATTCCCTTGACGGTCTTCTCCCGGCCGAGGAACACGTTCTGCGACACCGTCAGGTGCGGGGCGAGCCCCGAGTCCTGGTAGAGGGTTTCGACGCCGGCCTCGAGCGCCTCCCGGGGCGAACCCCAGGTGCGCTCGACGCCGTCGAGGTAGATCTTCCCGCCGTTGGGCTGGTGAGCCCCCGAGAGGACCTTGACGAGCGTCGACTTGCCCGCGCCGTTGTCGCCGACCAGGCCGAGCACCTCGCCGGCGTGCAGCTTGAGGCTCGCACCATCGAGGGCGACGACCGACCCGTAGCGCTTGGAGACGTTCTTGACTTCGTAGATCACTTCGCCGGTCATTATTTTCTTCCGTTCTTGCTCTGCAGCGTCTGCGCAGCGACGGCCGCGGCGATCAGGATGGCCACGACGACCTTCTTCCAGTCGGGTGCGACGCCGACCATGATCAGGCCGGACTGCACCGTGAAGAGGATGAGCGCACCGAGCACGGTGCCCCAGATCCGGCCGATGCCCCCCATCAGGGATGCGCCGCCGATGACGACCGCGGCGATGGCGTCGAGTTCACGCCCCGTTCCCGATGACGGCGAGCCGGCACCGAGGCGCAGGTAGACGTACATCCCGGCGAGGCCCGCCAGGGCCCCGGAGAGCGCGTAGACCAACGTCAGGTGTCGTTCGACGTTGATGCCCGCGCCGCGGGCAGCGAAGGTGTTCGAGCCGATCGCGTAGGTGTAGAGGCCGAACCGCGCCTTGTGCAGGAACAGGCCGGCGATGGTCACCACGACGATCACGACGATCAAGGCCCACGACAACGGGTTCACCTTCGGGTCCATCGCGGCGATGAGGTCGAAGTTGTTGGCCGAGCCGATGGGCTGCCCGCTCGAGATGATCACGGAGAGCCCGAGGGCGGCCCCCATCGTCGACAGGGTCGCGATGAACGGGACGATCCGGAGCTTGTTGATCAGGAAGGCGTTGGTCAGGCCCACGAGGAGCCCCACTCCCACCGACACCAGGGTGCCGATGAGGAGCGGGCCCGACGCGTCCGCGCCGGACACCGTCTGGTCGACCTTGAGGACGTTCGCCATCGTCCAGGCCGACACGACTCCGCTGAGACCGATGACGGCCCCGACCGAGAGGTCGATTCCACCGCTGATCACGACGAAGGTCTGGCCAACTGCAATCAGGACGACCGATCCCCAGTCTGTGAGGATGTTGCTGGCGGTCAGTGCGGAGAAGAACTTGGGCTCCAGCACCGAGAAGACGACGACGAGTAGGACCATCACGCCGATCAGGATGGTGCTCTGGTTCGACGCGAGGGTGCTGATCCGCGCCGTGAGAGCGAGCGGAACCGGCTTCTGTTCCGCCGGAACGCCCGGTTTCCGCGCAGTGGTTTGATTGCTGTTGGTCACGATGACTCCCTGGCTCTTTTCGTGAAGTACGGGAAGCGTCAGTTACTTGACGTAGGTGTACTTGGCGAAGTCAGCGTCAGAGGTCTTGGAGTCGAGGACGACGTTGGGGATGACGACCTCGTGCTCGGTCGCCGTCTTGCCGGTGTTGATGAATTCGACGAGGGTCTTGATGGCCAGGCGAGCCTCGGCGGCCGGGTCCTGGGCGACGAGGGCAGTGAAGATGCCCGACTTGATCTTGGCGACGTTGTCCGGGTATGCGTCGTAGCCGACGAGGCCGATCTTGCCGCTGAGGCCCTTCGACTCGAGCGCGGCGGCCGCGCCGGAGGCGTTCGTGCCGTCGATCGCGAAGATGCCGTTCAGGTCCGGGTACTTGGTCAGCCAGTTGCTCACGTTCGTGGCAGCCGTCTCCGGGTTGGACTCGGAGTAGGCGACGTCGACGATTTCCACGCCGGGGTACTTCGCGGCGACCTGGGCCTTGAAGCCGTCGAGGCGGCTCACGTTGGTCGTGGCGGTGGCACTGGTGAGTCCGACGACGACCTTGTACGAGCCGCCGGACTTGTAGCCGATCTGGGTCGCGAGCGCGTCGGCGGCCTTGGAACCGCCGTCGGCGTTGTCGCCGGTGATGAAGCTGACGACGTCCTTGAGGTCGGAGACGTGGGTGTCGACGTTGACGACGGGGATGCCGGCCGCTGTGGCCTTGGCAACCGAGGCCTGCAGGGCCTTCGGGTCGGTCGGGATGAGCACGAGGCCGGTGGGCTGCTGGGCGAGCACGGCGTCGACGATCGGGATCTGCGTTTCGGCGGAGTACTTGGCCGGGTCGCCCTGCCAGATGAGCTTGACGCCCTGGGCCTTGGCCTCCTCCTCGGCGCCGACCTTCATGGCCTGGAAGAACGGGTCGGACTCTGCGCCCATCACGAAGGCGATGGTGATGTCCTTCTTTTCGGTCGCCGTGGTCGCGCTTCCCGTGCTCGCGGTTGTCGAGCACGCGGCCAATGACATGGCGAATGCGGCTACGACGCCGACGGTGGTGATCGCTCGGAACGAACGCTTCATGGAGGTCTCCTTTGACACATAGGTGCACTGCAATTGCGACTGCACACGCCGTTTGCGAGATCGTTCTCGCAAACTTGTATAAGATTGCAGCACACAGCACCGCGGCGCAAGCCTGTTCGGTAACGTTTCGATTACGAGGATTGTTCATGGTTGAACGACGAAGTCACGCTCCGACGATCATCGACGTCGCAGAGCACGCCGGCGTCTCCCGCGCCACCGCCTCCCGGGCCCTCTCCGGGTATGGGCGCACGTCCGCAGCCACCGTGGAACGCGTCCGTCGCGCAGCAGACGAGATCGGCTACCGCCCCAATGAACTCGCCAGGGCCATGCGCGCCGGGTCGACCAGCACGATCGGACTCGTGGTCATCGCAGACTTCACGAACGCATTCTTCGACCGCGCCACCAAGTCCATCGTCGATGCCGCGCGAAAACGCGGGTACCAGGTCCTGATCAGCAACACCGACGAGGACCCGGACGTAGAGCGAGGGGCCATCGAAACCCTGCTCGAGAAGCAGGTCGACGGCCTCATCGTGTTCCCCTCCGCAATCGGCCACAGCGAGCACCTCGAGGCCGGAAACCTGGGCGGACGCCCGCTCGTGCTCGCCGACCGTCGCCTGGACGATCTCGGCGTCACCACGGTCACGACTGACGACTTCACCGGCACGCGGGAGGCGGTCCGCAATGCCGTCGGCCTCGGGCACGCCCGGCTCGGCTTCCTGATCACGGCCGCGAACATCGCAGGCCAGACCACCGCACGGCCCCCCGCACTGATCTCGAGCGTCAGGGACCGTGCCGATGGTTTCGCCGCCGGAGCGGCCGACGCGGGCATCCCTCCCGAAGACCAGGTCTGGCATTTCAGCGAAGACGTCCCCGAGTCATCGGAGGCCGCGGTCGCAGAGATGCTCGACCTGGCCTCCCCACCCACGGTCATCTTCACCTCCAACAACGACATGGCGCTGTCCGTGCTCAAGGTCGCAGGTTCGCGGGGGCTCGCGATCGGACGCGAAGTGTCTCTGGTCACGGTCGACGACAGCCCGTGGGCGGCATACATGGTCCCGGGGATCACCGTCGTCGCGCGCCCGGTCGAGCAACTCGGAGAGCTCGCCGTCGAACGGCTCGTGGCCGAGATCGAGTCACCGGGTCAGCCGGTCGAGGACATCCAACTCCCGACGGAACTCATCCCCCGGGCGTCGGTCGCCGACCTCAGGAGCCCCGCGGCCGGACGCTAGGGGCCGCTCAGGCCGGTACGCCGGGCCGCACCACGAGCACAGGGCAGTCCGCGTGTCGCACACACTGTTCACTGACCGACCCGAGCAGCATCCCGGCGAGGCCGCCGCGCCCGCGGGAGCCGACCACCAGCATCCGTGCGCCGCGGGAAACGCTGATCAGGCAGCTGAGCGGCGTCGCGTACGCCGCCCGGTACTCGACGGGCACTCCCGGATGCTGCGCCGCGATCGGCCCGGCATCGGCCTCGAGCTTCTCCCGTACCGCGCCGGCGTAGTCGGTGAGGGGCGAAACGTAGCCGAACTTCCAGTCGGCCGGGCGTGGAGCGGTGTCGATCGACCAGGCCCGGACGACGACGACGGATGCGCCGAGCGGCCCGGCGAGGTCGAGGGCGACCGCGAGCGCATGGTTCGCATAGTCGGAGCCGTCGTGCCCGACGACGATACTGCCGGTGGGAGCTGGAGACTGGTCTGCATCGATGCCTGACATGCTCCCACGCTACTCCCGGCAAAGGGGGCGCGACGGAAAACACCCCCGACCGCGAGAAAAACCGTCGCGGCCACCCCGCACCGTCAGCCCCGCGTCAGCCCTGGCGCTGGCACCTCTCCGGCCCCGATCGTTTGCCGGGCCCGGTTAGGGTGGAGTCATGCCTCTCCGCGCCTCCCAGCGACGAATCCTCATCGCCGTCGCGACGGTCGCCGCGATCGTGGCCGGCGGCTTCCTCGTGCGCTCGGTCGTCGTGCCGCGGACGGCGCCCTCCGATCCCGCCGTCTTCGACGCCGGCGCCCTGATCAGTGACTACAACTTCTTCAACCCCAATGCGATGACGACCGACGAGGTGCAGTCCTTCCTGGAAGGCCGGAACTGTGTGCGACGCGACGAGTCGCCGTGCCTCTGGGAGTACCGCGAGTCGACCGTGTCCGAACCCGCGCAGGGCCCCGGACACTGCGCTGCGTACGCGGGCGAGCCGAACGAGCGTGCGAGCACGATCATCGAGAAGGTCGCCGAGGCCTGCACGATCAGCCCGCGGGTTCTCCTCGTGCTGCTGCAGAAGGAACAGTCCCTGCTGACCCGGCCCAGCGCATCCGGCTACCTGCGGGCGACGGGCTACGGCTGCCCGGATACCGCCGACTGCGCCGCGGAGTACTTCGGCTTCTTCAACCAGGTCTACCGGGCCGCGTGGCAGTTCCGGCAGTACACCCAGGAGCCCGAACGCGCCTACAAGGTCGGCGCGGTCAGCGTCGCGTACAACCCAGACGCCGCGTGCGGCGCGGCTACGGTTCAGATCCGCAACCAGGCCACGGCGAACCTGTACAACTACACCCCGTACCAGCCGGATGCCGCGGCACTCGCCGACACGAACGGCGACGGCGGCGGATGCTCGACGCACGGAAACCTGAATTTCTGGCTGTTCTACAACACCTGGTTCGGATCCTCGCTGAGTGAACCGTACCCCTCCGTGTTCGCCTCCTGCCTCAATCTCGTCGGCGGGCAGCCGTGCCCCCGCACCGAGCTGATCCCGACGGCGTGAGCGGCGCCGGGAGGTCAATCCCCCGCAGCGGCAGCGCCGCGGGAACGCCGGAACGCCGACCGCTTCGGACGTGACCGCAGCTGCGCGCGCACGTCGCCGAGGATCTCGGTGACCGTCGCGAGTTCCTCCGGCCCGATGCGGTCGAAGAGCATCTCACGCACGAGCGTGACGTAACCCGGTCCGCCGGCGGCGAGTGCCGCTCGGCCCGCTGCGGTGATGTGCGCGATGACGGAACGTTCGTCGCCGGGTGACGGGCGTCGCTCCACGAGCCCGAGGGCCTCGAGCCGGGCGACCTGGTAAGTGAGCCCGCTGCGGGACACCGTCAGCGCGTCCGCGATGTCGGTCATCCGCAACCGCCCCTCTGGCGCCTCGAGGAGCCGGAGCAGGATCTCGAACTGGGCAAGGGTCAGGCCCACGGCATCCCGCAACTGGCGGTCTGCGGCGAACTGCACGATGTTCGCGGTCTCGACGATGGCCGCCCAGGCGCGCATCTCCGCGGGCGACACACTCGGGGCCGCGCCGATCCGCTCAGGATCGCCCGGATTCGCACCGCCCGATGGGGGAATACTCACGACTCGCTCCTAGTTGTTTCGAATACGAAGCACTTCCACAAGGGCCACCCCCAGTCTGCCCCGCCCACCACGAAAGAAGACACAATGAGCACCGCCGTCTACACCGCATCCGCCACTTCCTGGGGCGGACGAACGGGCAAGGTCGTCACGAGCGACAACAAGCTCGACCTCGACCTGTCCATTCCGGCCGAAATGGGCGGCGACGGCGGCGCGGGCACGAACCCCGAGCAGCTCTTCGCGAGCGGCTGGGCGGCGTGCTTCCACAACGCGCTCAAGGGCGTCGCCCGCCAGCGCAAGGTCAACGTCACCGACTCCGCCGTCTCGCTCGAGGTGCACCTCGTCGGCGGAATGGCCACCGGCTTCGACTTCGAGGTCACGATCGAGGCCCAGCTGCCCGGCGTCGACCCCGTCGTCGCCCAGGAGATGCTCGAGGCGGCCCACCAGGTCTGCCCGTACTCCCGCGCCACGCGCGGAAACATCCCGGTGACTCTCGTCGTCATCCCCGACGAGGACTGACCCCCGCCGCGCCCCCGCGCCCCGAGCGCATCGCCGAGCGCGGGTCTTCCGCCGTTGCGCGGTTGGTCGACCACCCGCGTGGCGGCGGAACGCCCGCGCTCGGTCCGGCGGGCGAGCGGATGCGCGCGTCAGCGCCGGTGGTGGATCCGAACCTTCGCCGGCGCCGGCGTGGGAGTCGGAGTCGGGGTGAGAGTGGCCGTCGGCGTCGGCGTCGGCGCAGGCGCCACGACCACGGGCGCCACGGGCGCCGTGGCACCGAGGCCGAGGAAGGTCGCGTCGAACGAGTTCAGGTCGACGAGGACGCCGTTCAGGTTGTGCTCGAACTTCTGCTGCACGCCGATCCGCGGATTCGCGGCGGTGTTCCAGCCGCCGTATGACACCGCAGCGGGCGCGCCCGTGTCGGCGAGCCAGCCGCTGTAGTTCACTGCACCGGCATTGGTGTCCCAGAGCGGCACGTCGGCGAAGGCGCCGCTGTTGTTCATGATGCTCGGCCACATCCCCGAACCGCTGTAGATCACCGGCCGCACACCCATCGCACGCACCCCGTCGACCATCGCGCGGGTGACCGGCGAGCTGCCGGTCTCGACGTCGAGGGCGAAGAACTGCAGTTGCGACTGGTACGGGCCGGCCGCGGCGATCCCGCCCTGCCAGCACGTCGCATCCCGGGTGTAGACGGCGATCTTGAGGCCGGCGTCGAGCGCCATCTTCAGCTGGGCCTGTGTGTGCTCCCAGGGGGCGCAGCTGCCCCACGCGGTCGAGTGCATCACGTAGAGACGGATACCCTCGTTGTACGCCTGTGTGAACCAGGCCGGGTCCGTGATGATGTTCGCGGAGTCGACGACCTTGACGGACGACGGCGTCGCCGCCTGGGCGGAAGAAACGTTCGTGGGGGCGATGAGGCCGAGTATAGCCAGCGAAAGCGCAAGCGCTGCCGCCAGGTGATTCTTGTTCATTTAAGGGGACTCCGAAGTACCAGATCGTGGTGCTGAACCCGGTAACTCCAGTGTCAAATCACTTCAGTGTCGCGCGTACGTCGCCGGAGCTGACTGTTCGTCAGACTCAACGGGTGGAACCAGGTAATGAGATATTCTGTCTATGGTGACACATCCTCACGTTGAGCACTAGTCCCCCAACGAGGGACACGCTGCGGCCGCCGACTCAGCCGAGAGCGTAATTCCTGCACCGCCGGGACCGGACCCGGTGTCGCCATCCACGGAGAGTCGCGCGCTTGGACCGGCCCCGGAAACGCCCGGTGAGAGCGGCAACCTGACCCTGGATGCCTGCCGGACGACGGCCGACATCGGGCGGGAAGTCCTGGCAGCACTCATCCGTCTCCCGGGCGGGGCACCCAGCAGACACGGAGGGTCTGGCCGACCCGGCTGCCTAGACTCGCCACGTGCTGCCGGCATCGGTTCGCCATCCGGGCCCGCCCTGGATTGCACCCACCGTCGGCCGCACGCAATCGAAAGGAATAACTGTGACCCAGAACAAGAACTCCTCGGCTACCGCCACCTCTCGAAAGAAGCGCCTCACGATCGGCGCCGCCTCCGTGCTCGCCGCGGGTGCCCTGCTCGGCACCGGCATGCAGGGAGCAACGGCCAGCCCGTTGGGCGGAACCGCCGAACCGGGCGCCCCGTCGACCCCGTCGGCATCCGCCCCCGCTACCCCGGGCGCCTCGTTCTTCAGCTCCGTCGCGCACGAGCTGCGCGGGGACCTCGCGCACGGACAGGACTTCGGCGAGAAGGCCCAGAAGGTCGCCGCGACGATCTCCGATCACGCCGAGCTCTTTGCGAGCCTGCCTGCGAATCTGCAGGCCGACCTGACCACCCTCACGCAGGCCTCGGACGGGGACCGCACCGCCGCCGCCGAATTCATCGCCACGTCGGCTCTCGCCGGGAACTATGGCGGGCAGGCGCAGGCGCTCGCCGTTGCGATCCAGGCCGACCCGGAGCATCCGCTGCGCGCCGCTCTGCACGCAGCGCTCGAGGGCAGCCTCGACGCCGGCACCCCCGGCGCCGGCGGCGACACCGCGACGGACACCACGGACGCGGGTCCCGCCGTCACCAAGCTCGCCCTGAGCCTTGTCGACAACCCCGCCCTGTTCGACAAGCTCCCGGTCGAGCTGCAGAGCGCCCTGACCGCGCTCAAGGCACTGCCGGCGGAGCAGCAGGATGCCGCTGCCCAGCAGATCGCCACCGACGCCGGGACCGGGACCTACGGCCCGGAGATCCAGAAGATCGCCGAGCACCTGGCACACGGCGCAGCGCAGGACACGGGGCACGACGCTTCGGGGCACGACGCTTCGGGCCACGCCGACGCCACGGCCGCCCACTAGCCGACCGGAACGAACGAGGAAGGCCGGGGGCGCAGTGCGCTCCCGGCCTTCCGCCGTCCTACCGGTCCAGGGCTAGAAGTCCCAGTCGGCGTCTTCCGTGTTGACGGCCTTGCCGATCACGTACGAGGAGCCCGACCCGGAGAAGAAGTCGTGGTTCTCGTCGGCGTTCGGCGAGAGCGCGGACAGGATCGCCGGGTTCACGTCGCACACCTCCTTGGGGAAGATGGCCTCGTAGCCGAGGTTCATCAGGGCCTTGTTGGCGTTGTAGTGCAGGAACTTCTTGACGTCCTCGGTCAGGCCGACGGTGTCGTAGAGGTCCTGGGTGTACTGCACCTCGTTCTCGTAGAGCTCGAAGACGAGGTTGAACGCGTAGTCCTTGATCTCGTCGCGACGCTCCTGCGTCGCCGCCTCGAGGCCCTTCTGGAACTTGTAGCCGATGTAGTAGCCGTGCACCGCTTCGTCACGGATGATCAGGCGGATGAGGTCGGCCGTGTTGGTCAGGCGGGCGCGGCTGGAGAACCACATCGGCAGGTAGAAGCCCGAGTAGAACAGGAACGACTCGAGCAGCACCGAGGCGACCTTGCGCTTGAGCGGGTCGTCGCCCTGGTAGTAGTCCATCACGATCGAGGCCTTGCGCTGCAGGTTGACGTTCTCCGTCGACCAGCGGAACGCCTCGTCGATGTCCTTGGTGTTGCTCAGGGTGGAGAAGATCGACGAGTAGCTCTTGGCGTGCACGGACTCCATGAACGCGATGTTCGTGTAGACGGCCTCTTCGTGCGGGGTGATCGAGTCGGGGATCAGCGAGACGGCGCCGACGGTGCCCTGGATCGTGTCGAGCAGGGTCAGGCCGGTGAACACGCGCAGGGTGAGCTGCTGCTCGACCGGGGTGAGCTGGTTCCAGGACTGCACGTCGTTCGACAGCGGGATCTTCTCCGGCAGCCAGAAGTTGTTGGTCAGCCGGTTCCAGACGTCGACGTCTTTCTCATCTTCGATCTTGTTCCAGTTGATCGCATCGACATGCGAGATGAGCTTGAGCTTGTCAATCATTTCGTGTTCCTTTTTCGGCCTGTCTCAGTCTTCGGCCGGTATCGGACGAGTCAGCGTGCACTGTGATTACAGCATCCACAGTAGATGAAGCGGTGCTGTGCTTAGAGCATGCACGAG
Organism: Cryobacterium sp. MDB2-A-1; assembly: GCF_004402675.1. Lineage (NCBI taxonomy): Bacteria > Bacillati > Actinomycetota > Actinomycetes > Micrococcales > Microbacteriaceae > Cryobacterium > Cryobacterium sp. MDB2-A-1. Next base: position 107,013 of record NZ_SOFK01000022.1, on the reverse strand, counting down.
ACGCAGCCGTCGACCTCGGTCCCTTCGAGGGCCATCTGGCGGAGACGGATGTAGTAGATGGTCTTGATGCCCTTGCGCCACGCGTAGATCTGCGCCTTGTTGATGTCGCGGGTCGTCGCGGTGTCCTTGAAGAAGAGCGTGAGCGAGAGACCCTGGTCGACGTGCTGCGTTGCCGCGGCGTAGGTGTCGATGATCTTCTCCGCACCGATCTCGTAGGCGTCCTGGTAGAAGTCCAGGTTGTCGTTCGTCATGAACGGGGCCGGGTAGTAGACGCGGCCGAGCTTGCCTTCCTTGCGGATCTCGATTTTCGAGGCGATCGGGTGGATCGACGAGGTCGAGTTGTTGATGTAGGAGATCGACCCGGTCGGCGGCACGGCCTGCAGGTTCTGGTTGTAGATGCCGTGTTCGATGACGGATGCCTTCAGCTCGTCCCAGTCGGCCTGGGTCGGGATGCGCACCCCGGCCTTCTCGAACAGTTCGGCGCCGCGAGCGGTGGACGGGACCCACGACTGGTCGGTGTACTTGTCGAAGAACGCGCCGGAGGCATACGTCGAGTCCTCGAAGCCGGCGAACGCGTGGCCGCGTTCGATGGCGAGGGTGTTCGAGGCGCGGAGGGCGTGGAACAGCACCGTGTAGAAGTAGATGTTCGTGAAGTCGATCGCTTCTTCGCTGCCGTAGTACACCCGCTCGCGGGCGAGGTAGCCGTGCAGGTTCATCTGGCCGAGGCCGATCGCGTGCGACTTGTCGTTGCCGTCTTCGATCGAACGAACCGAGGCGATGTGGCTCTGCTCGGAGACCGAGTTGAGGCCACGGATCGCGGTTTCGACGGTCTTGCCGAAGTCCGGCGAGTCCATCGACAGGGCGATGTTCATCGACCCGAGGTTGCAGGAGATGTCCTTGCCGATGGTGTCGTAGGACAGGTCTTCGTTGTACGTGGTCGGTGTGTTGACCTGGAGGATCTCCGAGCACAGGTTCGACATGTTGATGCGGCCCTTGATCGGGTTCGCCGCGTTGACGGTGTCCTCGAACATGATGTACGGGTAGCCGGACTCGAACTGGATCTCCGCGAGGGTCTGGAAGAAGTCGCGCGCCTTCATCTTGGACTTCTTGATCCGCGGGTCGTCGACCATCTCGTGGTACTTCTCGCTCACGGAGATGTCGGCGAAGGGCACACCGTAGACGCGCTCGACGTCGTAGGGCGAGAACAGGTACATGTCCTCGTCCTTCTTGGCGAGCTCGAAGGTGATGTCGGGGATGACGACGCCGAGCGACAGGGTCTTGATCCGCACCTTCTCGTCGGCGTTCTCACGCTTGGTGTCGAGGAAGCGCATGATGTCGGGGTGGTGCGCGTGCAGGTACACGGCGCCGGCACCCTGGCGGGCACCGAGCTGGTTCGCGTAGCTGAAGGAGTCTTCGAGGAGCTTCATCACGGGGATGATGCCGCTCGACTGGTTCTCGATCTGCTTGATCGGGGCGCCGGACTCACGGATGTTGCTGAGCAGCAGCGCGACGCCGCCGCCGCGCTTGGAGAGCTGGAGCGAGGAGTTGATGCCGCGGGCGATCGACTCCATGTTGTCTTCGATGCGGAGCAGGAAGCAGGAGACGAGTTCGCCGCGCTGCGCCTTGCCCGAGTTCAGGAACGTCGGCGTTGCGGGCTGGAAACGGCCGGCGATGATCTCCTCGACGAGGCCGGTCGCGAGCTTCTCGTCGCCCTGGGCGAGGCCGAGTGCGGTCATGACGACGCGGTCTTCGAAACGCTCGAGGTACCGGTTGCCGTCGAAGGTCTTGAGCGTGTACGACGTGTAGTACTTGAACGCACCGAGGAAGGTCTGGAAGCGGAACTTCTTCGAGTACGCGAGGTCGTTGAGCCTCGTGATGAATTCGAAGGAGTACTGGTCGAGCACGGCCTGCTCGTAGTATTCCTTCTCGACCAGGTAGTCGAGGCGTTCCCGGAGGGAGTGGAAGAACACCGTGTTCTGGTTGACGTGCTGCAGGAAGAACTCCCGGGCCGCCTCCCTGTCCTTATCGAACTGGATTTCCCCGTTCGGCCCATAGAGGTTGAGCATGGCATTGAGGGAGTGATAGTCCATCGCCAGCGCGACCTGCGCGTGCGGGGCTACTTTCACGGCTGTTGCTTCCAAAATGATTCCAATCCGTCGTGAACGATGCGCACATCATCCGGAGTTCCCAATACTTCAAATCGATACATATGCGGCACGTTGCACTTGGCCGCGATGATGTCCCCCGCGATGCAGAATGCCGTGCCGAAGTTCATGTTGCCCGCGCCGATCACGCCGCGGATGAGCGAACGGTTGTGCTCGTCGTTCAGGAAGCGGATGACCTGCTTCGGCACAGCTCCCCTGGCCTCGCCGCCGCCATAGGTCGGCACGACGAGCACATAGGGCTCCGTCGCCCGGAGCGGCTCGTCGCGCGCGTACAACGGGATGCGTGCGGCAGGCCGGCCGAGTTTCTCCACGAACCTCTGGGTATTCCCCGAGGTGCTGGAGAAATAGACGATCTCAGCCATTGGATGCCGGCCTCACTCTCGAACCGCGTGCTTCAGTCCCGTAGCGCAGACCGCTCAGGCGAGACGTGCGGCGAGTTCGTTGATCTTGTCCGGGCGGAAGCCGGACCAGTGGTCCTCGTCGGTGATGACGACGGGCGCCTGCAGGTAGCCGAGTGCCTTGACGGCCTCGAGGGCGTTCTCGTCGACGGAGAGGTCGAGCACTTCGTACTCGATGCCCTTGTTGTCGAGGGCCCGGTAGGTGGCTGTGCACTGCACGCAGGAGGGCTTGGTGTAAACCGTGATTGCCATGTGGAAGGCCTTTCTCGTGGTTCAGAAGAGTAGTGGTTCAGAAGTGAGTGCGCCAGTACGACTGTGCAAGTGCGATGCGGCCCTGCGAAACGCGGGATGTCACGGGTGTTGCGGCGTTGCTGTGCTGGAGATCAATACTACATGTAGTGCCTCCCAATGGGAATGGCCACTACATGCGGTAATTACAATTATGTAGTTATCCACCGACATTCGTGATGTTGTCAACAGGCTGGCGCATTCGGAGGCCCGCTTTCCCGCGGAAATCGCCGGGTTATCCACATCCTGCAGAATCAGCATTCGCGCCTCTGTGGATAACTCACCGCGGGCGTGTCGCCACTCGCGGCACCTCGTGTTCGATCAGAAACTCGTGGAACCGCCGGGGAGACTCGACCAGGCTCCAGTCCCAGCGCATGAAGCTGTCTGAGCGGTCCCGAAGCGCGTCCTCACGCGTCTTCTCCTTCACGACGACCTCAGCCGAATCGCGTCCCGCCAGGATTCGCCCCCTGGTGTATTTCTGATGCCCGTCGAATTCGCCGATCTTCCGCACGGCACGCCAGTAGAAGTCGACCCAGTAGTCGTGCCCACGGACGTTCGGAAAACACACTTGCAACTCGGGCACGACAAAGCCCAGCTCGAACAAGCGCACCCGGCTGAGCGACTCTCCCCCATTGGCCGAGAGCGGATTGGCGAAGTCGATCGCCACCTCGGCCTGCCGATAGCCGCGCCGCGGATTCACGAGCGCCAGTTCGGTGAGCCGAGACGAAACCACCGCCACGAACGGATGCGCGGGCGTGTCGCCGCCGGGAGCGGCTAGGCGCGCGGGGCGGACGACTCGCGGACGACGAGTTCAGGGACCGAGCTCGGCAGGTCGGGCGCCTCCTCGTCCTCGAGCACGGCGAGGAGGGTGCTCAGGATGTTGCGGCCGAGTTCGTCGAAGTCCTGGCGCATGGTCGTCAGTGTCGGGGAGAAGAACGCGGCCTCGGGGATATCGTCGAACCCGATGACGCTCACGCGGTCCGGCACGGCGAGTCCGTTGCGGACGAGGGCGTGGATGAGTCCGAGTGCCATCTGGTCGTTGCCGGCGAACACGGCCGTGAAGTCGCCATAGGCGCCGGATTCGATCAGGTCCATGCCGAGGCGGAACCCGCTCGCAGGCGACCAGTCGCCGATCAGCGGTTCCCTCGCGATGAGGCCGCGGTCGCCCAGTTCGTCACGCCAGCCCCTGGCTCGTTCGATGGCGTCGACGGAGTCGGCCGGTCCGGCGAGGTGCACGATATTGGTGTGGCCGAGTTCGGCGAGGTGCGTGACGGCGATCCGCGCACCGCGGTAGTTGTCGACGCCGACCCGGTGGAATCCGCCGCGGCCGCTCGACTCCACCGCGATGAGGGGCACCCCGAGTTCGATGCCCCTGACGGCCTCGAGGGCGCTGCGGTGCGCCGCGATCAGCACGATCGCCTCGACGTTCTGCCGCAGGAGGAGCTCAACGGCGGAACGCAACGACTCCGGGTCCGACTCGAGCATGCTCGCCATGCTCACCGCGTACCGGGCGTCCCTCGCCGCCTCGTTGAACCGCAGGACGGTGCTCGAGGGTCCGTAGTCCGGTCCTCCTGTTGTGATCAGGCCGATCGTCCGGGAGCGGCGGGTGACGAGGGCGCGCGCAGCGGGTGACGGCCGGTAGCGGAGCTGCTTGATCGCGTTCTCGACACGTTCCCGTGTCGCGGGGCGCACATTGGGAAGGTCGTTGAGCACCCGGGAGACCGTCTGGTGCGAGACGCCGGCCAGCCGCGCGACGTCGAAGATGTTGGCGACGCGCGCCTTCTCATCGTCCTTGCTCACCAGGCTCATTGGCTCCCACCGATGCGTGTTCAACGCATCGTCTCTCTGTCCCCTTATTCTGGCTCACGCGCGGGTGCCGTGGCCGACACGCTCTCGCCGGACGCGTTATCGACGGCGTGCCGTCAGGACCTTCTGAAGGACGATGAAGACGAGGAGGAGCCCGCCGATGAAGATCCGGGTCCACCACGAGCTGAGGGTGCCTTCGAAGGTGATGATCGTCTGGATCGTGCCGAGCACGAGCACGCCGAGCACAGAGCCGAGCACGAAGCCGTACCCACCCGTGAGCAGGGTCCCGCCGATCACGACCGCGGCGATCGCGTCGAGTTCGGTGCCGACCGCCGTGAGGCTGTATCCCGAAAGCGTATAGAAGGTGAAGAGCACCCCGGCAAGGCCGGAGCAGAATCCGCTGATCACGTAGACGAGCACCTTGGTCCTGGCCACCGGCAGTCCCATCAGCATGCCCGACTGTTCCCCGCCGCCGATCGCGTAGACGGTGCGGCCCAGCCGGGAGTAGTGCAGCACGAGGAACGCGACCAGGACCACAAGAAGGGCGATCACGACGCTCGCCGTGATGCTCATGCGACCGCCGAACGAGATCCTGGTCTGCGCGAGGCTGACGAAGACCGGGTCGGTGATCGAGATCGAGTCCTTGCTGATCACGTAGCAGAGTCCCCTGGCGAGGAACATCGCGGCGAGGGTCGCGATGAACGGCTGGATCTTGAAGATGTGGATCATGAGTCCGACCAGGAGTCCGAGCACCGATGTCAGCACGAGGATGAGCGGGATCACGACCGAGGCAGACCAGCCGGACTGGAGCAGGCTCGCGGCGATCATGGTCGACAGGGCGAGGACGGCCCCGACCGACAGGTCGATGCCCCCGGTCAGGATCACGAACGTCATCCCGACCGCCAGCACGATCAGGTAGGCGTTGTCGACGAACAGGTTGAGGATCACGGGCCCGGAAACGAAGCCACGATAGCGGCTGCCACCGATCGCGAAGATGGCGATGAGCAGCACGAGGGTCACGAGGACGGGGCCGTACTTCGGGCTCGTGAACGCGGACGAGACCCGGCCGAGCAGTCGGCGGCCCGCGTCGACGGGCGCGGAGGAGGTGTCGATGCTCATGAGACGGACGCCCTTTCGGCGGTTCGGGTGCCCGGACGTCCCCGGCCGAGTGACCGGCGCCAGCGGCCGAACGTGGCGTTCGTCGTTGGCGACTGCAGCAGGCAGACGGCCGTCACGACCGCGGCCTTGAAGACCATCGTCGCGATGGGTGGGATGCCGACCGTGTACACCGTTGTGACGAGGGTCTGGATGACGAGGGCGCCGACGAGGGTGCCGAGGAGTGAGTACCGGCCGCCTGCGAGAGAGGTTCCTCCGATCACCACCGCGAGGATCGCATCCAGTTCGATGAAGAGGCCGGTGTTGTTGGCATCGGCCGCCGTCTGGTTCGAGGTCAGGATGAGGCCGGCGATGGCGGCCGCGAATGCCGAGAAGGTGTACACGGTGATCAAGAGGCCCCGCGACCGGACGCCGGCCTGCCTGCTCGCCTCCGGATTGATTCCGACCGATTCGATCAGGAGCCCGAGGGCCGTGCGCCGGGTGAGCAGGGCGGCTGCGGCAAAGATGACGGCCGCGATGACGACGGAAACCGGGATGCCGAGGACGAATCCGGACCCGATGACCTTGAAGGGAGGACTGTTCACGGTGAGGATCTGGCCCTCCGTGATAAGCATCGCCGCGCCGCGCCCGGCGGTCATCAGGATCAGCGTCGCGATGATGGGCTGGATCCCGAGCACGGCGACCAGGAACCCGTTCCACAGGCCGAGGACGAGGGCGATCAGGAGCGCGGCGATCACGGCGACCGCGACCGTGCCGATGCTGCCCGGTTCCGGGGAACCGAGGATGATCGAGCAGGCCACGGCACCGGCGATCGCGCACACGGCGCCCACGGAGAGGTCGATGCCACGCGTCGCGATGACGAGAGTCATTCCGACCGCGATGATGAGGGTCGGCGCGCCGTTGCGGGCGATGTCCACGAGGCTGCCGAAAAGGTGCCCGTTCTTGACCTCGAGGCCGAAGAAGCCGGGGAAGGCGACGAGGTTGATGGTGAACAGGACGAGCAGCATCACCACCGGCCAGAACAACCGGCTCGAGAACATCCGGTTCATCGTTCCACCGCCGTCAGTTCGCCGTCGGCGATGATGGCCAGGAGGCTGTCAACGGTCAGGTCGTCATTGACGATGTCGGCGACGAGCCTGCGGTCCCTCATGATCGCGATCCTGCTGCTGAGGCGCAGCACCTCCTCGAGTTCCGCCGAGATGAACAGCACCGACATCCCGTTTTCGGCGAGGTTGACCACGAGTTTCTGGATCTCGGCCTTCGCGCCCACATCGATGCCCCTTGTCGGTTCATCGAGGATCAGCAGCCGCGGCGCGACGGCGAGCCACCTGGCCAGCAACACCTTCTGCTGGTTGCCTCCGGAGAGGTTCCTGACGATGGCGTCTGGGTTGGCCGGCCGGATGTTCAGGGCCTGGATGTAGCTGACCGCGAGCTCGTCGCGGCGCTTCCGAGAGATCGGATGGAACCAGCCGCGGTCAGCCTGCAGCGCGAGCACGATGTTGTCCCGCACGGTGAGGTCCTCGACGATGCCCTCGGCGCGGCGGTTCTCCGAGGAGTAGGCGACTCCCCGCGCGAGGGCCGAACGAGGAGTTCGGAACCGGTGCGGCGTGCCGTCGATCACCAGTTCCCCGGAGTCCGGTCGGTCGATGCCGGAGAGGATCCTGGCGAGCTCGGTGCGCCCGGAGCCCAGGAGACCGGCGAGCCCGACGACCTCGCCGGTGTAGACCCGGAGGTCGACCGGCGCGATGGACCCCTTGCGCCCGAGCGCCGTCGCGGCCAGAAGGGGCACTTCGTCGTCTTCCCCGCCTCCCGGCTCGACGATCCGCCGCTCGAGGGCGTCGAGGATCGCGAGTTCCTTGCCGATCATCTTCTGCACGAGGTCGAGGCGCAGGATCTCTGCCGTGCGGTATTCGCCGACGAGTTTGCCGTTCCGAAGTACCGTGAGGCGGTCCGAGATCTCATAGACCTGGTCGAGGAAGTGGGAGACGAAGAGGATCGCGACGCCCTCGGCCTTGAGCTCGCGGATCACCCGGAAGAGTTCGGCGACTTCGTCGGCGTCGAGGCTCGACGTCGGCTCGTCGAGGATCAGGACCTTCGCGTTGACGTCGATGGCCCTGGCGATCGCGACGAGCTGCTGGACAGCGAGCGAGTGCGAACCGAGCAGTGAACCGGGATCGATGTCGAGGTGCAGGCCGCGGAGGAGTTCCACAGCCCGACGCCGGGTGGCCCGCCAATCGATGCCGCCGAACCGGCGGGGTTCCCGACCGAGCATGATGTTCTCAGCGACGCTCAGGTTTCCGAGCAGGTTCACCTCCTGATAGACGGTGCTGATCCCGGCATTCTGGGCCTGGGCGGGGCCCGCGAACGAGACCCGGTTGCCGGCGAGCAGGATCTCGCCACTGTCGGCCGGGCCGCTGTCGATCGCATAGACACCGGTCAGCGCCTTGATCAGGGTCGACTTGCCTGCACCGTTCTCCCCGAGCAGCGAGTGCACCTCGCCGGGGAACATCCGGAAGTTCACCCCGTCGAGGGCCTTGACGCCGGGGAAGGAGATCGAGATGTTCGTCATCTCGACGACGGGGGCCTGTGCGTTCATTCACGTTCTCTCTTCATCGTCGTGCGAGCGGATGCCGGCTCCCGGCGGCAGGGACCGGCCGGCCGGATGGCCTGCCGATTCGAGCCGCCGGAGACCGGCGAAGCGGTACCGGATCCGCTCAGTACTGACGGGTGGGAAGTGCGGCAGTCGCCTGCTCCTGGGTGAAGGTCGTCTCCTCCGTCAGGATGCGCTTCTCGACGCTCTCCCCCGCGACGACCTTCTTGACGATGTCGACCAGCTGCTTGCCGAGAAGCGGAGAGCACTCGACGATGAAGTTGATCTTGCCGTCGGAGAGCGCCTGCATGCCGTCCTTCACCGCGTCGATGGTGACGATCTTGATGTCCTTCCCCGGCACCTTGCCCGCCGCTTCGACGGCCTCGATCGCGCCGAGGCCCATGTCGTCGTTGTGGGCGAAGATCAGGGTGGCGTCCGGGTTGGACTTCAGGAGCGCCTCGGTGACCTGCTTTCCGCCCGCCCTCGTGAAGTCGCCGGTCTGCGATGCGACGATCTGGAACTTCGGATCGGCCTTGATGACGTCCGCGAAGCCCTCCGCACGGTCGATGGCGGGAGCCGCGCCCGTCGTGCCCTCGAGCTGGATGATCTTGACCGGATCGGTCTGGTTCTTGTACTCGTCGACGACCCACTGGCCGGCCTTCTCGCCTTCCTTGATGAAGTCGGAACCGAGGAAGCTCACGTAGAGGCTGTCGTCCTTCGAGTCGACGGCACGGTCCGTGAGGACGACCGGAATCCCGGCGTCCTTTGCTTCCTTCAGGACCGCGTCCCAGCCGGTCTCTACGACGGGAGAGAACGCGATGACGTCGACGCCCTGGGTGATGTACGAGCGGATGGCCTTGATCTGGTTCTCCTGCTTCTGTTGCGCATCCGAGAACTTGAGCTGCATTCCGGACGCGGCGAACGCATCCTGGATGTCCTTCGTGTTCGCGGTCCGCCAGCCGCTCTCCGCGCCGACCTGGGCGAAGCCGACGACGATGTCGCCCGGCGCCTTCGCAGCGCCCGTCGAGCTGGTGTCTGCGGCAGTGGAACATCCCGTGAGGGCCAGGAGAAAGGCGCCGACGGCGACCGCTCCGATCATCTTCCTGATCATGTGACTAAACCTCCTTGTTTAGCGTCCCGGCGGAACATTCTGCTGCGTGTCTCGGTGCCGGGCGACCAGGTCGTTCTGGTCGATGTCGAAATGTTAGCGCTCACAAGCGCGCGTTCACAAGCCCTCCCGATATCTTTTCTATCTCCTGTGAAGCGGGGATCCCCGGCATCCGTTCGGCGATTGTGAACGCTCATAACCGAGGCCCCTCATGCAAGCGGAGCCGACCCCTGGCCGGGGCCGGCTCCGCCGGATGATGCGATATCTGTTACTTGGTGAGCGGCGAGAGCTTGGGATCGTTCGCGTAGGCCTCTGCCGCGTTGGCCTTCGTCACGATGACCGGAGGCAACAGGTAGGCGGGAACGATCTTGACGCCGTTGTCGTACGACTTGGTGTCGTTCACGTCGACGGCCTCGCCCTTCTGCAACGCCTGCGCCATCTTGATGGCCTGGGCGACGAGCAGGCGGGTGTCCTTGTTGATCGTGGAGTACTGCTCACCGGCCATGATCGACTTGACCGACTCCACCTCGGAGTCCTGGCCGGTCACGATCGGGATGGGCTTGCCTGCTGCCTTCACCGAGGTGATGATCGCCCGCGCCAGGGTGTCGTTCGGGGAGAGCACGCCATCGAGGGCCTTGTCCCCGTAGGTGCTGGTCAGGAGCGAGTCCATCCGGCTCTGCGCGTTCTCGGCCTTCCAGCCGGCGGTCGCCGTCTGCTTGATGTCGGTCTGGCCGGAGGCGACGACGAGGGTGCCGTCGTCGATCTTCGGCTGGAGGATGCTCATCGCGCCGTTGAAGAAGACCGCGGAGTTGGCATCGTCGGAGGAACCGGAGAAGAGCTCGATGTTGTACGGCCCGGCTGCCTTCCGGGAAGCGAGCCCATCGAGGAGGGCCTGGCCCTGGAGCTCACCGACCTTGAAGTTGTCGTACGCCACGTAGTAGTCCACGTCCGGCGTGTTGAGGATCAGCCGGTCGTAGGCGATGACCGTCGCACCCGCGTCCTTCGCCGCCTTCACCTGGGTGCCGAGCTGGCCGCCGTCTGCCGCGCCGATGATGATGACCTTGGCGCCGTTGGTGACCATCGCCGAGATCTGGTCCTGCTGGTCTTTGACCGTCGTCGAGGCGCCGGCGTACTGCACGTCGCCCTTGAACCCGGCCGTCTTGAGGCCGTCTTCGAAGAGGCCTCCGGCGAGGACCCAGTTCTCAGAGGTCTTCGAGGGAAGCGCGACGCCGATCACCGAGTCCGCCGGGAATCCGGCGGCCGCTGTGGAACCGCCCGTGGTGTCGGTGCGGGTGGAACACCCGGAGAGTGCCATCATGGCTACGGCGGCGAGCGCTGTAGTCGCAAGGAGTTTTCGCATGTTCGATCGCTTTCTACTCAATGTGGTGGAGCAGGGATTGTGCTGTGCAGGGTGTGGAGCGAGATCGGGAGAGGTCATGCGGATGCCGCGGATCAGGAGGGCATGCTCGCCGGCGGTCTGGCCGTGTCCGGCGTCCCGGAGTCGGGGACGACCATCGGCGCTTCGTCCGGAGCCGGGGTGGTCTTCCGGTTCCGGGTCATGAACCCGAGGATCGACGGCCGGCCCTGTTTCTTGTTCCAGACATCCACCCCCACGGCGAGGAGAAGCACGAGACCCTTGATGATCTGCACCCGGTCGCTTCCGACACCGAGGAGCTGGAGCCCGTTGTTGAGCACGGCCATCACGAGACCGCCGATGATGGAGCCCGTGACCGTGCCGATTCCGCCGGAGACCGCCGCACCGCCGATGAAGACGGCGGCGATGGCGTCGAGCTCCCAGCTCAGCCCGTCCTGCGGTCCGGAAGCGACCGAGCGGGCGACGAAGATCATGCCGGCGAGGGCGGCCAGGATCGACATGTTCATCATCACGAGGAAGTTGATCCGGCGGGACTTGACGCCGGAGAGTTCGGCGGCGAGCTTGTTTCCGCCGACCGCGTAGACGTGACGGCCGAAGATCGTGTTCCGGGTGACGAACGAGTACACGAGCACGAGCACCCCGAGGATGATCCCGGAGACCGGGAAGCTCGTTCCGGTGCGGCCGCCCGCGAAGAGGAAGGACGCGTAGACGACGACCGCATTGAGCAGCACGACCTTGACGACGCTCGCCCAGAGCGGGGACGGCGTCGAACCCATGATCCGCTGCACGCGGCGCGCCCGGATCTCCCGCCAGATCACGGCGATCACAATGATGAGCCCGAGCATGAGGGTGAGGTTGTTGTACCCGGTGTACGGCCCCACCTCCGGAAGATACCCGGAGCCGATGGTGGTGAAGCCAGGGGGGACGGGCACCGTGTTCGCGTTGCCGATCAGCTGGTTGCCGCCGCGGAAGATGAGCATGCCGGCGAGGGTGACGATGAAGGCCGGCACTCCGACGAAGGCGACCCACCAACCCTGCCACGCCCCGATCAGCATGCCCACGAAGAGGCCGAAGAGGATGGCGAGAGGCCAGGGCAGGTTCCAGTCCTTCATCGAGGTTGCGACGACGATGCCCACGAACGCGGCGACGGACCCGACGGACAGGTCGATGTGCCCGGCGATGATCACGATCACCATCCCGATGGCGAGGATCAGGATGTACGAGTACTGGCTGACGAGGTTGATCAGGTTGCCTGAGGACAGGGTCAGGCCGTTGGTGAGGTACTGGAAGAGCAGGATGATCGCGATCAGGCTGAAGAGGATGCCGAACTGACGCAGGTTTCCCCCGCCGAACAGCTTCCGCGCGCTGCGCGCCTCGCTCGTGGTCGTGGTCTCGGTAGTCATCAGCTGCGAACCTTCTTTCTGGCGCTCGTCATGCTCTTCATCAGGGTCTCCGGGTCGGCCTCCGCCGCGGGGATGCAGTCCGTGATCGCACCCTCGAAGACCGTGTAGATGCGGTCGGCGAGCCCCAGGAGCTCAGGGAGTTCCGAGGAGATCAGGATGACGCCCTTCCCCTGCGCCGCGAGGTTCTGGATGATGCCGTAGATCTCGTACTTGGCGCCGACGTCGATGCCCCGGGTGGGTTCGTCGAGGATGAGCAGGTCGGGGTCCGTGAACATCCACTTGGCGAGGACGACCTTCTGCTGGTTGCCGCCGGAGAGCTTGCTGACCCCGGAATCGACCGTCGGCGTCTTGATCCGGAGGCTCGTGCGGTAGCCCTCCGCGATCGAGTACTCCTTGCCGTCGTTGACGACGGGACCGGCCGAGATCTTGGAGAGCTTCGCGGACACGATCGAACGCTTCACGTCGTCGAGCAGGTTGAGGCCGAGCGCCTTGCGGTCTTCACTCACATAGGCGAGTCCGTGGTCGATGGCCTCTGCCACGTTCCTCAGTTCGATCTCCTTGCCGTCCTTGAACATCCGTCCGGAGAGGAAGGTGCCGTAGGACCGGCCGAAAATGCTCATCGCGAGTTCGGTGCGGCCGGCTCCCATGAGCCCGGCGATGCCGACGATCTCCCCGCGCCGCACGGTGAGGCTCGAGTTCTTGACCACCATCCGCTCCATGACCTGCGGATGCTGCACGTTCCAGTCCCTGACCTCGAAGAACACCTCTCCGATCCTCGGGACATGGTCGGGGAAGCGGCTCTCGAGGCTCCTGCCGACCATGCCGCGGATGATGCGGTCCTCGTTGACCCCGTCCCGCACCACGTCGAGGGTCTCGATCGTCTTCCCGTCACGGATGATCGTGATGGAGTCGGCGACCTGTTCGATCTCGTTGAGCTTGTGGGAGATCATGATCGACGTGATCCCCTTGCCTTTGAGACCCCGGATCAGGTCGAGCAGGTGCTGCGAGTCCGCTTCGTTGAGCGCCGCGGTCGGCTCGTCGAGGATCAGGAGCTTGACCGATTTACTGAGCGCCTTGGCGATCTCCACGAGTTGCTGCTTGCCGACGCCGATGTTCTTGATCAGGGTGTCCGGATCTTCGCGGAGCCCGACCCGTGCGAGCAGTTCGAGGGCGGTCTTCTTGGCCGTGATCCAGTCGATCGCGCCCCACCGGGTCGGCTCGTTGCCGAGGAAGATGTTCTCGGTGATGGACAGCTCGGGGATCAGCGCGAGTTCCTGGTGGATGATCGCGATCCCGGCTTCCTCGCTCGAGCGGATGTCCCGGAAATGCACGGTCCTGCCCTGGTAGACGATGTCGCCGTCATAGGTCCCGTACGGGTACACCCCGGAGAGCACTTTCATGAGGGTGGATTTGCCTGCGCCGTTCTCACCGCAGATGGCGTGGATCTCCCCGGCCTTCACGGTGAGGGACACGTCGGACAGGGCCTTGACCCCGGGGAACTCCTTCGTGATCGATCGCATTTCCAGAATGACCGGCCCGTCCGCGCGGACGGGCTCGTCGTTCATGACGTGCTGGGTGGACATCATTGTGCTCCTTGCGCCAGATGCCACAGATAGTAACCGGCAGTGGCCGCGAGCAACAGGCTCCCTGCTGCCGCGACGTGTCACGCTTGGGTAACGGCTGGTCGGATACACAAAAGGCAGATCGCAGGCGCAAAAAAGCGGGCCGGTCGTCCGAAGACGACCGGCCCGCTCTCGCGTGTTTGTGCGGGTCAGCGACCGCCGGAGCGACGCTTGTTGTACACGTCGAACGCGACGGCACCGAGCAGCACCAGGCCCTTGATGAGCTGCTGGTACTCCGTTCCGACACCGAGGATCGACATGCCGTTGTTCAGCAGCCCGATGATGAAACCACCGATGATGGCGCCGGTGACGGTACCGATACCACCGGTGACCGCGGCGCCACCGATGAAGACGGCGGCGATGGCGTCGAGTTCGAAGCCGTCACCGGCCTTCGGGTTGGCGAGGTTGAGCTGGGCGGTGAAGACGAGCCCGGCGAGTGCCGAGATGACGCCCATGTTCACGAAGAGCATGAAGGTGACGCGCTTGGTCTTGATGCCCGACAGTGCAGCGGCGTTCAGGTTGCCACCGATGGCGTAGATGTGGCGGCCGAAGACGCTGTTCGACATCACGGATGCGTAGACGACGATCAGGACGCCGAGGACGATCAGGACGATGGGCGTGCCACGGTAGCTCGCGAGCAGGTACGTGATGCCGAGGATCATCGCTGCGGTGAACACCAGCTTGGTGAGGAACCAGGCGAACGGCTCGTCTTCGACGTCGTACTTCGCGCGGGCACGGCGCTGGCGGATGCCCTGGAGCACCAGGAAGAGCGTCGCAATGATGCCGATACCGAGGGTCAGCGGTTCGACAGCACTGGTTCCGCCGCCGAGGTCGGGGAGGAATCCGCTGCCGAGGGCGCGGAATTCGTCGGGGAACGGCGAGATCTGCTTGTTCTGCAGTGCGATCTGGGTGAGCCCACGGAAGGTGAGCATACCGGCCAAGGTCACGATGAAGGCCGGTATCCCGAAGTAGGCGATCCAGAAGCCCTGCCACATTCCCACGAGGGCGCCGACACCGAGGCACAGGATGATCGCGAGCCACCACGGCACATTCCACTGCGTGATCATCACGCCGGACATGGCGCCGACGAAGGCGACGACCGAACCGACCGAGAGGTCGATGTGGCCGGCGATGATGACCATGACCATGCCCACGGCGAGGATCAGGATGTAGCTGTTCTGCACGATCAGGTTCGTGACGTTGATCGGCTTCAGGGTGATGCCGTTGGTGGCCACCTGGAAGAAGATCACGATCGCGATCAGGGCGATGAACAGGCCGATTTGCCGCAGCTGGCCGGCGAGGTAATTAAGTGAAGATCTGAACACGCTCATCGCTTGTCCTTGTCCCTTTCCTGGGTCATGTTTTGCATAAGGAATTCGGCCGTCGT
The DNA here is from genome assembly GCF_004402675.1 of Cryobacterium sp. MDB2-A-1. Taxonomy (NCBI): domain Bacteria; kingdom Bacillati; phylum Actinomycetota; class Actinomycetes; order Micrococcales; family Microbacteriaceae; genus Cryobacterium; species Cryobacterium sp. MDB2-A-1. Next base: position 91,755 of record NZ_SOFK01000022.1, on the reverse strand, counting down.
CTGCCCGCGGGCGACGTCCGCCGTGATCCGGCCTTCGAAGATGGTGTAGATCCGGTCGCAGATGCCGATCAGTTCCGGCAGTTCGGACGAGATCACGATGACGCCCTTGCCTGCGTCGGCGAGGCGGTTGATGATTCCGTAGATCTCATACTTGGCGCCGACGTCGATGCCGCGGGTGGGCTCGTCGAGGATGAGGACATCCGGGTCGGAGAACATCCACTTGGACAGCACGACCTTCTGCTGGTTTCCGCCGGAGAGCTTCCCGGCGAGGGCCTCAACCGTCGGAGCCTTGATGTTCATGCTCTTGCGGTAGCCCTCTGCGACGACGATCTCCTGGTTGGAGTCCACCCAGCCGCGCTTGGCGATCTTGTGCATGCCCACCGTGGAGATGTTGCGCTTGATGTCCTCGATCAGGTTGAGACCGTACCGCTTGCGATCCTCGGTTGCGTACGCCAGGCCGTGATCGATGGCGTTCGCTACCGTGCTCGTGTTGATCTTGACGCCGTTCTTGTACACGGTGCCGGAGATGTTGTGCCCGTAGCTGTGGCCGAAGACGCTCATCGCGAGCTCGGTCCTGCCCGCGCCCATCAGCCCGGCGATGCCGACGATCTCGCCGGCCCTGACGGTGATGTTCGCGTCCTTGACAACCCGGCGCTGGTGGTCGAGCGGGTGGTAGACGTTCCAGTCTTCGACCCGGAGGAGTTCCTCACCGATGTTCGGCGTGTGGTCGGGGTAGCGGCTGCCGAGGTCGCGGCCGACCATGCCCTTGATGATGCGCTCCTCGGAGATGTCATCGGTGTGCATGTCGAGCGTCTCGATGAGCTTGCCGTCACGGATGATGGTGACCTCGTCGGCGATGGCCTTGATCTCGTTCAGCTTGTGGCTGATCATGATCGAGGTGACGCCCTGGCCCTTGAGGTGCTTCATCAGGTCGAGCAGGTGCGCGGAGTCCTCGTCGTTGAGTGCTGCGGTCGGCTCGTCCAGGATCAGGAGTTTGACCTCCTTGGACAGGGCCTTCGCGATTTCCACGAGCTGCTGCTTGCCGACGCCGATGTCGCGGATCTTGGTGATCGGGTTGTCCTTGAGACCGACCCTGGCGAGCAGCTTGGCTGCCTCCATGTTGGTCTTGTTCCAGTCGATCCAGCCGTTGTTCTGCTGCTCGTTGCCGAGGAAGATGTTCTCGGCGATGGAGAGGAACGGGCTCAGCGCCAGCTCCTGGTGGATGATGACGACGCCTGAGGCCTCGGAGTCATTGATGGATTTAAAGGCGACCGGCTCATTTTCGAAGACGATCTCGCCCTCGTATGTGCCGTGCGGGTAGACGCCGGAGAGCACCTTCATCAAGGTGGACTTTCCTGCACCGTTTTCACCGCAAATCGCGTGGATGTGGCCTCGCTTCACCGCGAGGGAAACGTCCTGGAGGGCTTTCACTCCGGGAAAGGTTTTCGTGATGCTGCGCATCTCGAGAATATTCGTTGTCACCGTTACTTCTTCTTCCGGTGGAGAGAGGGTGGGTGGTGGTTGTGGTGCTGGTGCTTTCGGTGCTGGCAGTGGCGGCGGGGTGACCCGCCGCCACTGCCGGTGGAGCGAAGAACCTACTTGAGGTCGGCCTCGGTGTAGTAACCGGTGTCGACGAGCAGGGCCTTGTAGTTGTCCTTGGTAACGACCTGCGGAGCGAACAGGAAGGTCGGGACGACCTTGACCTTGTTGTTGTAGCTCTTCGTGTCGTTGACCTCGGGGGTCTTGCCGTTGAGCAGGTCGTCAGCCATCTTCACGGCCTCGTCGCCGAGCTGGCGCGTGTCCTTGTAGATGGAGGAGTACTGCTGGCCGGCGATGATCGACTTGACCGAAGCGGCCTCGGAGTCCTGACCGGTGATGATCGGGAGCTTGTCGGTGGCGTATCCCGAGCTCGTCAGAGCCGAGATGATGCCGATGGAGAGACCGTCATACGGGGAGAGCACGCCGTCGACCTTGGAGCCGTCGGAGTAGGTGCTCGCGATGAGGTTCTGCATCCGCTTCTGGGCGGTCGCCGGGTCCCAACGCAGGGTGGCGACCTGGGTGAAGCTGACCTGGCCGCTCTTGACGACGATGACGCCCTTGTCGATGTACGGCTGCAGGACGGAGATGGCGCCGTTGAAGAAGAACGTGGCGTTGTTGTCGTCGGGGCTGCCGCCGAAGAGTTCGACGTTGAACGGGCCGGTCTTGCCGGTGTCCTTGCCGTCCTTGTCCAGCACGCCGAGTCCGGTGAGCAGGCTCGTGGCCTGCAGCACGCCGACCTCGTTGTTGTCGAACGTGGTGTAGTAGTCGACGTTCTTGTTGCCGTTGATCAGGCGGTCGTACGCGATGACCTTGACGCCGGCCGCTGCGGCCTGGTCAAGCTGGTCGCTGAGCGCGGTGCCGTCGATCGACGCGATGATGAGGATCTTCGCGCCCTTCGTCAGCATGTTGCTGATCTGCTGGACCTGGGTGGGGATCTTGTCTTCGCCGTATTCGAGGTCGACCTTGTAGCCGAGCTTCTCGAGGGAGGCCTTGACAGCGTCGCCGTCCTTGATCCAGCGCTCGCTGGACTTGGTGGGCATTGCGACGCCGACAAGTGCACCGGCGTTGGCGCCCGCTGCAGCGGTGGTGGTGGCTGTGTCGCCACGTCCGCCGGAGCAGGCAGCGAGGGAGAGTGCGAGTCCAATGGCAGCGATGCCTGCGAGGACCTTACTTGTCTTCACTGAATTACCTTTCGTGGATCTGTTATCAACTCTGATGGCAGTTGTATTGGTGCTGCTATGTGATTACAGGCCTTGTGCCAGTCGGTAGTAGGCCTGGTTCCAACGCACCTAGCGGGTGAAATCCCGAAGGGTGGTGGTCTTATCGGTCACGAGAAGCTCGGTGCGAGCAATCGCGGCGAAATCGTGGGGGTCGAGAGTGGTGGAGAGAGCGGGCATCACTTCAGTGCTCCTTGCGGCGCTTGTCCGTAGACGTTCTGATAGCGGTTGTAGAGGGAGTCGATCGCGGCCTGCGGGATCGGGATGAGTGCTCCGCCCTGGCGGGCGATGTGCACGGTGCGGGCGACGTCTTCGACCATGACCGCGGCCTTGACCGCGTCCCTGGCGTCCTTGCCGATCGTGAAGGGGCCGTGGTTCTGCATCAGGACGGCCCGGGACCGGTGTCCCGTGAGGGCCGCGACGATGCCGCGGCCGATCGTGTCGTCACCGATGATCGCGAAGGTGCCGATCGGGATCGGGCCGCCGAACTCGTCGGCCATGGCCGTGATCACGCAGGGGATCTCCTCACCGCGGGCGGCCCAGGCGGTCGCGTAGGTGGAGTGCGTGTGCACGACACCGCCGATCTCGGGCATGTTGCGGTAGACGTAGGCGTGGGCGGCGGTGTCGCTCGACGGGGAACGGTCCGAGCCGGGGGTGCCGGGGATCACTGCGCCGTCGAGGTCGCACAGGATCATGTTCTCCGGGGCGAGGTCGGCGTAGTCGACGCCGCTCGGCTTGATCACGAAGAGGTCTGCGCCCGGGACGCGGCCGGAGACGTTGCCGCCGGTCCAGACCACGAGGCCGTTGCGGGTGAGTTCGGCGTGGAGGTCGGCGACATCGGCGCGGATGCGAGCGATCGCGACCTCGATCTGGGGTCCGTAGGTGCTCATGCGAACGCCACCGTACCGGTGGAGATACCCGCACCGCGCGTGAGGGCGTTCGGTCGGCGATCGCCTCCGATGACAGAGATCTCGGCGGATGCGTCGGCTGCGGGCGCGGCCTGTGCGTTCTCGATCACGAAATTCGACTCCTTTGTCATGCGGTGCTGAGGCCATGGCCGTCTGCGTACTCACGTGCGTACTTACATTGTCACGAAATGTGAACGGTCACAATCGCTGTGCTCACACTACGCCCGCAGTGGGCGTCCTTGTCAAGTCAGGGCGAATAAGTGGCTGGTTGCGTTTTGGTAACCACCCGAAACGCGCCGGATTCAGAAGGCAGGGGGCCCTGTGGAGCCACGGACGATGAGCTCGGGAATGATCGGTGCGCGGAACTTGTCCGGGTCGTCACCGGCGATGGTGCCGAGCAGGAGGGCGATGCACCGGCGGCCCAGTTCCGCGAAGTCCTGGCGCACGGTCGTGAGCGGCGGCCAGAAGTGTGGCGCCTCCGGAATATCGTCGAACCCGACGATGCTCACATCCCGTGGGATGTCGAGCCCCGCATCCCTGACCGCGTGCATGATCCCGAGCGCCATCTGGTCGTTCGAGGAGAAAATGGCGGTGAAGTCGCGTTGCCGCAACAGTTCGCGCCCGGCGTGATAGCCGAAGTCCGCCGTCCAGTCCCCGAGGATCGGGGCGGTCGTCGGCACGTCCATCGCCCCCATTTCCTCGAGGAACCCGCGCATCCGCGCCTCGGCCTCGATCCAGTCCTGCGGCCCGGCGAGGTGGAAGATGCGCCGGTGCCCGAGGTCGATGAGATGCCGTGTGGCCAGTCGTGCACCGTGGATCTGGTCGACGGAGAGTGCGTGGTCATTGGGCCGGCCCGTCGACTGGAGTGTGACATACGGCACCTCGATCGAGAGCTGTTCGAGGACGTCGAAGACGCGGACCTGGGGGGCGATGACCACGATCCCCTCGACCGACTGGTACATCAGGTGGTCGAGTGCCGCTTCGATCGAGACAGTGTCGACCGAGGTCAGGTTCGCGGTGTTGACGTAATAGCCCGCCTCCCGCGCCGCATCCTGGATCGCGGCGATGCTGCTCGCGGGGCCGTACTGGGCCCCGGAGGCCGACAGCACGCCGATCGTGCGCGATCGCCCCCTCGACAGCGCCCTGGCCGCCCGGTTGGGTCGGTATTGGAGCTCCTCGATCACCTGCAGCACGCGGGCCTTGGTCGAATCTCGGATGCTCGGGTGATTGTTGAGTACTCGCGACACCGTCTGATGCGAGACTCCGGCGAGGCGTGCAACGTCCCGGATGCTGGGAGCCCGACCAGTGGGCAGTTCAGCAGTCATCGGGGCCTCGTCTATGAGCACGGTCACAAAAAAAATTACGCACCCCCAGTATGCACCGCCGGGGAGGCGCGATGTGACCGTCACATAGCGGGAATCCGGCCTCAGCCGACCGGGCCGGGTACCCGCGCGAATGCCCGCACCGGGAAAGTGCCGAAGCCCTCGATCTTCGGAGGTACCGCCGAGAACGTCCCGCCGGAGGCCGGTACGTCCCCCAGCCCGGTGAGGTGCTCGACGACGTGGATGCCGGCAGCGAGCAGGGCCGAATGGGCGGGCCTCTCCCCACTCCCCTCGGTGTCGTCGATGTTGAGCGAGTCGATCCCGACGAGGGCGACGCCGGCACCGACGAGGAACCCGACGGCGTCTTCGGCCAGGAAGGGAGCCCCCGCCCTGTACTCCGGGGTGCCGAAGTGGCGGTCCCAGCCGGTGTGGATCAACACGGCCGAACCGGCCAGGCCGGAGCCTCGCTCGGCGAATGCCGCTGCGGGAATGCCACGGGCCGCAGCATCCGTCAGATGGAATACCTCGGCGGGGAGGTCGACGAGGGTATCGAGGTCGAGGCCGGCGAGATCCGTTCCACCCTCGTACCGGTGGTACGGACTGTCGAGATACGTGCCCGTGTTGCCGATCAGGGTGATCACGTCCATGGTGAATTCGGTGCCGGGCGCGTAGGCCGAGCGCGAGGCGGCACGGGTGAGGAAGGGCTCGATCACGGGAGCCGGCAGCCCCGGGTACGTCACGAGGCCCGCCCGGATGGTGTGGCTGAGATCGATCAGGCGGGCACGGGCGACGGTCATGTGTTCTCCTGGGCGGTTCGGGTTGGGCGGGGACGTGTTGAGCGAGCGCTTCCGGGCGAATGTTCGGGTGCACGGGAGAGCAGGGGGTTCGTCCGGCGCTTCTTGACCCGGCCGATGACGACGGCGACGAGGGCGAGCACGGCGGGAACGAGGAGGTTCGGGCCCGCGAGCACGAGCAGCGCGCCGGTGAGGGCCACGCTGACCGCTGCGAGCCACCAGCCGAGGCTGTAGCGGTCCAGGAGGCGCACGGCGGCGATCATGCCGAGAGTGTAGATCGCGACCATGGAGCTCGTGTGGATCAGGATGAAGACCGACAGGGGCAGGTGCTGCGTCACCATGATCGTGAAGTACCCACCGGTGAGCACGGCGACCACGGAGAGGCTGCGGCGCGGGACGCCGCCCGATTCGACGCCGCGGGCGAGCCAGAGCGGGAGATCGCCGTCGCGACCGAGCGAGGCGCCGAGCTTGGCGAACGCGCCCAGGTACACGTTGAGCACCCCGAGGGCGACGATCGCTGCGATCACCGCGACCGAGACCGGGCCGACGCCGCCGGGCGTCTGGGCGACGAGGGCGAGCAGGGGGACGGCGCCCGTTCCCGCAGCGCCGCCGAGGACGGCGACCGTCACGTACTGCAGCGCGAGGTAGGCCGCGCCCACGACCACGAGCGCGATCGCCGTCGCCGCCGGGATGACGCGGCGGGGATTGCGGAACTCCCCCGCGATGTGGGTGCCGACCTCCCAGCCGGCGAAGGCCCAGACGAACAGGCTGACGGCGGCGCCGACGCCGGTCCAGCCGTGGGTCAGGAACGGCTGGAAGTTTCCGGGCTCTGCGGCGGGGAAGGCGACGGTGACGACCCCGATGACGATGACGAGCAGCGCTCCGGTGAGGATGAGCTGAACGGCTCCGGAGACCCGGACACCGAGGTAGTTGGACACGAACGGTGGAACAAGGATCAGGAGGGCGACGATCGGTACGGCGGCCTGCTCGACCCCGAGGATCGCGACGACGTATTCCGCGCCGAGCATGGCGACGACCGGGGCGCCGAAGCCGACGCCGAAGAAGAACCAGTAGCCGGTCATCCGCGCCCACGTCTGGCCGAGGGCCGTGCGGACGTAGCTCGCCACGCCGCCGGGGTCCGGGTATCGGGCGGCGAGGGCGGCGAACGTGCCCGCGAGCGGGATGGACAGCACGAAGACGATCAGAACCGCGAGCAGGGAGGCCGGCCCTGCCGCAGCGGCCGCGAGTCCGGGCAGCACCAGGATCCCGGTGCCGAGGACCGCGGCGATGTACAGCGCGGTGCCCTGCAGAAGGCCCAGACGCCCGGAGCCGGTGGGGGCGGGGCTCACGGGGGCATCCGTCGGCTGGGTCATGATCCTATGCTGCCGGACGACCATGCCCCCGCGAAATGGCAGACGTGACACACTCCGTCGAATTCCTGCCAACTTGCGGCCCGCACCGGCCGCAGCCGAATCCGTTAGGGGCGGGTGAGGTGGGCGACGGCGGCGAGGGCAGCGTCGAGGTCGGCGATCAGGTCGGCCTTGTCCTCGATACCGACGGAGAGGCGGATGATGTTGTCTGCGACCTCGAGTTCCGTTCCACGCACCGAGGCGTGCGTCATCTCGGCGGGGTAGTTCACGAGGGACTCGACGCCACCGAGGGACTCGGCGAGCTGGAAGAGCTTCGTGGACTCGGCGAAGGCACGGGCAGCGGCGGCCCCGCCGGCGAACGCGATCGAGAGCATGCCGCCGAAGCCGCTCATCTGGCGTTTGGCGAGCTCGTGGCCGGGGTGGTTCGGCAGGCCGGGGTAGTAGACGGCTTCGAGGGCTGGATGGCCGTCGAGGTGTTCGGCGATCGCCTGCGCGTTGGAGCAGTGCCGGTCCATCCGCACCGAGAGGGTCTTGATGCCGCGCACGGTGAGCCAGGCGTCGAGGGGTGCGGAGACGGGTCCTGTGGCGAACTGCAGGAACTGCGCCTTCTGGTAGAGCGCATCGTCATTGATCACGAGGGCCCCGCCGAGCACGTCGGAGTGACCGCCGAGGTACTTGGTGGTCGAGTGCACGACGACGTCGGCGCCGAACGCCAGCGGATGCTGCAGGGCGGGGCTCGCAAACGTGTTGTCGACGATCACGGTGACGCCGAAACGGTGCCCGAGCGTGGCGAGCGCCTCGATGTCGCTGATCTTCATGAGGGGGTTGCTCGGCGTCTCGACCCAGAGGATCTTCGTTTCACCGGGAATGATCGCGGCCTCGACGGCGGCGAGATCGGACAGGTCGACGGTCGTGTTGCGGATGCCGACCGCGCCGTGCACCGTGTTGATCAGGCGGTGCGTTCCGCCGTAGACGTCGTTGCCGAGCACGATGTGATCGCCGGGTGCGAGCAGGGCACGCAGGATGGTGTCCTCCGCGGCGAGGCCGCTCGCGAACGACAGGCCGTGCGCGCCACCCTCGAGGGCGGCGAGCAGGGTCTCGAGCACGGTGCGCGTCGGGTTCCCGCCGCGGCTGTATTCGTAGCCGCCGCGCAGGTGGCCGATGCTCTCCTGCACATAGGTCGAGGTCAGGTAGATCGGCGGAATGACGGCTCCGGTCGTCGGGTCGAATTCCTGTCCGGCGTGGATGGCGAGGGTGTCGAAGTTCGGGGTGCTGGGCATCCGTGGGTCCTTTGGTGGTGGGCGCTCAGGCGCTGAGGTAGGTGAGGAGGTCGTGGCGGGTGATGACGCCGAGGGGCTTGCCATCGGCGGTGACGAGGAGGGCATCGTCGTGGGCGAAGGCGGCACGGGCGGACGCGACGGGTTCGTTGACGCCGATCATCGGCAGGGAATCGCCGACGTAGGCGCTGATCTTGTCGGTGAGTTTCGCCTCGCCGGAGAAGACGAGCTCCATCAAGTGGCGCTCGTCGATCGCGCCGAGCACCTCGCCCATCACGACCGGCGGCTTGGCGGTCAACACGAGCAGCTGGGAGACGCTCGACACCGTCATGGCCTCGATCGCGTCGCGCACGGTGTCGATCGGGTGCACGTAGACGAAGGCAGGCAGGGTGCCGGTCTTGCTCTCGAGGAGGTCTGCCACGGTGTGCCCGGCCGGGGCGTTGCTGAAGCCGTAGCTGCGCATCCACTTGTCGTTGAAGATCTTGCCGAGGTAGCCGCGACCGCCGTCGGGCAGCAGCACGACGACGACGGCGTCGGCCGGGAGGGTCGCCGCGGCGCGAAGGGCCGCGACCACGGCCATGCCGCTCGAACCGCCGACGAGGATGCCCTCTTCGAGTGCGAGGCGCCTGGTCATGGCGAAGGATTCGGCGTCGGAGACGGCGATGACCTCGTGCACGACGGCGGGGTCGTACGCCGCAGGCCAGAAGTCCTCGCCGACGCCTTCGACGAGGTAGGGCCTGCCGGTGCCGCCGGAGTAGACCGAGCCTTCCGGGTCCGCGCCGATGATGCGCACCGTGTCGCCAGAGACCTCGCGGAGGTACCGCCCGGTGCCGGTGATCGTTCCGCCGGTGCCGACGCCCGCGACGAAGTGGGTGACGGTGCCGTCGGTGTCGCGCCAGATCTCCGGACCTGTCGACTCGTAGTGGCTGAGCGGCCCGTTCGGATTGGCGTACTGGTTGGGCTTGAAGGCGCCGGGGATCTCCCTGGCGAGCCGGTCGGAGACGCTGTAGTACGACTCCGGGTCGTCGGGCGCGACGGATGTCGGGGTCACGACGACCTCGGCGCCGTACGCGGTGAGCACGTTGCGCTTGTCCTCGCCGACCTTGTCCGGCAGCACGAACACGCACCGGTAGCCGCGCTGCTGCGCGACGAGGGCGAGGCCGACGCCGGTGTTGCCGGACGTGGGTTCGACGATGGTTCCGCCGGGCAGCAGCAGGCCGTCACGTTCGGCGGCATCGATGATTCGGGTGGCGATCCGGTCCTTCGCGGAGCCGCCCGGGTTGAAGTACTCGAGTTTGACCAGCACGGTCGCGCCGATCCCCTCGGTGACCTTGTTGAGTTTGACCAGCGGCGTGTTGCCGATGAGGTCGAGGATGGTGTCTGCAATCTTCATGGAAGATCCTTCGTCGAGGTGTCGTGAATGTCACCGCGCGGCCTGGGGCTCACGCACGGGACGGGCGAGGAGTGATCGGGGTGGGGCGTCAGGGGTCGGTCAGCGACCCGGACAACACGGACACTTCAGACGAACGAGCACCCTCCAACTCTAGTACCGCTCGTCGGTGAGCGGGCGGGGCGGAATCACAGGGGCGCTCGGTGCCACGGCCGGGACAGCACCCGAGACGGCGCCCGGGCTCGCGACCTGCTCGGAGTAGAGCCGCGCGTAGACGCCGTTCGCGGCGAGCAGGCCGCCGTGGGTCCCGCTCTCGACGATCCGGCCGCCGTCGACGACGAAGATCACGTCGGCCGCGACGATCGTCGAGAGCCGGTGGGCGATCGCGATCGTGGTGCGGCCGCGGGACGCGGTGTCGAGTGCCGCCTGCACGACGCGCTCGGAGATGGCGTCGAGGGCGCTCGTCGCCTCGTCGAGGATGAGCACTTCCGGGTTCTTCAGGAGCACCCTGGCGATGGCGATACGCTGCTTTTCGCCGCCGGAGAGCCGGTACCCGCGCTCGCCGACGACCGTGTCGTAGCCGGCGGGGAAGGACGCGATCGTGTCGTGGATGCTCGCGGACCGGGCGGCGGCCTCGAGTTCGTCCGCCGTGGCATCCGGTTTCGCATAGCGGAGGTTCTCGGCGATCGTCGCGTGGAAGAGGTAGGTCTCCTGGCTCACAATGCCGATGTGGGAGACGAGGGACTGCTGGGCGAGATCGCGCACGTCGATGCCGCCGAACAGGACTCGCCCTTCCGTCGCCTCGTAGAAGCGGGGGATCAGGTAGGAGACGGTCGTCTTCCCGGCGCCGGAAGGCCCGACGAACGCGGCGAACTGGCCGGGCTCGATCGTGAACGAGACCTGGTCGAGGGTGGGCCGGGACTCACCGGCGGCATCCGGATAGGCGAACGTGACGGCATCGAATTCGACGCGACCGGTGGCGGGGCCGGTCTCGGGCACCGCGAGAGCCTCCGGGGAATCCTGGATCGCCGGGACGAGGTCGAGGTACTGGAAGATCCGCGCGAAGAGGGCGCTCGAGGTCTGCAGGTCGAGTGCGACCCGCATCAGGCCGAGCAGGGGGAACAGCAGCCGGGACTGCACGGTCGTGAACGCGACGATCGTGCCTGCGGTGATGTCGGCGGAACCGTTGCTCATCAGCAGGCCGGCGACCAGGTAGACGATCGCGGGGATGCTCGAGAGGAAAATACTGACCATGGCGAAGAACCACTGGCCGCTCATCTGCTGGCTGACCTGCAGTCGTACCTGGTTGTCGTTCTCGTCCGAGTAGCGGCCGATCTCGGCCTGCTGCCTGGTGAAGCTCTTGGAGAGCAGAATCCCGGAGACGCTCAGAGTCTCCTGCGTGATCGCGGTCATGTCGGAAAGCGATTCCTGGGTCTTCGCCGCGATCCGGGCGCGGACCTGGCCGACGCGGCGCTGGGCGATCACGAGGATCGGCATCAGGATCAGGGCGACGATCGTGAGCTGCCAGTCGAGCAGGAGCATCGCGACGAACGCGGCGATCACGGTGACGGCGTTGCCGAGCAGGCTCGAGATGGTGTTCGTGAGCACGCTCGCGACGCCGCCGACGTCGTTCTGCAGCCGCGACTGGATGATCCCGGTCTTGGTGCGGGTGAAGAAGCTCAGCTCCATGGCCTGCAGGTGAGTGAACAGTCGCACGCGCAGGGCGCCCATCACGGTGTTGCCGACACTCGCGGTGAGCCAGGTCTGCCACACCCCGAGCAGCTGGGAACCGAGGTAGATCGCGATCATGAGCCCGACGAGGGTCGCGAGGCGGGGCAGGTTGGGCTCTCCCCCCGGCGGGAACAGGCCCTCGTCGAATGCGCGCTGCACGAGCAGAGGCGGGACCACCGAGAGCGCGGCGCTGATGATCACGAGCACGACGGTGACAGTGAGCGCGGTGCGGTGCGGCGCGAACAGCGCGGCAATCCTGCCGAGGAGGTTCGGTATCCGCGGTGCTTCGGCGTTCTCGGCGCGCTGGGCGACGGGGTCATCGCCGCTGATCCGCCCGCGCGGGCGTCCGTACTGTCCAGGCCGGCCGGAGGGGGCCGACCCGCCACCGTGGCCGTGCATTGCACTCATGAAGCCAGCCTAAACGTCGCCGCAGCGGCATCCGCTCGCCTGCAGGGCACGCAACTGTGCCCGCTCCGGACACCTGTTCCCGTTGCGCGGGGCACAGGTGTCCGTTACGGGCACAGGTGTTGTTCGAGCGGATGCCCGGGCCTGGTCAGCCCTTCGTCGAGCCGGCCAGCAGGCCGCGCACGAAGTAACGCTGCAGGCTGAAGAACACGATGAGCGGCACGATCAGGGACACGAAGGCCGCGGCCGTGAGGCGCTGCCAGTCCTGCCCTCGGGTACCGGTGAGTTCGGCCAGGCGCTGCGTGAGCGGGGCGACATCCGGCGTGCCGCCCGAGAAGATCAGGGCGACGAGCAGGTCGTTCCAGACCCAGAGGAACTGGAAGATCGCGAAGGACGCGAGCGCGGGCACCGCGAGCGGCAGCACGATCCGGAAGAAGACCTGGCCGTGGCTGGCGCCGTCGACACGGGCTGCCTCGATGACCTCGCTCGGGATCTCGGAGATGAAGTTGTGCAGCAGGAAGATCGCCAGCGGCAGCGCGAAGATCGTGTGCGCGATCCAGACCGGCAGGTAGTTCTGCGCCGGGATCATCGGGATCAGCTGGTGCAGCGCCTCCTGCCCGGGCTTCAGGATCGCGGTGAACATCTGGAGCAGCGGGATCAGCGCGAGCTGCAGGGGCACGATCTGCAGTGCGAACACGAGCACGAAGAGTGCGCCACTGCCCTTGAACTTGATCCAGGCAAAGGCGTACGCGGCCATCGAGGCGATCACGAGGGGGAAGATCGTGGCGGGGATCGCGATCGCGAGGGAGTTCACGAAGTACGCGCCGAGCTGCGGGGAGGACTGCGAGGTGGAGAGCAGCACCTCCTTGTAGTTGTCGAGCGTGAAGCCCGGGTTCTGCAGGATGGTCCACCACCCCGTCGTGGTGATCAGCCCGGCGGGCCGGAAGGAGGACACGAACAGGCCGAAGGTCGGCAGCGTCCACAGGATCGCGATGACGAGCGACACGACCGTCGCCGTGCGCGACGTGAGGCGCCGTTTCACCCTGGCCGACTTGGTGCCGACGGTGACGACCTCGAGGGCATTCTTCTTGGTGCCGACGATGGGCAGGTCGACTACGTTGTCGCTCATCGGATCTCCCTCTGCTTGCGCATGATTCGTACGTTGTAGATGACAATCGGCAGCACCATCAGGAACAGCACGATCGCGAGCGCAGCGCCACGGCCCTGCTCACCGGCCCGGAATGCCTGCGTGTACATCTCGTTGGCGATGACGCTCGTGTTGAAGTTACCGGCGGTCATCGTGCGCACGATGTCGAAGACTTTGAGGGTGGCGATCGAGATAGTCGTGATCACGACGACGAGCGAGCCGCGGATGCCGGGGATCGTCACGTTGGTGAACCGCTGCCAGGCGTTGGTTCCGTCGAGTTCGGCGGCCTCGATCTGCTCGGTCGGGACCCCCTTGATGGCTGCAGAGAGGATGACCATGGCGAATCCGGTCTGGATCCAGATCATCACGATGATCAGGAGGAAGGTGTTGATCGGCGAGGTCTGGAGCCACTGCACCGGCTGGCCGCCGAGCCAGACCACGATCTGGTTCAGGAGGCCGATCTGGTCGCTTCCTCCCGACTTGTAGTCGTAGATGAAGCGCCAGATGATTCCGGCACCGACGAAGGAGATCGCCATCGGCATGAAGACGAGGGCCTTGAAGTATTTCTCTCCCCGGGACTTGTCGATGAAGACCGCGTAGCCGAGGCCGATGGCCGTTGAGATCGTCGGCACGACGACAACCCAGATCAGGGTGTTGCCCAGGGTGATCAAAGCAGCCGGCTGGGTGAACATCCAGACGAAGTTCTCGGCGCCGACATAGGCACCCGAACTGTTGGTGAACGCCAGGAGGGAGGTGCGGAATGCCGGGTAGATCAAACCGGCAAGCAGCAGGAGGAGGGCGGGCGCGATGAAGAAAGTCAGCTGCCAATAGTCGCGCCCGCGTTTGGGCGCCCTGTCTATCAGGAAAAGCAGGAGACCAATGACAAGCGCGAACGCTGCCAGTGCCCCCACTACCTGGATTATCTTTCCGAGTAAGTCTGCGGTCGTCATTGGCCGGTCCCTTCAATCGTGCGCGAAGCGGTCGTGCGAGGGGTCGCGTGGAGGTCGTGTGGGTGGTGCAGGTGGTGCGGTCGTGCGGGAGGCGGGTGGCGGGTGGCGGGGCCCGCCGACTTCTCGGCAGGCCCCGCCCCGGTTGGGGCATCCGCTAGCGGATGCCCCGGGGAACTAGCTCTTCGGCCAGCTCGCCTCAATGGTGTCCGTGACCTTCTGGCTGCTGTCGCCGCTCAGCCAGGACACGATGCCCTTCCAGAACGAGTCGGTGCCGACGGCACCGGGCATCAGGTCGGAACCGTCGAAACGGAACACCGTCTTCGGGTCCTGCAGGATGGTGATGCTCTGCTTGAGCAGGTCGCTCGAGGCGTTCGCGGGGTCGAGGCCGGTGTTGGCGCTGATCACGCCGCCCTCCTTGACCCGGTTGTTCGCCCAGGTGTCACTGGACAGGTAGGTGAGCGTCGCGGTGATCGCGTCGCTCGTCTTGAAGGCTCCGACGAGCTCGCCGCCACCGGTGACCGCCTGGTCGCCGCCGGCCTTGACCGGGGGAAGCAGGAACGCGTAGACATCGCCCGTGGGGGAAACCGTCACCGCGGAGCCGTCCGCCTTCTTCCAGAAGCCCTCGTAGAACGAGGCCTGGTGGTGCAGGGAGCACTTACCGTCGAGGATCGGGAGGCCCGCGTCGCCGAACTGCGTGGAGATGATCGACGAGACATCGCCGAGACCACCGTTGACGTCGTCCGGGTTCTTGAGGATCGCACCGACGGAGTCGAACGCCTTCACGATGGCGGGGTCGTTGAACGGGATCTTGTGCGTGACCCACTTGTCGTAGGTGTCCGCGCCGGCCTGGCGAAGCACGTAGTCCTCGACCCAGTCGGTTCCCGGCCAGCCGGTTGCGTCACCTGATCCGACACCGGCACACCACGGCTTGTGGTCGCCGTCGGCCGCGATCTTCGCGGTGAGTGCGGTCAGTTCATCGAGGGTCTTCGGGATTTCGTAGCCCTTGGCCTTGAATTCCGCGGGCGAGTACCAGACGTAGCCCTTGACGCTCGCCATCAGCGGGGCGGCGTAGAAGGTGCCGTCAGCTGCGGTGCCGTAGCCCTTCCAGTCCTTCGACCACCACTTGTCGACGTTCGCCTCGACGGCGGCCGGCGCCTTCTTGAGGAAGCCGGCAGCAGCGAGCTTGTTGAAGAGGCCCGGCTGCGGGATGATGCCGATGTCGGGAGCGTTGCCACCCTCGGCGAGCACCGCGATCTGGGCTTCGAATTCCTTCGTGCCCTGGTAGGTGACCTTGATGCCCGTGCAGGACTGGAAGTCGGCCCAGGAATTGACGAGGCGATCGGCCTCGACGTCCTGGATGGTGCCACCGATCTTGACCTCGGGGCTGTCCTTGAACGTCCCGTAGGACGCGTAGTCGGCACAGTTGGACGACGACGAACTGGATGCGGCGATGTCGCCTGTGCATCCGGTCAGGGCGAGTCCGACCACGGCCGCGGTGGCCAGCGGCAGGTAGAGCCGGCGGTGCTGCTTCACGCTCATGCGTTTCTCCTCATTGAGTGATGCGGGTACGCGAGCTATGCGGTTCACGTACCGAAATGTGATGCGGGACTGTGTTGCGGGAATGTACTGCGGGAATCAAGAACTGCAATACGGGATCGTGCCGGGTATCCGATTCCCCTGCCTTCGTAAGTAAGGAACCGGTTCCACATCACAAACTACGGGAGGTCAGCGGGATTGGCAAGACAATCTTTGTCACGAAATCGCAAAGATTCCGGCGATGATCGCGCGACCACGCACACGCGGGCATTAAAAGTGTCACAGTTCAGCCTTTTCTGCTGGAACCGGTTCCAGTAACAGCGAAAGGAGCGCTACTCTTTCGTTACCGATCCAAAGGAGGACGAGTCGTGAGCGCAATCGCCGACGTGGCACGCCTCGCAGGCGTTGCAAAAGCGACGGCATCCCGCGCACTCAGCGGTCGCGGTTACGTTTCGGAGGCGACGCGGCTCCGGGTCGTCGCGGCCGCGAGGGAGATCGGCTACGTCGCCTCGCCGAACGCCGCGAGCCTCGTGACCGGGCGCACGAAGAACGTCGGCGTGATCATCCCGTTCATCAGCCGGTGGTTCTTCTCCGAGGTGCTCGAGAGCCTGGAACAGGCCCTGCTCGCAGAGGGCTACGACATGACGCTCTACAACCTCCCGGCAGCGTCCGCCGAACGCGACAGCGTCTTCGAGTACTTCCTCGCTCGCAAGCGGTTCGACGGGGTCATCTCTGTCGGCGTCGCCTTGAGCGAGGCGGAGGTCGATCGACTTCACCGCCTCGGGAGGCCGTTGATCGGCATCGGCGGGCCGATCAGGGACGTGCACACGATCGCGATCGACGATGTCGCGACAGCGCGGCTCGCGACCGAACACCTGCTCGGCCTCGGCCACGTCGACGTCGTGCACGTCGGCGGAGATCCGATCGACGAGATGGACTTCCGGGTGCACAGCCAGCGCCTGAGTGGCTTCTACTCCGCCATGCGCGACGCAGGCCGCTCGACGGACCGATGCTTCTACCCCTGCGAATTCAGCATGCCCGGCGGCTACGAGGTGGGGTTGTCCGTGCTCGGCGACCCGCGTACCCGTCCGACCGCGATCTTCGCCGCGAGCGACGAAATCGCCATCGGCGTCATCGTCGCGGCGCGGGAACTCGGCATCCAGGTGCCGGCCGAGCTGTCCGTGATCGGCATCGACGGGCATCCGTACGCGGACATGTTCCGCCTCACGACCCTGGAGCAGCATCCACGCAGGCAGGGACGCCTCGCCGTGAGCGCGCTCCTGACCGAACTCGCGCGCCCGACGGACGCGGACGCGAGGCTCGAGGAAGACGGATACCTCACGGTGCTGCCGACGAACCTCGTGATCCGGTCGAGCACGAGCGGCCCGCACCGGCCACGCAGTTAGCTGTCTCCGGCGCCGATCGCCTCTGCCTCTTCGAGCTCGTCCTCCATCGCACCGTCAGCACGGGCGAGGTGGCGGTGGCCGAGCACGAGAATCGCGACGGCCACGAGAACGGATGCCGCCCCGGCGTAGAACGGGACCGCCGGCCCGAAGAACTCCGCGAGCAGGGTTGCGGCAGGCGGCGCGATCGCCCCGCCGAGGAACCGCACGCCCGAATAGGCCGAGGACGCTACCGGGCGCGGCAGGTCGGTCGCCTCCATCACGGATTCGGTGAGCACGGTGTTGAGCACGCCGAGCAGCAGCCCGCCGACGATGACGCACGTGACGACACCGGTGGCCGAGCCGATCAGCACGCCCGCTGCCGCGAGGTCGAGGGCGAGCAGGGGCAGCACGAGCCAGAGCACCCGGCTGCGGCGCATCCGCCTGGTCAGGAGCGGGGCGACCCAGACCGAGGTGACGGCGAGCGAGATGCCCCAGCCGAAGAAGACCAGGCCGAGGGTGATCGCACTGCCCAGGCCGAGCGGCACGAGCGCGAACGGCGTGTACGCGAGCAGCACGAAGAAGCCGATGTTGTAGAACAGGGCCGCGCTCGCGAGGATGCCGAGCCCCGGCCGGGCGAGCGCCCGGAAGGGTGCTGACAGCCGGATCGGCGCGGGCTTCTGCGGCTCCTTCTTCAGCATCACGATGATCGCCACGAAGCCGATCGCCATCAGCGCCGCACTGCCGAAGAAGGGCCCGCGCCAGCTGATGCTGCCGAGCAGCCCGCCGATGAGCGGGCCGATCGCGATGCCGAGCCCGAGGGCCGCCTCGTAGAGGATGATCGCCGAGGACGTGCCTCCGGATGCCGCGCCGACGATGGTCGCGAGCGCGGTCGAGATGAAGAGGGCGTTGCCGAGGCCCCAGCCGGCGCGGAAGCCGATGATGGTCTCGACGTTCTGCGACAGGCCGGCGGCGAGCGCGAACACGATGATGAGCGCGAGGCCGATCAGCAGGGTGCGCTTGGCGCCGATCCTGCTCGACAGCCAGCTCGTGAAGAACATCGCGATCCCGGTGATCACGAGGTAGCTCGTGAAGAGCATCTCGGTCTGGGTCGGGCTCGCGGCGAGGTCGCGGGCGATCGCAGGCAGGATCGGGTCGACGAGGCCGATGCCCATGAACGCGATCACGCACGCGAAGGCGACGGCCCAGACCGCGGTCGGCTGGTGCAGGATGCTGCCGGCGCCTTCCCGTCGTCCGTGCACGTCGGTTGCGGCAGGGGTTCCGTGTTCCGCCAGCGCGGTCACGCGGCTCATGCGCGGGCTCCGGCCGGACGGCCAGGCTCAGACGCAGGCACACGTGCCGCAGTGACGGCCGCGGTGGGCACCCGCTCCACGGGCACCTCGCTGCCGTCGAGGCGTTCGCGCAGGATGTCGACGGCGTTGCGGATCGTGGCGAGCTCGGCATCCGCCAGCCCGTCGAACATCGGCAGGAGGGCTTCGGCGAGTTCGCTGCGCCAGGCGGAGAGCGCTGCGTCGCCGGCAGCAGTGATCACGGTGCTCGTGACGCGGGCGTCGAGCGGGTCGGCGAGACGGGCGGCCCAGCCGCGTCCGACGAGGTGTGCGACGAGCTTGGTCGCGGTCGGCTGCGAGATGCGGCTGCGGGCGGCGATCTCGCCGAGGCGGATCGGGCCGAGCTGGCGGAGCACGCTCAGGGTGCGCCAGACGGCCGGCGACTCCCGGCTGTCCGCGGCGTGGGCGGCGACCCGGGTGAGCCGGTGGTTCACGGTGATCAGGTCACCGAGGAGTGCGGGAAGGTCAGAAGGCATTCCCCCACTGTACATAGCTTGGCTATCTATGTCCATAGCCCGGCTATGGACATCGGCCCGCGCCCGGGTCCGGTCGGGTTAAACAGCAGAGGGCGCCGCATCCAGTGGATGCGACGCCCTCGGCGTGTTGCGAATCGAACGGCTGACGCCTGTCGACCTCGAGTGAACCCCCTGGGGGGCCCGACTACTTGAGGGTGACGGTGGCGCCGGCGGCCTCGAGGGAAGCCTTGCCCTTTTCGGCGGCTTCCTTCGTGACGCCCTCGAGGACGGCCTTCGGCGCGCCATCGACAACGGCCTTGGCCTCGCCGAGGCCCAGGCTGGTGAGCTCGCGCACAACCTTGATGACCTGGATCTTCTTGTCGCCAACGGACTCGAGGATGACGTCGAAGGCGCTCTGCTCTTCGACCTCTTCAACGGCGGCGGCGGGGCCAGCGGCACCGGCGACGGCGACGGGGGCTGCTGCGGTGACCTCGAAGGTCTCCTCGAACGCCTTGACGAACTCGGAAAGCTCGATGAGGGTCAGGCCCTTGAACTGTTCGAGCAATTCTTCGGTGGAAAGCTTTGCCATGATTATTCTCCCTATAGTTTCTTAGTTACTCACCGCTAGCAGGCCTATGCCTGGTTCGCGGACTCCTGCTTCTCACGCAGTGCTTCGATGGTGCGAACAGCCTTCGAAAGCGGTGCGTTGAACAGATATGCGGCTCCGAACAGCGAGGCCTTGAACGCGCCGGCCAGCTTGGCCAGCAGCACTTCACGGGACTCGAGGTCGGCGAGCTTGCCTACCTCTTCGGCAGTGAGCGGGCTACCGTCGAAGTAACCACCCTTCACTACCAGGAGAGGGTTTGCCTTGGTAAAGGCACGCAGGGTCTTCGCGACGGCGACGGGGTCTCCGTGCACGAAGGCGATGGCGGACGGGCCGGCGAGTTCGTCGTCAAACGACGTGATGCCGGCGTTGTTGGCCGCAATCTTGGTGAGCGTGTTCTTTACCACGGCGTACGTGGCGTCCGCACTGATGGAAACGCGCAGCGTCTTGAGCTGCGCAACAGTGAGACCGCGGTACTCGGTGAGCAGAACGGCGGTCGAGCTCTGGAATTTCTCCGTCAGCTCGGCGACCGTTGCTTCCTTGTTCGCCATGGCGCTCCTCTTGGTTTCATGTGCCGGTAGCCCGGGGCGCAGACATGAAAAAAGCCCCAGCGCAAGCGCCGGAGCTGAGCAGTCCTTGCGAACTGAAACTGAACTTCGATTCCTGCGCGGGCTGTTCACATGAGTGAACCTTCGGTCACCGTCCATTACTGGGCAGCGACAACCGGCGGTCTTTGGCTTCGTTCACTGTAACGGATGCCGCTGGCGGGCGCAAATCGCGGCATCCGCCCCTCAGCCCGTGAGCGGAACGGCATAGGTAGTTGACCTGAGTCCACTATCGAGATATAGTTGATGCTTGTCAATTACACGCCCCAGGAGTTTCATGTCTCGCGTTTCATCCGTTCGTACCGCTCCACCGCAGAACCCGCAGGACCGGCAGCCCCTCCCCCACCGCGACTCGGACACGCCGATGTCGAAGCGGCAGGTACTCGAGGCCCTCTCCGGCCTGCTGATGGGCATGTTCGTCTCGATCCTCGCCGGGACCGTCGTCAGCACGTCGCTGCCGCTCATCCTCTCCGACCTGCACGGTGACCAGTCCGCATACACCTGGGTCGTCACGGCGACCCTGCTCGCGACGACCGTGAGCACGCCGATCTGGGGCAAGTTCGCCGACCTCTTCGACCGCAAGCTGCTCATCCAGCTCTCCCTCGTGGTGTTCGTCCTCGGTTCCGCACTCGCGGGCTTCTCGCAGAACACCGGCACCCTGATCAGCTTCCGGGTGCTGCAGGGCCTCGGCGCCGGCGGCCTCGCCGCGCTCAGCCAGATCATCATGGCCGACATCATCAGCCCCCGTGACCGCGGCCGCTATGCCGGTCTCTTCGGCGCGGTCCTCGCCCTCGGCACCGTGGGCGGTCCGCTCCTCGGCGGTGTCGTGACGGACGCCTTCGGCTGGCGCTGGAACTTCTTTATCGCACTGCCCGTCGCGATCCTCGCGATCATCCTGCTGCAGCGCACCCTGCACCTCCCGGCCAGGGTCAAGCGGGTCGTCAAGATCGACTACCTCGGCGCGATCCTCATCACTGCGGGCATGTCGCTCCTGATGATCTGGGTGACCATCGCCGGCACCCAGTTCGAGTGGGCATCCGTGCCCTCGTTCCTGATGGTCGGCGGCGCTGTCGTGCTGCTCGTCGCCGCGGTGTTCGTGGAGTTCACGGTCAGCGAGCCGATCATCCCGCTCACCCTGTTCAAGAACCGCACCTTCACCCTCGCGGTGATCGCGAGCATCTCGGTCGGCGTGTCCATGTTCGGCACCTCCGTCTTCCTCAGCCAGTACATGCAGCTCGCCCGGGGAGCCACGCCGACCCAGTCCGGCCTGCTGACCATCCCGATGATGGGCGGCTACCTGATCTGTTCGGTCACGTTCGGCACCCTGATCAGCCGCACGGGCAAGTGGAAGGCGATCATGGTCTCGGGCGGAGCGCTCGTGATCGTCGGCTTGCTGTTCCTCGCGACCCTCGACTACCGGACCGATCTCGTGCTCGTCGGCGTCTACATGTTCGTGCTCGGCTCCGGCCTCGGCATGCTGATGCAGAACCTCGTGCTCGTCGTGCAGAACTCGATCGAGGTCAGGCACCTCGGCGTCGCCACGAGCAGCGTCACCTTCTTCCGCAGCCTCGGTGGAACGATCGGCGTCTCGGTGCTCGGCTCCGTGCTCGGCACGGCGGTCGCGCAGCACATCACCGACGGCGTCGGCGCGCTCAGCGCCGCCGACAAGATGGCCGCGGCGAGCGCGCTCGGCTCCGGCGCCATCCCGCGCATCGCGGACCTCCCGGCCGCGGTGCGCACCCTCGTCGAATCCGCGTACGGGTCCGGCGTCGGCACGGTCTTCCTTCTCGGCATCCCGCTCGCCGTGATCACCCTCGTGATGGTCACCCTGCTGCCGAACGCGTCCCTCGGCCGGAAGACGGGCATTGCCAGGGCCCGCGAAGGTTCCGGGGACGGCACGTCGGCCGGGCACACCGGCGTGACTGCCGCGGAGCGCGCCGCAGAGGACAAAGCCGGGCGCGCTGCCGAGCGCGAAACCGAGGTCGAGGAGATGGAAGACATCCTGATCGAGGTGAGCGCGGCATCCGCCGGCCTCGCCCCCGCCGGGCTCAACAACCCGACCGGGGTGATTCACCTGCCGCGGGACGACCAGCCCGGCGCGCACAGAGTCAGTAGTCTGTGACCATGATCCAGGGGACTCCGACAGCGTCCACGCACACCGACGAGCGGGAGGACGCACCGGGCGCTGAGTCGGCGACGGCGATCGCCGAGGTCGAGGAGCAGCTGAGCGTGCTCGCCGGGTTGATCCGGGCGAGCATGCGGGATGCCGCGCTCTTCATCGACGCGTCGCTGCAGCCGTTCGCGTTCAAGCTCCTGCGCCACATCGAGCGCTACGGGCCGACGCACTCGAGCGCGGTCGCCGCTGCGCTCTACGTGGACAAGAGCGTGATCAGCCGCCAGGCGAAGCAGCTCTGCGAACTCGGTCTCGTGCGCACGGAAGTCGACCCGGACGACGGCCGCGCCCGGTTCCTCGCCGTCACAGACCTGGCACGGGCCAAACTCGACGCCGTACGGAACGGTGAGACCGCGATCGTGCACAAGCGCCTGAGCGATTGGCCGACGGACGACCTGCACCAGCTCGCCACGCTCCTCGCCCAGCTCAACACCCCGTAGCCCGCGCCACGCCGCGGGTCAGGCGAGCGGGAGCGACACCCGGAACTCGGTGCGGCCCGGCCGGCTCGACACCGTGACCTCTCCCTGGTGCGCGGTCACGACAGCCTGGACGATGGCGAGGCCGAGTCCGGTGCTTCCGGTTCCGCGGAACCGCGAGCTGTCGCCGCGGGCGAAACGCTCGAAGAGAGTCGTCTGCAGGTTTGCCGGGATGCCGGGGCCGTCATCCGTCACGGTCACGATCGCACGGCCGTCCTGCTCGGACAGCGCGACCTCGACGGTCGTGTCCGGCGGGGTGTGGATGCGCGCGTTCGCGAGCAGGTTGGTGAAGACCTGGTGCAACCGGGGCGTGTCGCCAATGGCCTGGATCGGCTCATCGGGAAGCTCGAGGTTGAGCACCCGGTCTCGGCCGGCCGCGTGCGCATCGCTGACGACGTCGACGAGCAGGCTCGTGAGGTCGACGGTGCCGTGTTCGAGTTCGCGGCCCTCGTCGAGGCGGGCGAGCAACAGAAGGTCCTCGACGAGCCCGGTCATCCGAACCGACTCGGATTCGATCCGGCTGAGGGCATGCAGGGCGTCCGGCGGCAGCTCCTGGCCGGAGCGCCGGGTGAGCTCGGAGTAACCCCGGATCGAGGCGAGGGGCGTGCGGAGCTCGTGACTCGCATCCGCGACGAACTGCCGTACCTTGTTCTCGCTCGCCTGCCGGGTCTCGAGGGCGAGGTCGACGTGGTCGAGCATGCGGTTGAGCGCGGAGCCGACCTGGCCGACCTCGGTGCGGGGGTCGGTGTCCGCGGCGGGGACCCGGTCGACGAGGCTGACCTCGCCGCGGTCGAGCGGGAGCTCCGAGACGCGGGCGGCCGTTGCCGTGACGCGCTGCAGCGGGCGAAGTGCGAGGCGCACGATCCACATCGCGAGGATCGCGACGACGATGATGCCGACGAGGGAGACGACGCCGATGATCATGGCGAGCTGCGTCGCGGTGCCGTCGACCGTGCTGAGCGGGAGGCCGACGATCGAGAGGGTGCCGGTGCGGCTCGAACTTGCGAGGATCCGGTAGTTGCCGACATCGCCGCCGAGGTCGACGGTGACGGGCTGCGCGGTACCGGTCTGGCTCGCGAGGATATCGGCCTTCTGCACGAGGAGGTCGACCTGGTGGGCCGTGAGTGCGACGATCGTGCCGGTGTCGTCGGTGTAGCCGGCCGTGAGGGTGGAATCGTAGAAGACGAGGGCGAGAGTGCCCGGCTGGCCGGGGCCGTTGAGGATGACGCTCGCGGAGGGCACGAACACCGGCAGCGCGGCGCCGAGGTCGTTGTCGCGGCGGCCCTCGAGCATCGAGTGCGACCGTTCGGCGGCGGAGCTCACCTGCTGGTCGAGGCCCGCGAGCAGGTTGGCGCGCAGCACGGTGACGCTCACGACACCGATCGAGATGCTCACGAGGGCGAGCAGGCCGACGACGGCGAGCACGAGCCGGCGGCGCAGGGTCCAGGGGGCGCGTCCGGGTCGCAGCCAGAGCGGACGCCGCAGCCACCGCGGGCGGCCGACCCACTGCGGTCGACGTGACGGATGCTGCGGGCCGGGTCGTGCGGGCGAGCCGGCCGGGTCGAACGGGTCAGTCCGGTCGGCAACGTCGGCCACGTCAGCCACGCCAGCCGCGTCAGCCGCGTGGGTCGGGTCAGCCGCGTCAGCCGGGTCGAGCGAATCCGGCCGGTCGGTCGGCGTCATCACGCGGTTTTCAGCATGTACCCCGCACCGCGCACGGTGTGGATCATCGGCTCGCGTCCCGCATCGATCTTCTTGCGCAGGTACGAAATGTAGATCTCGACGACGGAGGACTTGCCGCCGAAGTCATAGCTCCAGACCCGGTCGAGGATCTGGGCCTTGCTCAGCACGCGGCGTGGGTTGCGCATCAGGAAACGGAGCAGTTCGAATTCGGTCGCGGTGAGCTCGATGGCGTCGCCGGCCCGGGAGACTTCGTAGCTGTCCTCGTCGAGGGTGAGGTCACCGACCGAGATGCGCGGGTCGACGGAGTCCGACACGGCCAGGGTCGAGCGGCGGATCAGGCCGCGCAGCCGGGCGACGACCTCTTCGAGGCTGAACGGCTTGGTGACGTAGTCATCGCCGCCCGCGGTGAGGCCGGCGATGCGGTCGTCGAGGGAATCCTTCGCGGTCAGAAAGAGAACGGGAGTCTCATAGCCGTCGGCGCGCACGCGCTGCAGCACCTGGAGGCCGTCGATGTCGGGAAGCATGATGTCGAGCACGATCGCATCCGGCCGGAACTCGCGGGCGATGGTCAGCGCCTGGCGTCCCTCGCCTGCGGTGCGCACCTCCCAGCCCTCGTAACGGAGGGCCATCGAGAGCAAATCCGTGAGCGTGGGTTCGTCGTCGACGACGAGCACTCGAATGGGGCTTCCGTCGGCCTTGTGGAGACGCGGCCCGCGGGTCGAGTGGTCTGTTTCACGTGTGCTCATAGATCTCAGTATCGCGAGCTTTCTATGAAAAGCCTATGCGGGGACCTTGGCGCTCCTGTGAATGGGGTTCGCGCCCGCTCTGCCCCTCCCCTGCCGCCCCATCGTTCGCACCCCGCGCCCAACCAATTCGACGGATCGGTTGGGCGGGAACGGCGGTCGCGGCTGGCACAATGGGGAGGGTGACCGATACCCTGCTCCCGCTTTTTGAGCCGGCAGGGTCACTCACGGTCTCCTCGGCAGCCGCAGCATCCGTCGCCGCCGTCACCGCAGCAGTCGCTGCGCCGGCGATCGCCCCGCACCTGCTGCGCATCGTCGCCGACTCAACGGACTGGGCGGCCTGGATGCGCGCCCGCAACCAGGGCATCACGGCCACGGATGTCGCCAAGCTCGCCACTCCCAAATCGGTGCAGAACGCGGCCAACGACAAGATGAACGGCAGCAACTTCGGCGGCAACACCTACACCGACCACGGTCGCGCCCGCGAGCCCGTGATCGCGTCCTGGGTACTCGACAACTACGGCATCGAACCGAGCACGACCCTGTTCCATGCCGCCGGCCACCGCCGCCACCTCGCGACCCCCGACGGCGTGGGCACGGATGCCCGGACGCTCGAACTCTCGGAGATCAAGACGACGAACAAGGCGTGGCGCAGCATCCCGCGCTCCTATATGCGGCAGGTCTGGTGGCAGCAGTACGTACTCGGCGCCGATCGCACGCTGCTGGTCTGGGAGCAGCACCGGGACTTCGTGCCGATCCGGTCGCAGCCGGAATGCCGCTGGATCGAACGCGACGAGGACCAGATCGCGATCCTGGTCGTTTACGCGAACCAGTTGATCGACGTGCTCAACGCAATGGCGACCCGGGCGCAGCAGGCTCGGGCGTAGACGCGATCCTCGCGGCCCCGGCGGCCACGGCGGCGGCCGCGCGGCGGCGCTTGCGCAGCGCGCACACGGCGCCGCTCGCGAACATGTATCCCATGTAGGCGAACAGCAGCCCGGCGACGATGGGCACGATCCAGCTGCGGCTCTGGCCGTTGACGGCGTTGTTGACCCAGCCGACCCACGGCACGGAGTACCAGAGGCGCCCCTGGATCTGTACCGGAAGCACCTGGTCTGCATCGGCGACGCTGTTGTTGTCTCCCTTGAAGGTGAAGGTACGTCCGCCTTCGGAGCTCGAGCTGATCGCGGTGACCCGGTGGGTGATGACGCCCGGCTCCCCCGAGCGGATCTGGTATGTGACGACGTCGCCGATGCGGATCTCGTCCGGGGTGACCGGGCGCACGATGATGAGCGTTCCGGGCGGCAGGGTGGGTTCCATCGAACTGGTCAGCACGGTGAGCGGGGTCGACCCCGTGACCTTGGGGACCACGATCAGCAGCAGCGCGAGGGCGACCACGAGGAGCAGGACCGCTCCGCTGACCGCGAGCCCGAGGTAGTGCAGCAGGCTCTTGTCGGGCGGGTCGACGGGCGCAGGGGCCTCGTTCGCGGCCGCACCGGGCACGGATGCCGCGGGTGCCGGCGAGTGTTCCGGTGCAGACTGAAGCTGGGTGCTGGTCATTCGCGGTCCTCCTCAGGGCGGCGACGGCGGGCGAGCAGGAGAAAGATGCCGATCCCGAGCAACAGGCCGCCGACGACCAGCACGGGTGCGGGCGGTTCGACGCCGGTGTGCGCGAGGATTCCGCTGCCGACGACTGCCGGGTACGCCGTCGGAGTCGTGGCGGTCGGGGTCACCGGCGTCGGCGGAGCGCCGGGAAATGCCGGCACGACCGTTCCCGGATCGTCACACGGAGACGCCGCGAACGGGCCGGCAACGGCATCCCGCATCGCCACGAGCAAGCCCAGGCTCGCGCTCGCTCCCTGGTCGACAGTGCCGGAGACATCCGCCATGGTGAACGTGACGACGAGTTTCATCGTGCCGCCTGCCGCGATCGGCTGCGAGGGCACGACGATCGCGCAGCTATCGAGCCTGCGGAGGGTGCGGGTGAGGGTGTCGCCGGTTCCGGAGTTCCACGCGGCGAGAGTGATGTGATCGGCGTATCCGCCGGACGGGAGCAGCACGTCGTGCGCGCTCACCCGCACCTCGGCCGGCGCGGCGGTCGGGTTGCGCACCCAGAGGGCGGCCTGCTGGCTGCCGCGCGGGACGAGCAGGCCGAGGCCGTCGAAGAGGCCGGCGTTGAGCGTCGTCGCGAACGTCACGCCATCGGTGCTGAGGAGCAGGTCGACGGGGGCGATCGGAGTGGCGCCAGCCGAGGCGCTTGCCGGCGCTGCGACGCCCGAAACGGCGAGTGACATGGCGAGCGCAGCGATTCCGAGGGCGGATGCCGCGACCCGGCGACCCCGGATCGGGTTCGGGCGCATGTCAGCCCACCCACGTCATGGTGAAGGTCTGGCTGGCCAGCCCGAGAACACCGCACGGCTGTTGCTCCAGCTGGATGTTGTTCGTTGCGGTGGTCTGCCCGCTGACGTCGAGACACTGGCCGCTGTCGTTCACGAAGCGGTAGGTACCGCTTCCAACAGCCCCGACGGCCGTGATGCGCCAGCTCTGGTTCGAGGTCCCGGCATTCTGGAGTTGTGCGGCGAGGCCGGCGGCGGCGCCCCTGCCGGTATCCCAGAAGAGCTGAGGGGCGTACTTCGCCTTCACCGCAGACACACCGGCAGGGTTCGAGAAGTTCCAGGACTGGTTGTCGAAACCGGTCGACTTGCAGCCGAAGCTGATCATCGCAGTTCCGGCCGCCGTCGACTGGTTCTCGCCGTCGATGCAGAGTCCGGTCGTCGCATTCTTGACCTTGTACCAGGCCCCGGAATTGGGGCCGGCGGTCGCGATGACTGCAGCTGTGGACAGGGGCGAGGCATCGCCGGCCGCATCGAGGGCCCTGACCGTGTAGCTGTACGCCGTGCCGACGTCGAGCCCGGTGTCGGTGTAGGTCACCGTGGGCGCCGTCGTCGTCCCGATCAGGGTCCCGTTGCGGAAGACCTGGTAGGTGATGATGGCTGCTGTGTCGGCGGGTTTGGCCCAGGTCAGGGTCGCCGTGTGGTCCGTCGTGGTTGCAGTGGGCGCGCCGGGTGTCAGGGTGTTCGCGACCGTCTGGGTCGCGTAGATGGCGAGCGGGGCGATCGCCCAGTTGCCGACGCTCGAGGTGAGGGTGACGGTCGGCACTGCGGAGATACCGACGAGTGCGAAGCGTTGCGCCTGCGTGATCGTGCTGCGCACGCAGAAGTATGCGGACGTTCCCACGGCGAGCGCGGTCGCGCCGCTGCCGGAGAAGGTCAGTGCCGAGGTCCAGTGCTGGCCGGTGGGACTGGTAGAGGTCGCCCCGGTCGAGCAGGACGCCGCCGAGGCGACGGGCCAGGTCTGCAGGTCGACGCCGGTCGCGAGTGTCGTCGCGGGAGCCGTCAGCGTCAGCGTGTACGGCGCAGGGATGTTCCCCTTGTTCGTAACGGTCACGACCTTGGTGACCGACAGCGTGCTCGAGTCATACAGGACGGCGAGCGTGTCGAAACCGGTCTGCGTGACGGCCAGGCTGCCGGCCGTGACGGACGCGATTGCGGTCACCCCCGGCGCGGTCCAGCTCGCCTGGGCGACGCTCGTGCCTGCCAGGGTAAGGAAGAGGGTGAACGCGAGCGCCAGCATCCGTTTGGGCGAACGGATGCGAGGAGCGCGGCGCTGCACGGTGGACATGGCTCAGGCCTGGATTCCGTCGATGACGATGCCGAAGTTCGCGGCGGAGAGGCCCTGGGTCGTGGCAGGGGCGGACAGCGGCAGGGTGACGGAGACGCAGAGGGTGGTGGACCCGCCGACGGGGAGGGTCTTGCCCAGACTCGTGACGACCGGGGTGGTGTTGAGGACTGCGGTCCAGGTCGGGGCAGGCACGACCGGGCAGGTACCGACGAAGAGGCCGATGCTCAGGGACGCCGAGAGGGTCGTCGCCGGAACCGGCGGAGTGAATCCGGCGATCCGGAGTGCGAGCGGAACGTTACCGACGTTGGTGACGGTGACCGGGGCACTGACCGTGACGCCCGGGTAGAGCACGCTGGTCGGCAGGGTGAGAGTGGACACGGTCAGGGTCGCGGTGCCGGATTTGATGGTCGTGGCCGCAGACACCGGGGCACTCGCATTGAGGTATGCGTATGAGCCACCAGCGCCGAGGACCGCAAGGCAGATCGCGGCCGCCACAGAGACCGCGGTCGAGACGATGGTCCGAAAAGAGGGGACACGCGTCGCGGCTCGCAGGCCTTTTCGAAGGACTGACTGGATCCGAACCATGCGGGAAGACGTTTGGAGGGGAAACATGTGCACCCCAATTCATCGACCAACAGTGTTTCTGAGGCTAGGAAGCCGGTGCGTCTGGCCGAGACCAGACGCACCGGCGGGACCGACTAGATCTGGGTCAGGAGGACCGAGAAGTTGCTGAGATTTACGGAACCGCCCTGGGCGGAGTTGTCGACGGAGGTGCCGAATGGCCAGGTGATGGTCGCTGTGACCGTCACGGTTGTCGCTCCCTTGACGACCGAGTATCCACCGGTAACGGCGGTCAAGTTGGCGGTGAGGGCGGCGCTGCTGCTCAGTGCCGTCGCCAGCTTCGTGTCGAATGTGCTCGACGACGTCGCAGTGATCGCGGCCCCACTCAGGGACAGCGTCGCCTTCAGGTTGTCGCCTGTGGCTGAAATGTTGAGCACCTTGGTGTAGGTGAGAACATCACCGGGGACTGCCTTGTATGCCGCGATGCTCGTGATCGGGACCGGCGCGTTCGTTCCCACCGTGCTCGTCCAGGTTCCGGGCGCGGCGGGCGTCGGCTCGGTAACGGACAAGGTGCCGGCCGCGATCGTCGCAGCGCCACCAGCGGTCACCGTCGAGTTCCACGAGGCGAAGGTGCCCGCACCGCCGAGGAGGAGCGCCACGCCGACCGCGCCAGCGAGGGAGCCTTTGAGAAGCTTGTTCATGATGGATCCTTTTCGACGCCGCGACGGGCATCAGGGTAGTTGCAGGCCGAGATTCGGCCGACCAATGTGGGAAGGACAGTTCGTTCGTTGCCCGGGTGGGAAGGATCGCGCCACTTCGGGTGCGGCGCGAAACTCCACTCGGGCAACGGGTCACCGAATACAGGCCAAAGCCACGCCGGTCACCCGGTGGAGCTCGACTCGAACGGTCCCCCTAAATGAGGACTTCGGTCCCCCTTTATGTGGACAGACTACGACGGCGCGACAGGGCAAATCCAGACCTCCAAGCCCCCAAGGTGAGGCACATCCGTCGTTTTCGCACCCCCAGATCGAGTCACGTTACTAACCGAATCCGGCCGGTGGCCGACGGTTTCTCAGGCTGTCCACCCGGTGCCCGCCGGGAGACAATGGACTCATGGGAAATGCAACGAACGTGCCCCCGACCATGCGTGCCCTCGTCATCGACCGCACCGGCGCGGCCGAGGAATTACACCTGGACACCGTGCCGACGCCGATCCCCGTACTCGACGAGCTCATCGTGCGGGTCGTCGCCGCGGGCGTCAACCCGATCGACGCGAAGACCCGGGCCGGCTCTGGCGTGGCGGCGGCAATCCCGGCATTCCCCGCCGTGCTCGGCTACGACTTCAGCGGAATCGTGGTGAGCTCGCCGTACGAGGCCTTCCCTCTGCAGCCCGGTGACGAGGTCTACGGCATGACCCGCTTCCCCCGCACGACGGGCAGCTACGCCGAGTACGTCGCCGTCTCGAGCATGAGCGTCGCCCGCAAACCGTCGACGCTGAGCCACATCGAAGCCGCCGCCGTGCCTGTCGCTGCGCTGACCGCGTGGGAAATGGTCGTCGACATCGCCGAGGTGACCCCGGGCGAGCGGATGCTGATCCACGCCGGCAGCGGCGGCGTCGGCCACTTCGCGGTCCAGATCGCCAAGGCCTTCGGCGCGTACGTGATCACGACCGGCTCGCCCCGCAACGCCGAGTTCCTGCGCCAGCTCGGCGCCGACGAGGTCATCGACTACACGAGCATCCGCTTCGACGAGGTGCTCGCCGACGTCGACTCCGTGATCGACCTGATCGGCAATGTGCACGACGACACCGGCACGCGGTCGCTCCGCATCCTCCGGCCCGACGGGGTGCTCGTCAATGCGCCGAGCGGCAGCTGGCCGACCCTGCAGGCGGACGCCGAGGCCGCCGGCGTGCGGGCAACCGGATTCAAGGTCGCTGCCGACGCGGATGCCCTGGACTGGATCACGAAGATGATCGACGACGGCGCGGTGCGGCCCCACATCGACCACGTCTTCGAACTCGCGGAAGGCCCGGCCGCTCACCGCCTGATCGAAGAGGGCCACACCCGCGGCAAGATCGTGCTCCGCATCTCCGATGTCGGAGTCTCGGGAACGGGCGCGTGAGCCCAGCCTCGGGCACCGGGCCGACGATCGTCTGGTTCCGCGACGACCTCCGCCTCGCCGACAACCCGGCACTGCACGCGGCCGTCGAACGCGGGCTGCCGATTGTCGCGGTCTACGTGCTCGACGAGGACTCCCCGGGTGTCCGGCCGCTCGGCGGGGCGTCCTGCTGGTGGCTGCACGGCAGCCTCCATGCGCTTGGCGAATCACTGAAGGCACTCGGCGGGAGCCTGCTGCTCCGGCGCGGACCGGCGGCCGATGTGATCGGCACGCTTGCGGCATCCACGGGAGCCGGGGCCGTGTTCTGGAACCGCCGTTACGGGGCTGCGGAGCGCGCGGTCGATACCGCGATCAAGGCCGGGCTGCACGCCGACGGCGTCGAGGCCCGGAGCTTCGCCGGTTCGCTGCTGTTCGAGCCGTGGACGATCCGCACGGGACAGGGCAACCCGTACTCGGTGTTCACGCCGTTCTGGCGGGCGTGCGTCGCCGGGCCGCCCCCGCGCGAGCCATACCCGGCGCCGGAATCGATCGACGACGGGTCGGGAACACTGCCCTCTGACCGGCTCGAGGACTGGGGCCTCCTGCCCACCCGCCCGGACTGGGCCGCCGGGCTCCGTGCCGCCTGGCAGCCGGGCGAGGCTTTCGCCGCCGAGGCGCTCGACACGTTCCTGCGTGAGTCGCTCGCGCGCTACGCAGACGAACGGGACGCCCCCGCCCAGACCGCGACGAGCCGCCTGTCGCCGCGGCTTCGCTGGGGCGAAGTGAGCCCGTTCCAGGTCTGGCACGCCACCCAGCGGGTGCTCCGCGGGGCGGATGCCGCCACCGCGTCGAGCGCGCAGCGGTTCCTCACCGAACTCGGCTGGCGGGAGTTCAGCTATCACGTGCTCTTCCACGCACCCGAGCTTGCGACCGAGAATCTCAAGCGCGAGTTCGACCGCTTCCCGTGGCCCCCGCTCGATGACCGCGTGCTCGAGGCGTGGCAACAGGGCCGCACCGGCATTCCGCTCGTCGACGCCGGGATGCGCGAACTGTGGCAGACCGGGAGCATGCACAACCGGGTACGCATGGTCACCGCTTCATTCCTCACCAAGAATCTATTGGTGGACTGGCGCGTGGGCGAGCGCTGGTTCTGGGACACCCTCGTCGATGCCGACGGCGCGAGCAACCCGTTCGGCTGGCAGTGGGTCGCCGGATCGGGCGCGGACGCTGCACCCTACTTCCGGGTGTTCAACCCCGAACTGCAGGCGGCGCGGTTCGACCCGCACGGGGAGTACATCCGCGAGTACGTGCCCGAAATCGGCACGGCTGCCTACCCCGCTCCGCTCGTCGACCTCGGCGAGACCCGGCGCGCGGCTCTGGCCGCCTACGAGTACGTCAAGGCCGCGAAGGCGCCCGCCCCGGTTCCCTCGGCCTGAGCCGCCGGGTCAGAGGGCGCGTTCGAGGACGAAGTCGTCCTCGTACCGGTCGCCGACCAGGAAGTGCTTGGTGCCGACCCGCGCGAAGCCGTGCTTCCCGTAGAAACGGATGGCCCGGGCATTCTCCTGGTTCACCCCGAGCCAGGCGCCCCGCGCGCCGCGATCCCGCGCGGCGTCGAGTGTCGCCGTCATGAGCGCTGCGGCCGCTCCACGCCCGTGGCTTTCGGCGCGCAGGTAACACTTGCTGAGCTCGACGGTCGGGCGGATGCCGATGGCCGCGAGCACCTCAGGGTCACCGGGCTCGCCGAAGATCAGCATGGTGTAGCCGAGGGGAAGACCGGTCTCCGGGTCTTCGGCGAGGAACAGCATCCGCCCGCGGTCGGCGAGGTAGGCGTCGAAGTTCGACTCCGAGAGAACGTCGCGCACGAAGGCCGCGATCGCCTCGTGGGTCGTGTGCGGAGGGCACGCGAGCGCGAAGGTCGCTGCCGCGAGTTCGGCGAGCACCCCGGCATCCGCCGCCCCCGCCGTTCGTATCGATATCACGTCCCCACCCTACCGACCCCGTCGGCCCGCGAAAGCGGGTGAAACGTCGCTAACCAGCGGTCAGAACGACGATTCACCCGCTTTCGCGGAGGTGGGACGGACCGCTACAGGTAGCGGGCGTAGGCGCCGACGGTGAGGAAGGTCGGGAACTCGGGCTCGAGCGCCGAGGTGCGGAAGACCGACAACGCGTCGTCGAAGCGGTCACCGGGAGTGCGGGGCAGGCCGGCGAACACCTCGGCGACGAGGCCGTCCACCCACGGTCCGTCGATGCGCACGCCCTCGGCGGTGACCGAGTTGTCGTGGATCCACTGCCACACCTGCGAGCGGGAGATCTCCGCGGTCGCGGCGTCCTCCATCAGGTTGTCGATCGCCGCGGCCCCCACGCCGCGCAGCCAGGACTCGATGTAGCGCAGCCCGATCGTGATGTTGTCGCGCACGCCGGCGGTGGTGATCTGCCCGCCGACGGATGCGACGTCGAGCAGTTCCGCGGCGGTCACGCTGACGTCGTCGCGGGTACGGTCGAGCTGGTTCGGCCGGTCGCCGAGCACCGCATCGAACTCGGCCTGGGCGGTCGGGATCAGGTCGGGGTGGGCGACCCAGGTGCCGTCGAAACCGTCGCCGGCTTCGCGCTTCTTGTCCGCAGCGACCTGCTCGAGCGCCCGTTCCGTGACAAGCGGATCGCGCCGGTTCGGGATGAAGGCGCTCATGCCGCCGATGGCATACGCGCCGCGGCCGTGGCAGGTCGAGACGAGCAGCTCGGTGTACGCGCGCATGAACGGCACGGTCATCGTGATCTGCTTGCGGTCGGGGAAGACGAACCGGCGCCCGCGGGCGCGGAAGGTCTTGATGATGCTGAAGATGTAGTCCCAGCGGCCGGCGTTGAGGCCCGCACAGTGGTCGCGGAGTTCGTAGAGGATCTCCTCCATCTCGAAGGCGGCCTGGATCGTCTCGATCAGCACGGTCGCGCGGATCGTGCCGTACGGCAGGCCGAGCGCGTCCTCGGAGTGGCTGAAGATGTCGTCCCAGAGCCGGGCCTCGAGGTGGCTCTCCAGCTTCGGCAGGTAGAAGTACGGTCCGCTGCCGCCCTCGATCAGGCGCTGGGCGTTGTGGAAGAAGTACAGGCCGAAGTCGACGAGGCTGCCGGAGGCGCTCATCGTGCGGTTCGCCCGGTCGACGAAGCTGATGTTCTTCTCGACGAGGTGCCAGCCGCGCGGGCGCATCACGATCGTCGGGGTCGCGCCGGTCGCGTCTCCCGTGACGGTGTACTCCTTGCCCTCTGCGCTCGTGAAGTCGAGCTGCCCGCGGACGGTGTCGAACAGGGTGATCTGGCCCTCGATGACGTTGGCCCAGGTGGGGCTCGTTGCGTCCTCCTGGTCGGCGAGCCAGACCTTGGCACCGGAGTTGAGAGCGTTGATGGCCATCTTCCGGTCTGTCGGGCCGGTGATCTCGACGCGGCGGTCTTCGAGGCCGGGGCCCGCGCCGGCGACGCGCCAGCTCGGGTCGCGACGGATGTGCGCGGTTTCGGTGAGGAAGCCGGGGTCGCGCCCGTTGGCGGCGTCAACGCGCTTCCGCAGCCTGGTCGCGAGCAGGTCGTGGCGGGTGCCCGCGAAGCGGTCGTGCAGCTCCGAGACGAAGTCGAGCGCAGCGGGCGTGAGGATCTCGTCGTAGCGGGCACCGAGGTCTCCGGTGACCTCGAGGTGCGGCTGGATCATGGCGAAGCTGCCGGTGTTCGTGGTCGGGGCGACCGTGTCGGTCGTCGCCAGGGGGGAATTCATGGGGTTTCTCCTTCTGGAGGGTGAGGTCGAGGTGTTCGGGGCGGTGAGCGGATGCGGCCGGCCGGGTGGCCGCATCCGCTCGGGGTGAGACGGGTCAGGGCGTAAATCGGGTTAGAACTGCTCGGCCTCTGTGGAACCGACGAGGGCGAGCGTCGCGCTGTTGGGGTTGAGCGCGGTGGCGATCTTGTCGAAGTAGCCGGTGCCGACCTCCCGCTGGTGGCGGGTGGCGGTGTAGCCGTCTGCCTCGGAGGCGAATTCGGCCTCCTGGAGTTCGACGTATGCGCTCATCTGGCGTTCGGAGTAGTCCTTGGCCAGGGTGAACATCGAGTGGTTGAGGGCGTGGAAGCCGGCGAGGGTGATGAACTGGAAGGCGTAGCCTGCCTTCGCGAGCTCGCGCTGGAACGCCTCGATCTGGGCGTCGTCGAGGTGCGACTTCCAGTTGAACGAGGGCGAGCAGTTGTATGCGAGCTTCTTGCCGGGGAACTGCGCGTGGATCTCGGCGGCGAAGCGCTGCGCGAGCTCGAGGTCGGGCTCCGAGCTCTCGACCCAGAGCAGGTCGGCGTACGGCGCGTATGCGAGACCGCGGGCGATGACGACGTCGATGCCGTTCTGGGTGTCGTAGAAGCCCTCCGCGGTGCGCCCGCCGGTGAGGAACTCCTGGTCGCGCTCGTCGATGTCGCTCGTGATGAGCGTGGCGGCGAGGGAGTCGGTGCGCGCGATGATGATCGTCGGCACGCCGGCGACATCCGCTGCGAGACGGGCGGCGTTCAGGGTGCGGATGTGCTGGCCGGTCGGGACGAGGACCTTGCCGCCCATGTGGCCGCACTTCTTCTCGCTCGCGAGCTGGTCTTCCCAGTGCACGCCGGCCGCTCCGGCCTCGATCATCGACTGCATGAGCTCGTAGGCGTTGAGCGGGCCGCCGAAGCCGGCCTCGGCGTCGGCGACGATCGGCGCGAGCCAGTCGATGCCGGTGCCGGTTCCGCCGTTCGCGGCTGCTTCGCTCGACTCGATCTGGTCGGCGCGGAGCAGCGCGTTGTTGATGCGGCGCACGACCGAGGGGACGGAGTTCGCGGGGTAGAGCGACTGGTCGGGGTAGGTCTGGCCGGAGAGGTTGGCGTCGGCGGCGACCTGCCATCCGGAGAGGTAGATCGCCTTGAGGCCGGCGCGCACCTGCTGCACGGCCTGGTTGCCGGTGAGGGCGCCGAGGGCGCGCACCCACTCGGGGTTCTCCGCCGTGCCGTTCTGGTGGATGAGTTTCCAGAGGTTCTCGGCGCCGCGGCGGGCGAGAGTGCGGTCCTCGCGGACAGAGCCGCGAAGGCTGATGACATCCTCCGCGGTGTAGTCGCGGCGGATACCGTTCCAGCGTGCGTCGGCCGCCCACTCGAGGGCGAGTTCGCCGGCGGTCTGGGTCTGGTCGCCGGGGCGGGCTGCGTTCTCGGTCATGCTGTCTCCTTGGGTTTGCGTCATTGCTTGCCTGTGACACCTACTCTGCGGTGGTTGAGCGACCCGAACCCCTCCTGGAATGACAGAAGAAATGAAGTTCTTCTGCTTGCGTGAAG
Organism: Cryobacterium sp. MDB2-A-1; assembly: GCF_004402675.1. Lineage (NCBI taxonomy): Bacteria > Bacillati > Actinomycetota > Actinomycetes > Micrococcales > Microbacteriaceae > Cryobacterium > Cryobacterium sp. MDB2-A-1. Next base: position 55,047 of record NZ_SOFK01000022.1, on the reverse strand, counting down.
TTCTGCACCGTGTGAACATGGTGCGATGATCACCGCCGATCCCTCCCTGCGCACCGCCCTGTCCCAGCCGGAACCCGACGAGCACGGGATCGACGCCCTGACTCTCGGCCGGCGCATCCGTGAACTGCGGGGTTCCCGCAGGATGACCCTCGACACCCTCGCCGCCGCCGTCGGGCGGGCGCCGTCGCAGGTGTCGATGATCGAGAACGGCAAACGCGAGCCGCGCCTGTCGATGCTGCGCACGATCGCGACCGCGCTCGGTACGACCGTCGACGAGCTGCTCAAGACGGAGGCGCCCTCGGAGCGTGCCGCCCTCGAGATCGCCGTGGAACGGGCCCAGCGGGGGCCGGTCTTCACCGCCCTCGGGCTGCCGCACATCCGGATTGGCCGGTCAACGAGCGATGAGGCGCTGCAGACGATCCTCACCCTGCACCACGAGATCGAGCGCCTGCACCGGGAGCGGGCGGCGACGCCGGAGGAGGCGCGGCGGGCCAACGCCGAACTGCGCGGCATCATGCGCGCGCGGGACAACTATTTCCCCGAGCTCGAGGCCCAGGCGGCCGGGCTTCTGGGCGCGGTCGGCCACCGGGGCGGGCCGGTGCCGCAGCGGGTCGTCGCCGACATGGCCGCGCACCTCGGCTATTCCCTGCACTACGTCGCGGACCTGCCGCACTCGACGCGATCGGTCACCGACAAGCGCAACGGCCGTATCTACCTGCCGATCGAGCAGAGCGCATCCCGGGACACTCGCTCGCCGATCCTCCAGGCCTTCGCGAGCGCACTCTGCGGGCACGAGGAGCCGACAAGTTATGCGGAATTTCTCCGGCAGCGGGTCGAGACCAACTACCTGACGGCGGCGATCCTGCTGCCGGAGGACGACGCCGTGAAACTTCTGACCGAGGCCAAGGCGCAGCGCAACATCTCGATGGAGGACCTCCGCGACGCCTTCGCGGTGTCCTACGAGACGGCCGCGCACCGGTTCACGAATCTCGCGACGGCCCGGCTCGGCATCCCGGTGCACTTCATGAAGGTGCACGAGTCCGGCACGATCATCAAGGCATACGAGAACGACTCAGTGCGGTTCCCGAGCGACGCCCTCGGCGCCGTCGAAGGGACGACGGTCTGCCGCAGCTGGACCGCCCGCACGGTCTTCGACGTCGCCGACCGGTTCAGCCCCTGGTACCAGTACACCGACACCCCGTCCGGCACCTTCTGGTGCACCTCCCGCATCGCGAAGGCGAAGGAGGGTGAGTACTCGGTGAGCGTCGGCGTGCCGTTCTCGGAGACGAAGTGGTTCCTCGGCCGCGAGACGAACAACCGGGCCGTCTCCCGTTGCCCGGACGAGAGCTGCTGCCGCAGCGCCCCCGACGAACTCGCCGAGCGCTGGGCGGGCCAGGCCTGGCCGGCCGCGCGTACCCCGACGAGCCTGCTCGCCGCCCTCCCGACCGGCACCTTCCCCGGCGTCGACCAGACCGAGGTCTACCAGTTCCTGGAATCCCACTCCCCCAGCCTCTGAGTCCCACCCCCTGAGCGGATGCCGCTGCACACCGAAGCGGGTGCCGATCGTCCTGCAGATCTCCACCCCGGCCCGGACGTTCCTTGGAATTCCGGGGCCGGGCATCCGGTCTTCCGGAATCTGCAGGAGCTATGCCACGGGGACGGTGTCGGGGACGCGGTGCAGGGCCTCGACGAGCGGGGCCAGTTCGGGTTTTGCCTCGGCCTCGGCGAGGGCTGTCGCGAGTGTGTCGTCGTAGAGGGGGCGGACATCCGCGAGCAGGGCCTGGCCGGTCGCGGTGAGCTCGGTGTAGATTCCGCGGCGGTCGTCGGCGCAGAGGATGCGGGTGAGCAGGCCGCGATCCTCGAGCCGGTTGACGAGCCGGGTCGTTGCACTGCTGCTGAGCGCGGTCGCGCCGGCGAGCTGCTGCATCCGCATGTGCCAGCCGTGCTGGCGACTGAGCGCATCGAGCACCGTGAACTCGATCACGGAGAGCTCGGCACCGCCCTGGAGCGCGCGCTCGAGGGCCGCCTCGATGAGGCCGTGCAGCGCGGCGAGCGTGCGCCAGCCCTGGGCGCGGATCTCGACGGCGTCGTCTTCGATGCCCATGGTCCACTCCGATTTCCGTCGACCTCGTCGACAAACTAGTTGCTTGCGCGTTTATCTAGCGTGTGCAAGTATTAATGACGCGCCTGCAACTAACAGCGTACGCAGTATGACCGCGTAAGTACAGTTTTCCGCCCCCCAAGGAGTCTCCCGCATGCCCATTGGTCTTTTCGCCCTCGCCCTCGGAGGGTTCGGCATCGGACTCACCGAGTTCGTCATCATGGGCCTCCTGCCGGACCTCGCCTCCGATTTCGGCGTGAGCGAGGCGGCGGCCGGCTGGCTCATCTCCGGCTACGCCCTGAGCGTGGTCATCGGAGCACTCGGCCTCACCGCTGCCGTCACCCGGCTGCCACGCAAGCACGTGCTCATTGCGCTGATGGGGCTTTTCATCCTCGGCAACCTGATCTCGGCGCTCGCACCGACCTACCCGGTCATGATGCTCGGCCGCATCGTCGCCGCCCTCTGCCACGGTGCGTTCTTCGGCATCGGCTCGGTGCTCGCCGCCGACATGGTCGCCCCGACGAAGAAGGCGGGTGCCATCGCGATCATGTTCACGGGCCTCACCGTCGCGAACGTGCTCGGCGTGCCGTTCGGAACCCTCCTCGGCCAGAACCTCGGCTGGCGGGCGACGTTCTGGGCGATCACCGCGATCGGCGTGCTCGCCCTGGTCGGCATCGCGACGCTCGTGCCCGCGACCGCGCACGCCACGGCCGGCGCCGGCGGTCTCCGCGGCGAGCTCAGGGCCTTCCGCTCGAGCCAGGTCTGGCTCTCGATCGCCGTGACCGTGCTCGGCTACGGGGGCATGTTCGGCGCGTTCACCTACATCGCCTTCACCCTCACCGAGGTCAGCGGCTTCGCCGCCGCGAGCGTGCCCTGGCTACTCGTCCTCTTCGGGGTCGGCCTGTTCGTCGGCAACGTCCTCGGCGGCAAGGCGGCCGACCGTTCCGTCGACCGGACCCTCATCGTCGTCCTGGCGGCGCTCGCCGTCGTCCTCGTCGCCTTCGCGCTGACCGCGGGCAGCCAGGGCGCGACGATCGCCTCGCTCGTCCTCCTCGGCGGGTTCGGTTTCGCAACCGTCCCCGGCCTGCAGATGCGGGTGATGAGCTACGCGAGCGAGGCGCCCACGCTCGCCTCCGGCGCGAACATCGCCGCTTTCAACCTCGGCAACGCGCTCGGCGCCCTGCTCGGCGGTCTCACGATCAGCGCGGGCCTCGGCTACACCTCGCCGATCTGGGCCGGCGCGGTCGTCACCGTGGCCGGTCTCGCCGTCATGCTGGTCGCCGCAGCCCGCGCCCGCCGTTCCCGCCCGGCCGATCAGGCCTCGCGGGTGATCTCGACCGTGACGAAGAGCTGGGAGCCCGCTGAGCCTGCGTAGACGCCGCGGAGCGGCGGCACGTCGTTGTAGTCACGGCCGCGGCCGACGGAGACGTGCCGGTCACCGATCTCGATGAGGTTCGTCGGGTCGAATCCGCGCCACTCGCCGCAGAACCACTCGACCCAGGCGTGGGATTCGCCCGTGACGGTCTCGCCGACCTCGGCGTTCGGCTTCGGGTGCAGGTAGCCGGAGACGTACCGGGCCGGGATCCCGACCGAGCGCAGGGCTCCGAGGGCGATGTGTGTGATGTCCTGGCAGACCCCGCGCCGGTCGTTCCAGGCCTCCTCGGCGGTCGAGTGCACGCCCGTGACACCCTGGACGTACTGCATCTGGTCGCCGATCGCGGCACAGATCTCGTAGGCGGCCGAGCAGGAGCTCGTGTGGCGCGCGGCGATCTCGGCGGCGAGCGCCTCAACGTCCATCGGCGGTTTCGTCAGGCGGGTCTGCCGGGAGTGTTCGAAGAGCGTCGAGGTGCGCAGGGCGTCCGCGGCGAGGTCGACCCAGCTGTGTTCGTGGGTCTCGTGCTCGCGCGGCCGGACTTCGACGAGGCTGTTGGCGGTGAGGATCAGCTCGGAATGCGGCGTCAGCACCTCGAACGAGGAGACCCGGGTGCCCCAGTAGTCGGCGTAGTAGTGGTTGCCCGCCGCCGGGCTGATCTCGAGGTTCGAGAACAGCACGAACTGGTCGACCGAACTGACCGGCAGCATCCGCGCCTCGTTGTATGACGCGGCGACTTCGCCTTTGTAGCGGTACCCGGTCGTGTGCCGGATCCGGAGGCGGTTCACGAGGCTTCCCCTGTCCAGGTCGGAACGTTCCCCTTGGGGAAGTACCGGTTGCCGATGGCTTCGGAAGCGGTGCTCGTCGCGTCCTGGACGCGCATCATCTGCAGCGGCAGGTCGTTCAGGATGTCCATGATCGGTCGGTACTCCAGTTGGCTGCGGATCTGGCCGAGCACCCGCTGGGCCTGGCCGGTGACCCCGGCCCGGTCTGTGCGCGGCTCGAGGTCGCGGAGGCACTGTTCGGCGCGCGAAACGGAGAAGACGATGGACCGGGGGAACAACCGGTCCATCAGCAGGTATTCAGCGGCGTTCCGGGCAGAAGGCACTCCGCGGTAGGTGCGCAGGTAGGACTCGTACGCGCCGCAGGAACGCAGGATCGTCGTCCAGGACGGCCCGCTCGCCTCGGTCAGCGACCGGGTCGCGAGGAGGCGTGCCGTCATGTCGGCCTGCTCGAGGCTGCGCCCGAGGGTGAAGAAATGCCAGGCGTCGTCCCGGCTCGCACCGGCCTCGACGATCCCGACGGCGAGCGCGGCGCGTTCCCGCACCCACGCGAAGTAGTCGTGGGTCTTCTCACTCGCGACCTTGCGGGGCATCCGCGCGCTCGTCGTGTTGAGGCACTCCCAGAGTTCGGTCGGCACGATCTCCCGCGCACGACGGGCGTTCTCGCGTGCGGAGGTGATCGAGTACGCGATCGAAGCCGGATGCGTGCGGTCCATGGCGAGGGTGGCGAGAACGTCCTTGCGGGTCAGCTCTCCCTCATCGGGGACGGGGCTGCCCATCAGCTGGAGGAGCGACCGGCAGGCGAGGTTCTCCTCGATCCAGGGATCCTCGAGCAGAAGCTGGAGGTGCACGTCGAGGATGCGGGCGGTGCCGTCGCTGCGCTCGATGTACCGTCCGATCCAGAACAGGCTTTCTGCAATGCGACTCAACATTCCCGGTCCTCCTGCGCCGATGACTTCGATGCCGCCGGCGCCCCTGCGGACACCGGTTGCCTCCCCTGCTGCTGCTGTTGTTGCTCCTGCTGGTCGCTGTTGCCCAGCGGTTTGTCCTGCGGCGAGTGGTCGACGGGGTGCGTGCCCGCCGCCGTCGCCTGGGTGTTCGCGGCCTGGTCGGCCACGAGGCCCTGGATGTTGCGCGCGGAGGACTCGTGGTAGAAATCGGGTTCGAGCCCGATCACCCAGGTGTCCTTCGACCCGCCGCCCTGGCTCGAGTTGACAACGAGCTCACCCTCGGGGAGCGCGACGCGGGTCAGCCCGCCCGGCAGCACCCAGACATCCGTTCCGTCGTTCACGGCGAAGGGGCGCAGGTCGGCGTGGCGCGGCCTCATGCCGTCCTCGACGAGGGTCGGGATGGTCGAGAGCTGCACGACGGGTTGCGCGATCCAGCCGCGCGGGTCCCGCAGCAGCTGCTTCCGCAGTGTCGCGAGCTCCGCCTTCGACGCGGCGGGCCCCACCACGAGGCCCTTGCCCCCCGACCCGTCGACGGGCTTGACCACGAGCTCGTCGAGCCGGTCGAGCACCTCTTCGAGCGCGAGCGGATCCTCGAGCCGCCAGGTGTCGACGTTCGGGATGATCGCGTCTTCGCCGAGGTAGTAGCGGATGAGATCGGGCAGGTAGGTGTAGACGAGCTTGTCGTCTGCAACACCGTTCCCGACCGCGTTGGCGATCGTGACGTTCCCGAGCCTGGCCGCCATCAGCATGCCGGGCGACCCGAGCTGGGAGTCCGCGCGGAACTGGAGCGGGTCGAGGAACTCATCGTCGACCCGGCGGTAGATCACGTCGACCCGGGTGGGGCCCGCGGTCGTGCGCATCCAGACGCGCCCGCCCGAGCAGAACAGGTCGCGGCCCTCGACGAGCTCGACGCCCATCAGCCGGGCGAGCAGGGTGTGCTCGAAGTATGCGGAGTTGAAGACGCCCGGGGTGAGCACGACGACATTGGGGTCGTCGACCCCGGCGGGGGCGGATGCCCTGAGCGCCTGGAGAAGCTTGTTCGGGTAGTCGCCGACCGGGCGCACCCGCATCGAGACGAAGAGTTCGGGGAGCGTCTGCGCCATCACCCGACGGTTGGAGATGACATAGCTCACGCCGCTGGGCACCCGGACGTTGTCCTCGAGTACCCGCCACGCGCCCTTTTCATCGCGGATCAGGTCGATGCCGGAGACCTGGATGCGCACGTTGTTGGCCGAGACGATGCCGGCGGCCTGCCGGTGGAAATGGTTCGACGAACTGATCAGGCTCGCCGGGATGACGCCGTCGTGCACGGCGGCCTGGGGCCCGTAGATATCGGCGAGGAACGCCTCGAGGGCGAGCACGCGCTGCTTGATGCCGGCCTCGACGGTGACCCACTCCGGTTGCTCGATCACCCGAGGAACGGCGTCGAGCGGGAACGGACGCTCTTCCCCGGCGAAGTCGAACGTGACGCCCTGGGCGAGGTAGGAACTCGCGAGCGCCGCCGTGCGGCCCCGCAGCTCCTCCTGGGTCATTCTGGCCAGGGCGCCGTAGACGTCCTTGTACGCTGCACGCGTTTCCGTCGGAGTGAGCGAGGACGGATCCGGGAACATCTCGTCCCAGGCGCTCGCTGACCCCGTCCGTTTCCGACTCTTCGTAGTGGCACCGTAGCCGGTGAACAGGTCAACCATGGTCGGAGCGTAGTCGCCTCATGTTGCGGGATTGTTTCGCCACACCGGCCGTTATTCGTGTATGCAAAGTGACGAAATTTCGGGGAGCTGATTCGACATTCTCGCGAATTTAGCGGAAGATGTGGTCAAGATTGCATACAGCACTGGGAGACGTAATGATTGGCCCGGCCGTGACCCCTTTCCCCGATCCCGAGCTCGCCGTCGCGGCGACCGGAGCCGGGAAACCGGCCACTGCCCCGGCCGCCGCCGATCACCCGGACGAGGATCCCGTGCCTTCGCACGCCTTCCGGGCGAGTTCCGTGCTCGACGTGCGCGGGCTCGGCGTCTCGTCGGCGACAACGACACTTGCCCCGGTGGATGCGATCACCCTGTCGGTCTCCCACGGCGAGTCCCTGGGCCTTGTCGGAACCGTGGCCGCCGGCGCGATCTCGGTGGCGCTCGCGATCGCGGGAGAACTCCCGGAGGGCGCCGCGATCGCGGCGGGCTCGATCCTCGTGGAGGGCGTGGAACTGGTCGGACCCGGTCGCAGCCCGGCGGCACGCCTGCTCGGCACCGTGATCGGTTACCTGCCCGCCGACCCGCTCAGCAGTTTCGACCGCACCCGGTCGGTGAGGAACCAGCTCGCCGGCGCCCTCCGAAAACGCATCGGCGTCACCCCGGACGTCGCGAAGCGGCACATCGTCGACCTGCTCGACCTGGTCGGTGTCGTCGATCCGGCCGCCAGGGCCCGGCAGTATCCGCAGGACCTCGACCCCGTCGTCCTCCACCGGGTGGTCCTGGCCGCCGTCCTCTCCGGCGACCCGGCCCTCGTCATCGCGGTCTCCCCCGGTGCGGGCCTGGAGCCGGACGCCCGGGCCGCGCACGCTACCCTGCTGCGCGACCTCTGGCACGCGAAGGAGTTCGCGCTCCTCGTCGCATCGACCGATTTCGAGATCGTCGCGGAGACCTGTGACCGGGTCGCGGTGGTCGAGGACGGCCGGATCGCCCTGCAGGGGTCTGTGGCCGAGATCCGGAATGCGCGCTACGGCGTGAAGTCGGCCAGGTCGGCCAGGTCGGCCGCGTCGATCGCCTCCGCGTCAAGCGGATTGGCGTCAGCGGGCTGAGCGGCGCCAGGCGTGACGGCGGAAGCGTCGCCCTGGTCCCAGCTCTGCACCGAATTGCGTGCGGCCAGGATGTGCGACCGCATGGACGTCGAGGCCCAGAGCGCGTCGTGCGAGCGGAGGGCGGCCAGGATGTCGCGGTGATGGTGATTGCTCACCGCGCGGAAAGATCCGCTGTCGCGCCGGAAGGCCTTTGCCATCAGTGGCACCCGGCCGACGGAGACGGTCAGGCGGGTGAGCTGGGCGTTCGCGGCGGCGGTGACGATGATGCGGTGGAACTCGGCGTTGAGTTCGCCGAGCCGGGAGATCCCGGCGTCGTCCTTCGCGAGCACGACGTCGTCCATCAGGGTGATCAGTTCGGCGAGACGGTCGAGGTCGCCGTCGGAGATCCGCACCGCGGCGAGGCCTGCCGCGCGGCTCTCGAGCATGGCCCGCAAGTAGTAGGTCTCGCGCATCTGCTCGGTCGTCCAGGCGATGACCGTCGCGCCCTTGTTCGGCACGAACTCGACGAGGCCGGTCTCGTCGAGCCTCCGCAGAGCTTCGCGGATCGGGGTGCGGCTGACGCCGAGTTCCTCGGCGAGCGCCTGCTCGCGCAGGGTGGCGTTACCCGGGATCTCACCGGAGAGGATGCGTCCGCGCAGGTAAGCGAATGCGGCCTGTCCGCCTGTTACCGACACTATTTCCACCCGATGTCCTTGTCGCCACGTACGCGTGTTTCAACTATGACACACGGCGTTCCGGCGACGACGGCGCGAAGGGCCGGGCGGGCCCGCCCGCCGCGAAGTGGGGGTACGGCCGGAAACGACCCGCCGGTGCCCTGGCCGGGTCAGAACGCCGGCATCCCCGTGAGAGCGCGACCGATCACGAGCTGGTGGATCTCGTCCGTGCCCTCGTAGGTGCGGACGGACTCGAGGTTGGCGAGGTGACGCATCACCGGGAATTCGTTCGTCACCCCGTCGCCGCCGAGGATCGACCGGGCGAGGCCGGCGATCCGGATGGCCTCGCGCACGCTGTTGAGCTTGCCGACGCTGATCTGGGCCGGGGAGAGGGTGCCGCGTTCCTTCAGCCGGCCGAGGTGCAGGGCGAGGAGGACGCCCTTCTCGTACTCGACGAGCATGTCGGCCAGTTTGGCCTGGGTGAGCTGCATGGCCCCGATCGGGCGGCCGAACACCTCACGACTGCGCGACCGGGCGATCGCAGCGTCGAGGCAGCTCCTGGCGGCCCCCATCGAGCCCCAGACGATGCCGAATCTCGCCTCGTTCAGGCAACTGAACGGGCCGGAGAGCCCCGTGGCGCCGGGGAGGACGGCATCGGCGGGCAGGCGCACCCCGTCGAGGGTGACGTCGCACTGGATGGACGCGCGCATCGAGAGCTTGCCGGCGATCGGTGTCGCGGTGAACCCCGCCGTCCCGGTGGGAACGAGGAATCCGCGCACCCCGGCATCCGTCTGCGCCCACACCACTGCGACGTCGGCGACGCTCGCGAGGCCGATCCAGCGCTTCGTGCCCGTGAGCACCCAGTCGCCGCCGTCGCGCCTGGCGGTCGTTCGCATCGCGGCGGGGTCGCTGCCGCCGGTCGGTTCGGTGAGGGCGAAGCAGCCGATGAGGGAGCCGGCGGCCATGCCGGGCAGCCAGCGCTGCTTCTGGTCCTCAGTCCCGTACTTGTGGATCGCCGACATGGCGAGCGAGCCCTGCACAGAGACCAGGGTGCGCCAGCCGCTGTCGGCAGCCTCGAGTTCGAGGCAGACGAGGCCGTAGCTCACGGCGCTCGCGCCCGCGCAGCCGTAGCCCTCGAGGTGCATTCCGAGGAAGCCGGCCGCGCCGAGTTCGGGGACGAGTTCGGCGCGGAAGAACCGGTCCTCGAAGTCCTGCTCGATCGTGGGCAGGATGCGGTTGGTCGCGAACGCGCGGGCCTTGCGCGACCAGACGACCTCTTCTGGAGCGAGGAGGTCGTCGAGATCGAAGACCGAGTCGACGAGGGGGCTGGCGACGAGTGGGGTGGGGCGGCCTGATGCGGTCACGAGAGGTCCTGTTCGGTTCGGCGGAGCGCGGTGGGTGGTGCGGGAGTGGGCCTGAATGCGGGTGCGGGGACGGGTACCGGTGCCGGCTCCGCCGAAGCGGCCGCGCCGGGGGCGCTGTGAGCGTCCGGCCCGAGCCAGTCGGCCCCTGCGTGTTCGCCGAGCCGGGGCGGAGGCAGCAGGTAGCCGGCCGGACGGTCGCCGAGGTGGATCGGATTGGCGACCTGCCGGCTGACGCGCCGCGGGTCCGAACCCGAGACGAGCTCGACGACGGACGCGGTTCCGAGACCCTCGGCGAAGGCGAAGGCCTCGCTGATCGAGTTGACGAGTCCGGCTGGCACCCCGGCATCCGTGAGCGTGTCGACCCAGTGCGCCGCGGGATGGGCACGGAGGAGGGCTTCGAGGGCGGGCCGGAGGTCGGCGCGGTGCCGCACCCGGTCGGCGTTGCCGAGGAATCGCGGGTCGGTCGCGAGGCCGGGTGCGCCGAGGAGGCGCACGAGCGTGCGGAACTGGGAATCGGTGCCGACGGCGATCACGAGGTCGCGGTCGGATGCCGCGAAGAGCTCGTACGGGGCGATGCTCGGGTGGGCGTTGCCGAGGCGCGCCGGAGAGTGCCCGGTTGCGAGGGTGCCCGCCGCCTGGTTGGTGAGCGCCGAGAGCAGGGTCGTCAGGAGGTCGACTTCGACGCGCCCTCCGGAGGCCCTGCCCGGGCCGGTGGCCTCGGCCGCGCCGGCATCGCCCCGGGAATCGCGTTCGCGGAGCGCGAGCAGGATGCCGCTGAGCGCGTTGAGTCCGGCGAGCACGTCCACGAGGGCGACGCCGACTTTGCTCGGCTCCCCATCGACCGGGCCGGTCACGCTCATCAGCCCACCGACGGCCTGCACGAGGAGGTCGTAGCCGGGGAGCCGGGCACCGGCACCGAAGCCCGTGATCGAGCAGTAGACGACGCCGGGGTTCGCGGCGCGCACGGCCTCGTAGCCGAGGCCGAACCGCTCCATCACGCCGGGCCGGAAGTTCTCGACCACGACATCCGCCGTGGTCGCGAGGCGCCAGGCCGCCGCCCGTCCCTCGACGGTGCCGAGGTCGCAGACGACCGAACGCTTGTTGCGGTTGACCGCACCGAAGTAGGTGGACGCGCCCTGGGCATCAGTGGGCGGCAACCACTGCCGGGTGTCGTCCCCGGCCGGGCTCTCGATCTTGATCACGTCGGCGCCGAAGTCGGCGAGCATCATCGTGGCATACGGCCCGGCGAGCACGCGCGAGAAATCGGCGACCCTCAGCCGGGGTGCGCGGGCCGACGGTTCGTGCGGCATCAGCTCACCTCGGTCCCCATCGACGCGTCCGGCCGGCAACACCGACGGGACGCAGTTGTGATCCTATACCGAATGTTTTCGGTTCCGGCACCCGTCCGACAGTTCCCAGCATGCCACCGTCGGCTACATTGAAGTCTATGGAGGCACAGCTGCGACCCGGCGCCCGGGAGGCGATCTTCGCCCAGCTCATCGAGGCCGGCCGCGCCGAGCAGGTTGCCCGTCGCCTGACCGATGCCATCATCCTCGGCGTCCTCACGGCGGGCGAACGCCTGCCGAGCGAGCAGGAGCTCGCCCGCCGTTTCGGTGTCGCCCTGATCACAGTCCGCGAGGGCCTCGTGATCCTGCGCGAGACCGGCCTCGTCGAGACCCGTCGCGGCCGCGGTGGCGGCAGTTTCGTGATCCAGGCGGATGCCCCGGACGAGACGCTCCTGCACACCCGGCTCCGCGGCGTCGCCCACGTCGAGCTCTCGGACCTCGCGGTCTACTTCTCCACGATCATCGAAGGCTGCGCGGAACGGGCCGCGCTTCGCGCGGCACCGCAGGATGCCGATCGACTCTCCGAGTGGCTCGCCCAGGCCGACTGGGACCGCGACGCGGGCGCCCGCGCCAATGCAGGCGGCTTCTACCTCGAACTCGCGGTACTCAGCCAGTCGGCCCGGCTCGTGCGCGAACAGGTCCGGCTGCAGGCCGAGTTCGGCCCGCTCCTCCTGCTCGGGCTCGCAGACCCGTCGATGCGAGCCAGTGTCGCTGCCTGCAACACGGACGTCGTCGCGGCGATCCGGAGTGGCGACGGCCCGCACGCCCGCACCCTCGTCGCCGGGCAGGTGCGCGAACTCGCCGAGTGGCTGCATGCCGCGAAGACCAGGATCGAACGGGGAGGAACGCTCCATGCGGCATCCGCTGTCAACGCCTGAAACACCGGTCGTGACGCCGGCCCCCCTCGCTCCCCAGGCCTGCGCCGCCGCCGTCAGCGCCGCGGTCGCCGACGTGTTCACGGTGCTCGAGGACTGGCGGGACCGGGTCGCCGCAGCGGTCCCGCTCACGACGACGACCGAACTCGACGCCCTCGTGGAGACGCTCGTCGTGCCGGCCCTCCTCGGCGAGGCCGAACCGGCCGCACACCGGGACGCGGCACAGCACGGCACGGCACCGCACGGCGCGGCACAGCACGGCGCGGCACCGCACGGCACGGCACCGCACGGCGCCCCGGCCCTCCTGGTCGGCGCCGGCTTCATCGCGACGGCGGACTACCGGCCAGGCCGCCCCGCGCATTTCGCCTGGTGGCTCGGCCCGCTCGCGTCGAACCCCCTGCTCGGCACGACGCTCTCCCCCACCCGGCTCGACCTCGCGGCGCGGGTGCACACCGAATACCTGCGCGACTTCCGCGGCCTGGAGTGGTACCGGGTGCCGGAAGCCACCGGGCGGGCGCACGTCACGGGTCCGTACGTCGACCACCTGTGCACCTTCGATTTCATCGTGACCCTCACCCTCCCCGTGCAGGTCGACGGCGGCACGGTCGGCGTGATCGGGGCCGACGTGTCGGTCACCCGTCTCGAGCAGGCCCTGCTTCCGGTCCTGCTCGGACTCAGCGCGCCCGCCGCCCTCGTCAACGCGGTCGGCCGCGTCATGATCTCGACGGAGGCCACGCTCGCCGCGGGCGACATCGTGCCGAACCCGGGGCATCCGCTCACCGGCTATGACCGGGTGCCCTGCCCCGGGATTCCCTTCGACGTGATCGTCCGGCGCCCACCGGAATAAAAGATTGCATTTGGGATGATTTAGGGTATCGTCGGCCTCTGGGGAACTCCGCCCCGGGCGCCGCGGCCCTGGCCAGCGCCGACCAGACGCTTGGGAAAGGCCTGCGCATGTCCATCCGTGAACTCCGTAACTTCGTCAACGGGCAGTACGTCGCCTCCGCAGCGAGCGAGCAGCTCGACATCGTGAACCCCGCAACCGAGGAGGTCTACGCGCGCACCCCCGTGTCGACAGAAGCGGATGTCGCGTCCGCGTACTCCGCAGCGGCGACCGCGTTCGAGACGTGGGGCGAAACCACGCCCGGCGAACGCCAGCTCGCCCTGCTGAAGTTCGCCGATGCCCTGTCCGAGCGTGCGGAGGAGATCGCGGACGTCGAGAGCGAGAACACCGGCAAGCCGCGTGCCGGCCTCGTCGGCGACGAGGTCGACGTCATGATCGACCAGGTGCGCTTCTTCGCCGGCGCCGCCCGCGTGCTCGAGGGCAAGTCAGCCGGCGAGTACCTCAAGGACCACACCTCGTTCATCCGGCGGGAGCCGATCGGCGTGATCGGGCAGGTCACCCCGTGGAACTACCCGATGATGATGGCGATCTGGAAGATCGCCCCCGCCCTCGCTGCCGGAAACGCCGTCGTGCTGAAGCCCTCGGACTCGACACCCGTCTCGACGCTCCTCCTCGCCGAGATCGCCGCGGAGTTCTTCCCGGCCGGCGTCTTCAACGTCGTCATGGGCGACCGCACCACGGGCCGCGCCCTCGTCGCCGACCGGATCCCGCAGATGGTGTCGATCACCGGTTCCGTACGGGCCGGCATGGAGGTCGCGGGCACCGCGGCGCTCGACGTCAAGCGCGTGCACCTCGAACTCGGCGGCAAGGCCCCGGTGATCGTGTTCGACGACGCCGACATCGACGCCGCCGTCGAGGGCATCGCGACGGCCGCGTTCTACAACGGCGGCCAGGACTGCACCGCCGCCACCCGGGTCCTCGTCCAGGCCGGAATCCACGACGAGTTCGTTGCAGCACTCGCGGCGTACGCTCGGGTGAACGCGAGGACCGGCGGCCCGCGCGAGGACGGCATCCTCTTCGGCGCCCTCTCGAGCGCCGACCAGCTCGCCCGGGTGCAGGGCGTCATCGCGGGCCTGCCCGACCACGCGAACATCGCGCTCGGCGGGCACCGCCAGGGCGACCTCGGCTACTTCCATGAGGCGACGATCGTCTCTAACCTGCGGCAGGGCGACGACGCGGTGCAGAACGAGATCTTCGGACCGGTCATCACGGCCCAGAAGTTCACCGACGAGGCCGAGGCGCTCGCCTGGGCGAACGACGTGCAGTACGGCCTGGCCTCCTCGGTCTGGACCAAGGACCACGCGCGCGCGATGCGGATGGCCAAGCGCCTCGATTTCGGCTGCGTCTGGATCAACACGCACATCCCGCTCGTCGCCGAGATGCCGCACGGCGGCTTCAAGCACTCCGGCTACGGCAAGGACCTCTCGATGTACGGCCTCGAGGACTACACCCGCATCAAGCACGTGATGAGCTACATCGGCTGATCCACCCCTTTCGGGGCAAACATCCGGTTCTATAGCTTTCTCGCAATGGTGTCACTATGGTGGGCACACACAGCCTGCCGACGACGTCAGGATGCACCGCAGCCGAAAGGTCATGATGAGCGCAGATCAGCCCGGAAAGACGCCCGCCGCGAGGGGAATCGGTGACCAGGAGCACCTCAGGGTGCTCGGGTACGAGGATTCCTTCCACCGTTCGATGTCGCTGTGGGCCAACTTCGCCCTCGGCTTCACCTACCTCTCGCCGCTCGTCGGCGTGTACTCCCTCTTCGCGCTCGCCCTCAGCACGGGCGGGCCGCCCTCGATCTTCTGGATCCTGATCGTGGGCGCCGGCCAGCTGCTCGTCGCCCTCGTCTTCGGCGAGGTCGTCTCGCAGTACCCGATCGCCGGCGGGATCTACCCGTGGACCCGCCGGCTGTGGGGCAAGCGATACGCCTGGATGGCCGCCTGGGTCTACGTCTGGGCGATGCTCGTCACGATCACTGCCGTCGCCGAGTTCGGCAGCGGCTTCCTCGGCAGCCTGATCGACGCGCCGGTCACGAAGGAGGTCACGCTTGGCCTCTCGGTACTGTTCCTGCTGGTCGCCTTCGCGTTCAACTTCTCTGGCACGAAGATGCTCGGCCGGGTCGCCAGGATCGGCCTCGGCGCTGAGCTCATCGGCGTGATCGGGCTCGGGCTCTACCTGCTGATCTTCCAGCGCAAGCAGGAGTTCAGCGTCTTCTTCAGCACGATGGGCGTCGAGGGCGACGGCAACTACGCCGTCGCGTTCCTCGGTGCGGCACTCGCCGGACTGTTCCTGTTCTACGGCTTCGAAGCCTGCGGGGACGTGGCCGAGGAGGTCGCGAACCCGGCCAGGGGCATCCCGAGGGCCATGATCCTGACCATCCTCGTCGGCGGGGTCTCCGCGCTGTTCTCCTTCGGCGGCTACGTGATGGCGGCACCCGACCTGCAGGCGGTGGTCGACGGCAACGACATCGACCCGATCCCGGCGATCCTCGAGGCCTCGCTCGGAACCGTCGGCGCCAAGCTCTTCCTGGTCGTCGCGATCACGGCGTTCCTGTCCTGCGTGCTGAGCCTGCAGGCCGCGGCCAGCCGGTTGATGTTCTCCTTCGCCCGCGACGGGATGATCCCCGGCCACGCCTGGCTGTCCAAGGTGAGTCCGCGCACCGCCGTCCCGGTGAACGCGCTCATCGTCGCCTGCTCGATCCCGCTCGCGCTCTGCCTGCTGATCTACGCGGGCGGCAGCCTCACCCAGATCACGGCATTCGCGGTGATCGGCATCTACGTGGCGTTCCAGTCCGTCGTGCTCGCGGCGCTCCGCCAGAGGATCAAGGGCTGGCGTCCGGCCGGTCCGTTCAACCTCGGCAGGGCCGGCTTCGTCGTCAACGTGGTCGCCCTCGCCTACGGTGTCTTCGCGATGGTGTTGCTGGCGCTGCCCGGCAAGACGGGGGTCTTCCTCGACGACTGGATCGTGCTGATCGGGCTGGCGGTCGTGATGGGCGCGGGCCTGCTCTACCTGTTCATCGCGAAGCCGCACACGAATTCGCACCAGCCGGAGGGTGATGCGATCGCGGTCGCGGCGCTGCTCCGCGCACATCCGGGCAATGCCGCACCCGGAGTCGTCGATCCGGGGAAGCCGCGCCCGACATCCGTCTCTGACTGACCGTCGCCAGGACGAGACGGGTACGACGAAGGGCCCGTCTTGCGACGGGCCCTTCGTTGTGGTGCTGGTGCCGGTGCTTAGATGGCGTTGACGTCGAGCGGGATGCCGGGACCGAAGGTCGTCGAGACGGCGCCCTTCATGACGTAGCGGCCCTTGGACGAGCTCGGCTTGAGGCGGACGATCTCCTCGAGTGCTGCCGTGATGTTCTCGTTCAGCTGCTCGGCGGTGAAGGATGCCTTGCCGACGACGAACTGCACGTTGGCGTGCTTGTCGACGCGGAACGCGATCTTGCCGCCCTTGATGTCGTTGACGGCGCGGGCGACGTCGGTCGTGACCGTTCCGGTCTTCGGGTTCGGCATGAGGCCACGCGGGCCGAGGACCTTACCGAGACGACCGACCTTGCCCATGAGCTCCGGGGTCGAAACCGCGGAGTCGAAGGCGGTGTAACCGGCGGCGACCTTCTCGATGAGCTCGTCGCCACCGACCTCGTCGGCGCCGGCAGCGATGGCTGCCTCGGCCGCGGGGCCGGTTGCGAAGACGATGACGCGCGACACGCGGCCGGTACCGTGAGGAAGAATAACGGTTCCGCGGACCATCTGGTCAGCCTTGCGCGGGTCGACGCCGAGCTTCAATGCGACCTCGATGGTCGAGTTGAAGTTCGCGGAGCCGGTCTCACGCGCGAGCGTGACGGCCTCGGTGGGGGTGTAGAACTTGTCGGCCTCGATCTTCTCGGCCGCGGCCCGGTAGGCCTTTGACTTCTGTGCCATGTGAATCTCCTGAATATAAAGATTTGAGAGTGTGGTGCGAGCCTGGCCGGCTCTTCCACGTACTGCTGGTGGCGGATGCCTGGTTGAGGTTAGGCCTCGACCGTAACGCCCATGGAGCGTGCGGTGCCGGCGATGATCTTCGCGGCGGCGTCGATGTCGTTGGCGTTGAGGTCAACCATCTTCGCTTCGGCGATCTCGCGGACCTGCGCCTGGGTGAGCTTGGCCACCTTGACGGTGTGCGGGGTTCCGCTGCCCTTGGTGACGCCGGCGGCCTTCTTGATGAGCTCCGCTGCGGGCGGGGTCTTCAGGATGAACGTGAAGGAACGGTCGTCGTACACGGTGATCTCAACCGGGATGACGTTGCCGCGCTGGGATTCGGTCTGGGCGTTGTATGCCTTGCAGAATTCCATGATGTTCACGCCGTGCTGGCCCAGTGCCGGCCCGATGGGCGGTGCGGGGTTTGCGGCGCCGGCCTTGATCTGAAGCTTGATCAGACCAGTAACCTTCTTCTTCGGTGCCATGATTCTTCCTTCTTTTATGATGACGAGCTGCCGCGAGGCAACTCTCCCGGTGGCCCGGACGGGCCCCGGTGGTGGGGAAACTTACTAAAGCTTGGTGACCTGGTCGAAGCTGAGCTCGACCGGGGTCTCACGCTCGAACAGGGAGACGAGGACGATGAGCTTGCCGCTCTCCGCCTTGATCTCACTGATCGTGCCGGGCAGGCCCGCGAACGAGCCTTCCTTGATCGTGATGGTCTCGCCGATTTCGTAGTCGATCTCGGCGGGCAGTGCGCGGGTCGCGATCTTGCCGTGCGTGCCCGCGCCCTTGGCGGACGGCACGTCCTGGATCTCGACGAGGCTCTTCAGCATGCCGAAGGCCTCCTCGAAGCGCAGCGGCGTCGGGTTGTGCGCGTTGCCGACGAAGCCGGTGACACCCGGCGTGTGCCGGACGACGGACCAGCTGTCCTCGTTGAGGTCCATGCGGACGAGCACGTATCCGGGGATGCGCACGCGGGTGACCATCTTGCGCTGGCCGTTCTTGATCTCGACGACGTCTTCCATCGGAACCTCGACCTGGTAGATGAAATCTTCCATGGCCATCGACTGCTTGCGGTTCTCGATGTTCGACTTCACGCGACGCTCGAAGCCGGCGTAGGAGTGGATGACGAACCACTTGCCGGGCTGGAAGCGGAGTTCCTTGCGGAACTCGGCGTATGGGTCTTCGTCGACGGGCTCAGCGGATGCGTCAGCAGCGTCGGCCGCATCGGCTTCTGCATCGGCCGTGTCCGCGCCGCCGTCGACATCTTCCTCGTCGTCGACGGCTTCGGCGGCAGCCTCGGCCTCGTCGACGGAGTCGATGTCCAGGGCGTCGTCGACCTCCGAGTCGGCTGCGGGGTCGACCGCGCCGGCGAGGGCGTCGAGGGCGGCGTCGAGGTTGTCTTCAACGCCGACGCTGGGGTCGAAGACGTGGACGGCTACCTGTTCGGCGGCCTCCACGGACTCTTCCTCCGCTTCGTGGACGTTGCCTTCCTGTGCTTCGTCGTCGTCAGACGCCTGCTCGGCGGCGGTGGCCCAGTCGGCGTCGTCGTGATTCGTCTCAGTCACTAAATCTCAATCCTTATGTAGTGCGCGGGCACGAAGACGTGTCCCGCGCAGCGTTGCCGTGAATCCTGGCCGTGCGGTCAGCCGCCTTGGCGGCGGCCGGTCAGCCGCTTGGTGTTCCGAAGACGTACGTGACGACGAGTGCGAACACCCAGTCGAGGGCGGAAACCAGCGCCATCATGATCGCTACGAAGACCAGCACGACAGCCGTGTAACTCAGCAGTTCCTTGCGGGTCGGCGTGACAACCTTGCGAAGCTCCGCCATCACCTGCTTCAGGAACAGGGACATCCGTGCGAACGGACCGCGTTTGCCGTCGCGAGCGAGTCGTGCGTCTGCGACGATTTCCTCACTGGGTTCGTCGACAACTTTTCGGGCCACCTGTTACACCTTTCATGGGCCGACGGAAATGCCACCGACTTGCAGGGCGGACAGGACTCGAACCTGCAACCTGCGGTTTTGGAGACCGCTGCTCTACCAATTGAGCCACCACCCTATGCAGCCGGATCGCCATGCGAACTCACACCACCCCCCGAAAAATACTCGAGAAAAAGGCGCAAAAAAGCATGGCAGATTTCAACTACCTCGATCAAGTCTAGGTCACACCGGCACGACTGTAAAGCTGGGGCCGCCGGGGCGGATGCTGGCCGCGCGGGTGCGGCCACCGTATGCTCGTTCTGTGGCTCACGAACTCAAGCGAATCTCTACCCGGATCGGCTCCATCGCGGAATCGGCGACCCTCAAGGTCGACAGCAAGGCCAAGGCCCTGCAGGCGGCCGGTCGACCGGTGATCAGCTTTGCGGCGGGTGAGCCGGACTTCCCGACGCCCGCGCACATCGTCGAGGCGGCGCTTCTCGCCGTGCGCGACCCGAAGAACCACAAGTACACGCCGGCCGCGGGTCTTCCCGACCTGCGCGAGGCCGTCGCGGCGAAGACGCTCCGCGACTCCGGCCTCGCGGTCTCCCCCGCCCAGGTGGTCATCACCAACGGCGGCAAGCAGGCCGTCTACCAGGCCTTCGCAACCCTGCTCGACCCGGGTGACGAGGTCATCGTGCCGACCCCGTACTGGACCACGTATCCGGAGTCGATCCGGCTCGCCGGCGGCGTCCAGGTCGACGTCTTCGCCGGAAGCGACCAGGGCTACCTCGTCACGGTCGAGCAGCTCGAGGCCGCCCGCACCGAGCGCACCAAGGTGCTGCTCTTCGTTTCGCCCTCCAACCCGACCGGCGCGGTCTACTCTCCGGAGCAGACCAAGGCGATCGGCGAGTGGGCGGAGGAGCACGGCCTCTGGGTCATCACCGACGAGATCTACCAGAACCTCACCTATGACGGCGTGCGCGCGGTCTCGATCGTCGAAGCCGTTCCGGCCCTCGCCGACCGCACCATCCTCGTCAACGGCGTCGCGAAGACGTACGCGATGACCGGCTGGCGCCTCGGCTGGATGGTCGGCCCGCTCGATGCCATCAAGGCGGCGGCGAACCTGCAGTCGCACCTCACCTCGAACGTGTCCAACGTGTCGCAGCGCGCCGCGATCGCCGCGCTCACCGGCCCGCAGGACGACGCGATCGCGATGCGGGAGGCCTTCGACCGGCGCCGCAGGCTCATCGTCTCCGAGATGAACAAGATTCCCGGCATGGTCACGCCGACGCCGCAGGGCGCGTTCTACGTCTACCCGAACGTAACCGGGCTGCTCGGCCGCACCTGGGGCGGCGTCACGCCGACGACCTCCCTCGAGCTCGCCGACCTGATCCTCGACCAGGCCGAGGTCGCCGCTGTTCCCGGCGAAGCGTTCGGCCCGAGCGGGTACCTGCGCTTCTCATACGCGCTCGGCGACGACCAACTGCTTGAGGGCATCCGCCGCCTGCAGCGCCTCTTCGCCTGACGTCGCAGCCGGCCCCGCATCCACCGACCGGTGGATGCCAGGGTCGGCCGGGCGGACGCTTACGTTCCCGGGCCTCTGGTGGGATTCTTTCGGTATGAAGACCACAACTCCCGCGAGCAGCTCAGACCCCGTCGTGCGCGTGCGCGACCTGCACAAGTCCTACGGCGCGTTCGAGGCCGTCGCAGGCATCAGCTTCGACATCCGGCCAGGGGAGACCTTCGCGCTCCTCGGCCCGAACGGCGCAGGCAAGAGCACGGTCATCGAGATCCTCGAGGGCTACCGCGATCGCACGAGCGGTGAGGTGAGCGTGCTCGGCACCGACCCGCAGCACGGCGGCCTCGACTGGAAGGCCAGGCTCGGCATCGTGCTGCAGTCGACCGGCGAGAGCGGCAACGTCACGGTCGCCGAGCAGCTCGCGCACTTCGCGAGCCTCTACCCGAAACCCCGGCGGGTGGCGGAGGTGATCACGGCCGTCGGCCTCGAGGACAAGGCGAAGACCCGCATCAGCCGACTGTCCGGCGGGCAGCGCCGGCGGGTGGATGTCGCGCTCGGCATCATCGGCCGGCCCGAACTGCTCTTCCTCGACGAACCGACCACGGGGTTCGACCCCGAGGCACGTCACCAGTTCTGGGACCTCGTGCGCAGCCTGAAGGCGGAGGGCACCACGATCCTGCTCACGACCCACTACCTCGACGAGGCCGCCCAGCTCGGCGACCGCGCCGGGGTGATCACCGGGGGCCGCCTGATCGACATCGGCGCGATCAACGAGATCGGCGGGGCAGAGGCCCGGGTGCCGCTGGTCCGCTGGCGGGACGCCGCAGGGCAGGCCCACGAGATCCGCACGGACCAGCCTGGCCGGGTCGTCGCCGAAATCGTCGCGGCGGGCGGCGCGGCGGGCGGCGCGGAACCGGCCGAACTCGAGGTGATCCGCCCGAGCCTCGAGGACGTCTACCTCGGTCTCGTGCGCGAGAACCGCGCGGAAACCACTGCGGCGGCGTCCGCTGGTTCAGCTTCTGCTTTTGCTTCTGACGACAGCACGGAGGTGCTCGCATGACCGCGATCGACACGACTGCCGGGACCGGCAGCATCCGCTCGGCCCGCCACGGTGTGCTGAGGCTCGGCCTCGCCCGGGTGTATTACGAAGCGCGTATGTACTTCCGCACCCCGGACAGCGTGTTCTTCACGTTCCTGTTCCCGTTCATCATGCTCGCGATCTTCACGGCCGCCTTCGGCTCGGCCGGCAACATCGGCAGCGCGCCCGATGGCAGCGGCGGCGTCAGTGTCGGCGCGTATTACCTTCCGGGCATGCTCGCGGCGGGGATGCTGCTCTCCGGGGTGCAGAACCTCGCGGTCGACATCGCCGGCGAGAAGAGCGACGGCACTCTCAAACGGCTCGGCGGCACCCCGCTGTCCCCGCTGAGCTACTTCATCGGGAAGATCGGGCAGGTGCTCGTCACCGGCACGATTCAGGCGGCCCTGCTGATCCTCGTCGCGCGGTTCGTGCTCGACATCGCCCTGCCGACCGACCCGGCCAAGTGGTTGACCTTCGCCTGGGTCTTCCTGTTCGGTGTGATCGCCTGCGCGTTCCTCGGCATCGCGCTCTCGGCGCTGCCGCGCTCCGGCAAGAGCGCGACCGCCGTCGTGATCCCGATCGTGCTGATCCTGCAGTTCATCTCGGGCGTCTACCTGCAGTTCTACGTGCTGCCCGACTGGATGCAGAACGTCGCGAGCCTGTTCCCGCTCAAGTGGATGGCGCAGGGGATGCGCTCGGTGTTCCTGCCGGACAGCTTCGCGAGCCTCGAGCAGAACGGGGTCTGGGACCTCCCCCTCGTCGCGCTCAACCTCGGCATCTGGCTCGTGGTCGGGCTCGTGCTCAGCAGGGTGACGTTCCGCTGGATCCGCAAGGACAGCTGAACCGATGTTCCCCGGTCACGGCGAGCGTGGGAGGCTGGGCGCATGAGGATTCCGGCCATGACGACCCTGCGCTGGTGGGACGTCGCCGTCGGCGGGTCACTGCTGCTGATGGGGGTGCTCGCGGCCGCCGACCAGTACCGGTACGGGCACGAGCTGTCGCGGATCGGCGCGCTCGCGACGCTCGTCGCGATCGGCATCGGCTATGTCGGTTTCGGACGGCGCGCGATCGCCTGCCCGACCGGACGGACCGGTTCGGTCGCACTGGCCGCGACCGTCTTCCGCGGAGTGCTGATCGTCGGCGTGGGCGTCGCAGCGGCGTTCAATCCGAGTCTGGCGACGCTCCAGGCGATCGCCTTCCCGCTGCTCTGGACGCTCACCGATTCCTTCCTCGTCTCCGTCGCCCTGAGTGCGCTCCTCGCGGCATCGGCGGGGGCGGGTCTCTGGCTGGGCATCGGCGGCACTCCCGCGGCCCTCGGGCAGGCGTATGCCACCGAAGGGATCTCCTTCGTGTTCGCGATCGCGATGGGCGCCTGGATCACCCGCATCGCCCGCGACGGCAGCACCCAACGGCGTCTCTACGAGGAACTCAGCCTCGCCCAGGACGAACTCGCCGCCCTGCACAGGGACGCCGGGAGCGCGGCCGAACGGGAACGCCTCGCCAGGGAGATCCACGACACCATCGCCCAGAGCCTGACGAGCCTCGTGATGCTCGCGCAGCGCGCGGGGAGCGAGCTCGGGCCGGACAGCGGGGCGAGGCCCACCGTCGAGCTCATCGAAGACACCGCCCGGCAGGCCCTGACCGAGGCGCGCAGCCTCGTCGCGGCGATGTCGCCCGTGCGGGTCGGAGATTCGACCCTGGCCGAGACCCTGCGCCGCCTCGCCGGGCGCTTCGAACGCGAGACCGGCATCCAGGTGCGGGTGATCCTCGCCGACACCGGGCTCGACGGGCTCGACCGGGAAAACGAGGTCGTGCTGCTCCGCTGCGCCCAGGAAGGCCTCGCGAACGTGCGCAAGCACTCCCGCGCGGGGGCGGCATCCGTTCGTCTCGAACACGTCGGCACGGATGCCGTCCTCACCGTGACCGACGACGGTCGCGGTCTCGGCGCCTATGCTCCCGCCCAGGAGAACGGGTTCGGCCTCTCGGGGATGCGCGACCGGCTCGCCCTCGTCGGTGGCCGGCTCACGGTCGGCGCCGGTGAGCGCGGCGGCACCGTACTGCGGGTGACCGTGCCGGCGGCGGAAGCCGGGCACCCCACGATCTCCGTCGAATCGGCGAGGCACGAGCGATGATCCGCGTCATCGTGGCCGACGACCACCCGATCGTGCGCGGCGGTATCGCGCTCCTGCTCGGCGGCGCCGGCGACATCGAGGTCGTCGGGCAGGCAGGGAACGGCGAGGAGGCCGTCGCGCTCGCGGCCGCGCTCAACCCCGACCTCGTGCTGATGGACCTGCGGATGCCGCTGCTCGACGGCGTCGCGGCGACCGCGCTCATCGTCGCGGCGAACGAGCGGACCCGGGTGCTGGTCCTCACGACGTACGAGAGCGACGACCAGATCCTCGCGGCCATCGCGGCCGGAGCGAGCGGGTACCTGCTCAAGGCCGCGCCCCAGGCGGAGATCATCGAGGGCGTGCGCTCGGTCGCGCGCGGCCAGACCGCGCTCGCACCGTCGATCGCGGCGATGCTCGTACACCGGGTGCGCACGGATGCCGCGCCGGCTCCGCGCCTGTCTGCCCGCGAACTCGACGTGCTCCGGCTTGTGTCGGCCGGCGAGAGCAACCCGCAGATCGGCCGGTCCCTGTTCATCAGCGAGGCGACCGTCAAGACGCACCTGCTGCACGCCTTCGAGAAGCTCGCGGTGAGCGACCGGACCCGCGCCGTGACCCGGGCGATGGAACTCGGGCTGCTGTAGCCCGGCATCCGCCGCCTGCTTGGCTCGGCAGTGGGGCTAGAGCAGCTTGCGCTCGAGCGCCCAGGCGGTGAGTTCGTAACGGGAGGAGAGCTGCAGTTTGCGGAGCACCGCTGAGACGTGCGTCTCGACGGTCTTCGGCGAGATGAACAGGCTCCCGGCTACCTCCTTGTAGGTGTAGCCGCGGGCGATCAGCCGCATGACCTCCTGCTCCCGCGCGGAGAGGCGGTCGAGTTCTTCCGTCGTCTCTGCGGTCTCGCCGGCGACCGCGCCGAACGCGTCGAGCACGAACCCCGCGAGCCGGGGCGAGAACACGGCGTCGCCGTCGGCAACCCGGCGGGCGGCCTCGGAGACCTCGGCCCCCGATGAGCTCTTGGTGATGTAGCCGCGGGCCCCCGCCCGGATCACCCGGACCACGTCGTCGGCGGCGTCGGAGACGCTCAGCGCGAGGAACAGGGTGTGCGGCGCCCGGTGCGCGGCGTCGTGGATGACCTCGCTGCCGCCGCCACCGCGCCCGCCGGGCAGGTGCACGTCGAGCAGCACCACCCGCGGCTGCAGTGCGACCACGAGCGCGATCGCCTCGTCGACCGTCGCGGCCTCACCGAGCACGCGGATGTCCGCGTCCAGTTCGGCGCGCAGGCCCGAGCGGAAGATCGAGTGGTCGTCGACGATCACGACGGGGAGACCGGCGGTCGAGGCGGGCAGGGTGGGCAGGGTGGGCGGGGTGGGCGGGGTGGGCGCGCTTCCGGGATCGGTGCCGGGGCCTGGGGTGCCGTGCGGCTCGCTCATGGGCGGCTCCCGTCGGCATCCGCTGCCGCGGGCAGGGTCCGGTCGGGGTGAACCGCTTCGACGGAGTTTTTCGGGTCTTCGATCGTTTCCGGGCCGCTCAGGTGCGTTGTCATCACAAAGTCCGTCGAATTGGTTGGGTGCGGGAGGGCAGGGTCTGCGGGAGCGGGCGCCGTGGGCAGGGTGAGCAGGATCTCCGTGCCCGCGCCGCCGGGGCCGGGGCGCACGAGCGCGGTGCCGCCGAGGCGGCGCATCCGCCCGATGACGGACTCGCGGACGCCGTGCCGGTCGTCCGGCACGTCGTCGAGCCGGAAGCCCGGGCCGCGGTCGGTCACGCTGAGGCTCACCGCGTTCGCGCCCGTCTCGAGGTAGACGGACACCGGCCCGCCGGAGTGCCTCGCCGCGTTGAGCATGGCCTCGCGCCCCGCGGCGAGCAACCCCTCGGGGGCTGGGCCGAGGCTCGAGCCCGCACTCACGATGTCGAACTGCACCGGGAAGTCGGCCTCGAGCTCCGCCCCTATCCGGCGGAGGGCCGTCGGGAGATCGACGTCGGGGATGCCGCCGGCCCCGCCCGCACCGGTATCCGTTCCTGCGGCAGTACTCGCGGCCGTGCCCGCGGCAGTGCCGAAGCCGGTCCCGGTCCCGGTGAAGAGCCACTCGCGCAGCTCCCGCTCCTGGGCGCGGGCGAGCCGGGCCGCGTCGCTCTGCGGCCCGGCCTTCTGCTGGATCAGTGCGAGCGTCTGCAGCACCGAGTCGTGCAGGTGCGCGGCGATTTCGGCGCGCTCGGCCTCCCGCGCCCGTCCCGCGCGCTCGTCGGCGAGGTCGCGCGAGAGCCGCACGAGCCACGGCGCGATCACGACGACGACGCCGAGCAGCACCGAAGCGGATGCGATCACGACCGTCCACCCGTCGGGGCTGTCACTCGTCACGAAGAACAGCAGGATGCCGACGGCGACGAGCACGAGGGCGCCGAGCGCGCGCACGAGCAGGGCGGACGAGTGCTGCTCCGAACCGCCGCGGATGTCCGCGAACTGCCGCCAGGCGAGCGCGGTCCCCGACAGCACGACGATCGCGGGGATGACCACGGCGAGCGGGATGTCGGCGCCGAGCCGGCTCGCGACGAGAGTGAGACCGGCGGCGAGGAGCGCGAGCCCGAGCAGGATCTCCGTGATCGGAGCCGACCGGGCCGAGGACGCGGCGGCGGCGGCTCGCTCGGCCGCGGCATCCGCGGGACCGCCGAGGCCGTGGCGGGAGCCGGGGGAACCGGCGTACCCGGGCGCCGGCCGCGCGAGGCTCGCCTTGGGGAGCTCGGCGGCCCCGAACCGGACGGGGTTCGCCGTCGCGGTCGGCGTCGTCACCCAGAGCCAGGCGTAGAGCAGCGCGCCGGCCCCGCCGGCCAGGATGAGCAGCAGCGTCGCGGTGCGCACCACCGTCACGGACAATCCGGTGTGCTCAGCGAACCCCGCGCAGACGCCGGCGATGATCCGCTGGCGCGGCCGGGACATCCGCTCGGTTCTCATGTCTTCATCCAAGCACCCCGAAGGCCGCCCCGATCCGGTACGGCCAGATCTCAGGGTCCGTTCAGGGTTCTCCCCCATAGCAGCGCGCCATCGCGGGTGGTTGAGTGAAGTTATGACCGATCAACCGCGTAATCCGACATACCCGGCCGGCCCGGTCCCGTCGGGTCCAGACCAGCTCACCCGTTTCTTCGACTGGATCCGCCGCAGCGGCATGGTCCGCGGCGCAGACCGCTGGTTCGCCGGGGTCTGCGGCGCCATCGCCGGCCGCACCGGACTCGACCCGATCATCGTGCGCGGCATCGCGTTCGTGCTCGCCGTGCTCGGGGCGCCCGTGCTCTTCGTCTATGCGGTGGGCTGGGCGCTGCTCCCCAACGCACTCGGCCGCATCCACGCCGAGGAAGCCCTCCGCGGCCGCTTCGAGCCCGCCATGATCGGGATCGGCGCCGTCCTCCTCCTGACCGTCGTGCCGTTCACCCGCGGATTCTGGTGGGACGGCCCTCCCGCGGCCTGGGGCATGCCCGGCTGGCTGAGCACGTCGCTGAGCGCAGCGTGGGGCCTCGCGGTCGTTGCCGGCATCGTCTGGCTCGTGCTCTACCTCGTGCGCCGCGGTCCTGGCAGCGGCGGGTCTTCCGGCGGCGGAAACGGTGGCGGCTACGGTTCCGGTCCGGGCGACCGCCCGCGCCCCACCTCGGGCTACGGCTCAGCGGCGGATGCCGGTTCGACCCCGCCCGCGCCCGGCGCGCCCCCCGTTCCTCCGGCTCCGCCGGCTCCACCCGCGCCCGGCGCCGCGGCCTCTGCCGGCACCGCCGGCCCGGCCGCGTCCGCCGGCTTCGCTCCCCAATCGTCGTGGACCGCGACGCCTTCCGCGACCGAGAATCCGTACCAGGCCGACTACCGGAACCGGAACGGGATCCCGTCGGCGACGCCGGAGACCCACCCTGCGGCATCCGCTTACCCGGGCGCACCGAGCACGCCGGCAACCGCCGCGTACCCGGCGACCGCGGCGAGCGCGACGGCGGCGAACCAGTCCTGGCAGGAGCAGAACCGGGTGCGCTCCGAACAGAACCGCGCCTGGCGCGAGCAGAACCTCGCCTGGCAGGAGCGCCAGCGCCAGCGCCAGGCCGAACACGCCGCCTGGCGGCGCGGCCGCCGGCCGAGCGCCGCCCTCTCGGCGATCACCCTCGGGTTCGCACTGCTCGCCGGGGCGATCGCAGCGTTCGTCTACACGCACGGGGTCTGGTCGAACTCCGCGTTCGTGCTCGGCCTCGCCGTCGCCCTCGGCGTCGCGGCGATCGGGATGATCGTGTCCGGCATCCGCGGCCGGGAGAGCGGGGCCCTCGGCGGGCTCGCGTTCCTCGCCGCGCTCACCCTCGTCGCCCTCGGCTGGATGCCGCAGGGCACCCAGTTCGCCTTCGCCGGCACCCACAACTGGGCCGTGCCCTCGTCCTCGGCCGGGGCTCCCCCCGGCTACGCGATGTTCGCCGGCACTCCGACCGTCGATCTCAGCGCCCTCGACAACGCCCCAGCTAAGGACGTCCGAACGGTCGACGTCTGGCTCGGATTCGGTGTGACGACGCTCGTGCTGCCGAGCGACCGGCCCGTCGAGGTCGAGGTCAACCTCCTCGCCGGCGTCGTGACGACCGGCGGCGAATCGGGCGACCCCGAGCGCGCCGGCGTCTTCATCCGCGACGTGCGCACCGTCAACGCCACGGATGCCCGGGCCGTCACCCACGTTCGGGTCTGGTCGTTCGCCGGCCAGGTCGACCTCACCCAGTCCGGCGCCCGCGTCGGCACCGCACGCTAGGAGTCCGCCATGACCGATCCCGTCACCCCGTCCACCGGTTCGGGCCGTCCCGGCGGTTCCGCAGAGCCGCCCGCGACCGGCGAATCGCCCGAGTCCGCCGGCTCCCCCAAGACCACCGCATCATCCGATTCCGCCGCACGCGAGACCGCGGTGCTCCCCCTCAACGCGACCATCCCCTTCCCGATCTCGGAGGCCGATACGGAAGTGCTCCCGTTCGACACGACGGACCGTTCCGGAAACGCCGAGACCGAAGTACTCCCGGCCGAGCCGGTCATTCCGGAGTTCACCGCATTCACCGCACCGCGGGAAAGCGCGATGCCTCTGGCACCGAGTGCCGCTGCGAGTGCGAGTGCGACACCTCCGTCCGGCTCGACGCCGCCGCCCGCACCTCCGACGCCGACCGCGCCGACTGCGCCGACTGCGCCCGCTTACGCGGCTCCGGGCGCGACCGCCCCGGAGACGTGGCCGACGGCGCCGGCGCGGCGGAGGCATCCGCTCTTCGGCACGATCTTCTGGGGAACGGTGATGCTCGCCTTCTCTGGCTTCATCATCTACCGCACGATCGTGCCCGGCGAGACCGACCCCGCGCTGTGGCTGCTTGGCGGCGTGATCCTGATGGGGCTCGTGCTCATCGTCGCGGGGATCGCCGCGGCCGCTCGCCGCGCGACCTGACCGGCCCCGAGTTCGGACTCGGATGCCGGTTGAGCGCCCCGCCCCGTCCCGCGCGCCATTTCCGCCGCTACGCTACCGGCATGCCTGGCGCGGAGCGGTGCACCTGGCGCGTGAGAGCGGATGCCGGCAGGCGCGCGGCAGCGAAACCAGGAACTACAGGCCGAGGCCGACGAGCACAGGCTCCGGCTGCAGGATCACGCCGAACTCCGCCTGCACGCGCTGCTGCACGAAGCGGGCGAGCTGGGCGATCTCCTCGCCGCTCGCGCCGCCGGTGTTCGTCAGGGCGAGGGTGTGCTTGCTCGACACCGCGGCGCGGGAGCCGGGCAACCGGAAGCCGCGGGAGATTCCGGCATGCTCGATGAGCCAGGCCGCGCTGAGCTTGACAAGCGGAACAACCTCGACCGCGCCGGGCACGGGGCCGATCCCGTAGTAGTCCTCGAGCGGGATCACCCGGTCGGGAAGCTCGGGGTCGTCCAGCGGCCAGCGCGGCGCGGACTCCGGCAGGGTCCGCGAGAAACTCAGGGAGACGATCGGGTTCGTGAAGAACGAGCCGGCGCTTGCCGCATCCGGGTCGCCCGGGTTGAGCAGCATCCCCTTCGCGGCACGCAGCCGCAGCACGGTCGCGCGCACGTCCGCGAGCGGCACCCGGTCGCCGACATGCACGCCGAGGGCATCCGCGAGCTGGGGGAAGGCGAGGGGGCGGCTCAGCGCTGCCCCGAGAACGGATGCCTCGGCCGCGGTGTCCCACAGCTCCAGCTCGACAGCCACGACGAGGCCGCGGAGTCCGTGCTTGAGCAGCGACGTGCGGTAGCCGAGCTCGAGTTCTGCGGCGGGGATGCGGCGCCGTTCGCCGCTCTCGTAGTCGAGGAAGTCGATCGCGACGAGGCTGTTGGCGAGTTCCTGGCCGTATGCGCCGATATTCTGCACGGGCGCGGCCCCGGTGGAACCGGGGATGCCGGAGAGGGCTTCGATCCCCGACCAGCCCTGCGCGACGGTGTGGGCGACGAGATCGTCCCAGGGTTCACCGGCCTGGACCCGCAGGATCACGCGGTCGGCGGAGCGCTCGACCGTGATGCCGCGGGTCAGCACTCGTACGACGGTGCCGTCGAATTCGGTGTCCGCCGCGACGGTGTTCGAGCCGCCGCCGAGCAGCAGCCAGTCCTCGCCGGACGCCCAGGCGTCCTGAACGGTCTCGATGAGCTCGTCCTCCGTCTCCGGCGCGAGCAGGAACAGCGGTCGCCCGCCGGTGCGGATCGTGGTGAGGTCGGCGAACGTCGTCGGCGCAGCATCCGCCGGCACCATACCGGCGGTCACGCCGTGCCCGGCGTCCGTTTCGGCCTGCCCGGACGCGGGCGCCGACGCTGGTGCGGGCACCGAACCGAAAGCGGGGTCCGTCATCGGGGGCCTAGGCGAGCGAGACGCGTGCCTGCGCCTTGCCGAGGACGGTCTGGTCGTTCGCGGTGACCGTGAGGTCGATGCGCACGATGCCGGCATCCGCTTCGATGCGGCCGACCTTCGCGACCACGGACACGACGGCGCCGAGCGTGGGATCGACGAGCACCGGGCGGGTGAAGCGCACCTGGTAGTCGACGACGCGGGCGGGGTCGCCGGCCCAGTCGACGACGGGTTGCACGGCGAGGCCCATCGTGAGCATGCCGTGGGCGAGCACACCGGGCAGGCCGACGGAGACGGCGACGTCGTCGCGGTAGTGAATGGCGTTGAAGTCACCGGATGCCCCGGCGTACCGCACGAGGGAATCGCGCGTCAGCGGGAAGAGGCCGGTGGCGACGATCTGGCCGAGGGTGAGCTCATCGAGTGCGGGCGTGGCCGCGGGTTCCTGGGTCATTCGTCTCCCCTGACGACGAGGGTGGATGTCGCGGTGACGACGTGGGCGCCGGTCGCGTCGACGACGCGGGACTCCGCGGTGACCATCGAGTGGCCGCCGAGGCTCTTCACGCTTGCGACGGAGAGGGTGGCGGTCAGTTCGTCACCGGCGACGATCGGGCGGCTGAAGGTGAAGCGCTGCTCGCCGTGCACCACGCGGCTGAAGTCGATGCCGCCGTCGGGCTCGGCGAGGAGCTGGGCGAGGGTGGCCTCCTGGACGACGACCGCGAAGGTCGGCGGGGCGACGACGTCGGCGTAGCCGGCCGCTCGGGCGGCCGCCGGGTCGTGGTTGATCGGGTTGCGCGCGAAGACGGCACGGGAGAACTCCCGCACCTTCTCCCGACCGACGAGATAAGGGGCGACGGGCGGGAAGACCCGGCCCTGCAGTTCGGGGTTGACAGACACACGAGGAGTTTACCGGGCAGACTGGATCCGTGGAATTTGTACGCGTACGCCTGACCGACGCCGAAGTGGTCCCTTTGTTGAGCGATCTCAATCGCGAATACACGCTGCGGTACGGCGGCGGCGATGACGTTCTCGAGGACAAGGCCGCGGATTTCGCGGCACCCGATGGCGGGTTCATCGTGCTGCGCGAGGGCGACGTGACCGTCGCGGGCGGCGGCATCCGTCGGTTCGATGCCGACACCTGCGAGGCGAAACGCCTGTGGACAAGCCCCGCCTACCGCAGGCAGGGGTACGCAGCCGCGGTTCTCGGCGCCCTCGAATCGCTCGGGCTCGAGCTCGGCTACACCCGGCTGCGCCTCGAAACGGGCTACCGGCAGCCGGAGGCTCTCGCCATGTACCGCAGCCTCGGCTACACCGAGATCGGCAACTACGGCGTCTACGAGCACGCGACCGGCTTCGAGCGGATGCTGGGCGCACGCACGATGTGACGCGGCCGTAGTGGCCCCGTGGCCTCCCGGGCAGTACCGTGGGGAGTGCTATGCATAACAAATTAGAGCCACACCCCGACCTTCCCATCGACCTTCCGACGGCCGAGCGCATCCACGCGGCCGTCGAGCACTACGGCGAGACCGCGGTGGTCGACAGTTCCGTGGCCTTGTTGCGCGCCAAGAACGCCGGCAAGGACTTCCTTCTGTACGCCGGCGGCCGCCACGCGCTCGGCATTCTCGAGGGCGCCCCTGCGCTGTACTGGCCCGAGCTCTGGGGCGCGCGTGCGCTGCTCTACGTCTGGGGAGAGTCGGCCGCGCCGTACATCGTCGTCGGGCTGAACAACCAGGCCTGGCGGGTGCGCGAGATGTGCGCCCGCGTCGTGCAGCTGCGCGAGCTGCAGGTCGCCCCGAAGCTCGTGCGTCTCACGACGGACGAGGTGCCGCGCGTGCGCGCCGCCGCCCTGCACGCGCTCGCCGCCCAGGGCACCGAGGAGAACCTCCCCACGATCGTGCAGCGCCTGCGCGACCCCGACAAGGAGGTGCGCCGCGCCGCCCAGCAGGCCCGCGATGTGCTTCAGGAACGCTGGCAGCTCTCCCGCGACCCGAGCCAGGGCGAAGAACAGACCCACGGCACGAAGCACAGCCACGGAACGAAGCACAGCCACCCCGAGCGCTGACCCCAGCCGCGGGCGGGTAACATCGCGCTGGTGACGGATGCGGGGCACGCCCGCAGCAACAGGGGGTCGGATGTACCAGCGCTTCATCGCCATGGGCGACAGCTTCACCGAGGGGGTCGGCGACGAACTCCCCGACGGGCGGTTGCGCGGCTGGGCCGACCTCGTCGCGCTCGGGCTCGCCGCGGCATCCGCTGCCCCGGTCTCGTACGCGAACCTCGCCGTGCGCGGCCGGTTGCTCGGCCCGATCGTCGCCGAACAGCTCGAACCCGCGCTCGTCCAGGCGCCCGACCTGCTGTCCATCTGCGGCGGCGGCAACGACATGATGCGCCCGCGCGTGGAGATTTCGCGCGTGGTCGGGCTGATGAGCGAGGTCGTCGAGGCCGGGCTTGCGCACGGCGCGCACATGCTCGTGCTGAGCGGCGGCAACCCCTCGAAGCAGCTCCCCCTCGGTGCGCTCATGCAGCGCCGCGGCGACCAGCTCGCCGACGCCGCCCGCGCGGCCTTCACCCGGCCCGGCGTCACGCTCGTCGAGAACTGGGCGGATGCCCGGCTCACCGATACCCGGTACTGGTCGGCGGACAAGCTGCACCTGAACGCGAGCGGGCACACCCTGATCGCGTCCAATGTGCTCACGGCTCTCGGCGTACCGGTTCCTGCGGAGTGGTCGGCGACGGATGCGTCGGGGGCCCCTGCGGCCCCTCCGGCCCAGCGGATGCGCACCGCGGCTTACTACCGCGGCTACGTGTTGCCGTGGATCGGGCGGCGCCTGACCGGCAAGTCCTCCGGCGACGGCCGCGAACCCAAGATCCCGCTCCTCACGGCCGTCGACCCCGCCTGAACGACCCCCGCACGCCCTGAAGTGTCGCATATCGACGTTCCTGAGCCTTGGGAACGTCGATCTGCGACACCTCACGAGGCCCGCCACCCACGCGCTGAAGTGTCGCATATCGAGGTTCCTGAGCCCCGGGAACGTCGATCTGCGACACCTCACGGCCGCTCGGCGGCGCGGCTCAGAGGGCGGGCGGCACGCGGAGCAGGGCTCCCTCCGAGCGGCAGGTCGCGGCCGCGATGCGCATGGCGCTCGCGAGCAGATGTTGCCAGCCTGCGGCATCCGTCGGGACGCCGTCACTGAGGAAACTCTGCACGCTCGACGCCAGGGTCGCGTCGCCGCCGCCCATGGTGTCGACGACCGCGCCGGGCAAGGACGCGATCGGCTCGCTCACGAGCAGGCCGTCGTCGGTCTTGATCGAGGCCCCTGCGCGGCCAGCGGTCGCGAGCACGTGGTGCGTTCCGCTCGCGACGAGGCGCTCGCGCAACTCCTCGAGGCTGCTGCCGTAGAGGAGCTCCGCGTCCTCGTCGCCGACCTTGGTCAGCAGGCTGCTCGCTGCGGCGCGCTCGAAGTTCTCCACGAAGCGGGCCTTGTCGTGCAGCATCCCTGCCCGCGGATTCGGGTCGATCACGAGGCGGTGCTCGCCGTCGCCGACCGCGGCGAGGAACTCATCCGTCTGCGCGGTGTCGTCGAACGGGAAGCAGCTGACGACGACGAGCGGCGCGGCATCGAGGGCGGCGCGCTCCCGGGGACCGAATTCGATGCGCCGCTTCTGCGCGGCTTCGTTGAAGGCGTATCTCGGCTCACCGTCGGTGCGGTCCGACGTCGCCCGGGAGCTCCCGAAGGGTCCGGGCGTCGCGATCAGCTCCACGTCGTAGCTGGCGATGAAGTCCCGGAGCACGGCGCCGTCTGCGTCGTCGCCGACCATCGCGATCAGGGTCGTCGGCACGCCGAGGATGGCGAGGCCGACGGCGACGTTGAGCGCCGCCCCACCGGGGAACTCCTGCACTGAATCGGGTTCGCGCATCTCGTCGATGAGCGCGTCGCCGACGACGACGACGCGCGGGCGGGTCGCCCCAGCACCCGCAGTCTCGGTGTCTGGCGCTGTCTGGTTTTCTGTCATTTCGGTCTCATCTCCCCTGATCCGCGAGTGATCAGCTCGGTTGGTACAACATAGGTTCTCCCGGCGGAGCGGTCTCCGTCGAGTCGGGCAAAGATCCGTGCGGCAGCGAGCCGGCCGATCTCGTGCGGGTTCTGCGCGACGACCGTGACGCCCGGTTCGAGCAGGTCGGCAAGAGGCACGTCATCGAAGCCGACGAGCGCAACCGTGTGGTGTGCGCCCCGCTCGCGCAGGCCGCGCACCGCGCCGATGGTGATGAGGTTCTGGCTGCTGAACACGGCGGTCGGCGGATGCTCCGACTCGAGCAACGCGATCAGCGCGCGGTTCGCGGCGTCCTCGTCGTGCAGGCCGGTGATGACCGGGATGTCCGCGGTCGCGACCCCGGCCCGCCCGAGTTCTTCGAGGAACCCGCGGCGGCGTTCCTGCGCCGTCTGAATGTCGGCCCGGTCGCCGAGGAAGGCGATCCGCCTGTGCCCGTACGAGAGCAGATGCCGCGTCGCGGCCGCCGCACCCGCCGCGTTGTCGCTCACGACGACATCTGCTTCGACGCCGGCCGGCTCGCGGTCGACGAAGACGACGGGAGTGCCGCGGCGCAACTCGGGCAGGAGGTAGCTCTGGCTCTTCGACACGGTCGTGAGGATGAGGCCGTCGACGCGACGGCGCAGGAACGCGGACACCGCGACTTCTTCACGGTCGGGGTCGTCGTCGAGGCTCGACGCGAAGACCGCGACGCCGCGGGCGTTGGCCGCGTCCTCGACGGCGCGGTGCATCGCGCCGGAGAACGGGTTGCCGACGCTGCCGACGAGCAGGCCGAGGGTGCTGCTGCGGCCGTCGGCCCTGCGCAGGTTGCCCGCATGCAGGTCCGGGTGGAAGTCCAGGCTCTCGGCCGCGGCACGCACCCGGGCGATGGTGGCGGGCGACACATTCGGTTCACCGTTGATCACCCGGGAGACGGTCTTCACGCCGACCCCGGCGAGCGCTGCAACGTTCTTCATCGTGGGGCGGGCACGCGGGTCGACGACGTCCACCGGGCTCGCAGCCCAGTCTTCCGGTCCTGACATCGATGTCACAGTTTGGTCTCCGCCTCACGATTGCACTTGACCTTATTACATTCACCGCTGAAGATGATCACTGACATCGTTGTCAGGGAGCACCCTCCCCCCTAGCAAGAGGAGATTCAAAGATGAATCGCACCACCACACAATCCACCGTCACGCGGATGATTGCCGCCGCTTCGGTCGCCACGCTCGCCACGATCGGCTTCGCCGGTTGTTCCTCGAACGCCTCGAGCAGTTCCACCACGGGGGCCGCCTCCGGCCCGATCGGCGTCTCGCTCATCGTCAAGACCACCACCAACCCCTTCTTCGTCGCAATGGAAGACGGCGCCAAGAAGGCCGCAGACGCGGCCGGCGTCACCCTCACTCTCGCTGCCGGCAAGGCAGACGGCGACGAGGCGAGCCAGATCACCGCCGTCGAGAACGCCATCTCCAAGGGCGACAAGGGCATCCTGATCACCCCGACCGGCCCCAGCGTCGAGGACGCGCTCGTCAAGGCCCGCGCCGCCGGCCTCTTCGTGATCGCACTGGACACGCCGCCGACGAACAAGGATTCCGTCGATATCACCTTCGCGACGGACAACTACCTCGCCGGCCAGGACATCGGCAAGTGGACCGCTGCAAAGCTCGCCGGCCAGAAGGCCACCATCGCGATGCTCGACCTCTTCGGCGACAAGATCGTCTCGGTCGACGTCAACCGCGACCAGGGCTTCCTGGACGGGATGGGCATCAACACGGCCGACAAGGCCAAGAACGGTGACGAAGCCAAGACCGGAACGTACAGCGGCGGCGACTACGAGATCGTCGGCAACGAGCCCACGAACGGCGCGGAGGACGGCGGGCGCACCGCGGCCGAGACGCTCCTGAGCAAGAACCCGAACATCAACGTCGTCTACACGATCAACGAACCCGCAGCTTACGGCGCCTACCAGGCGTTCAAGGCGGCGGGCAAGACCGACATGATCGTCGTCTCGATCGACGGCGG
The DNA here is from genome assembly GCF_004402675.1 of Cryobacterium sp. MDB2-A-1. Taxonomy (NCBI): domain Bacteria; kingdom Bacillati; phylum Actinomycetota; class Actinomycetes; order Micrococcales; family Microbacteriaceae; genus Cryobacterium; species Cryobacterium sp. MDB2-A-1. The sequence goes on along the minus strand of NZ_SOFK01000022.1, from coordinate 18,453 downwards.
CTGCGCGGGCGTCAAGCAGGTCAAGGACGGCATCATCGGTGCGACCGCCCAGCAGTACCCGGTCAAGATGGCCGAACTCGGCGTGCAGGCGATCGTCGACCTGATCAACAAGGGTGCGAAGCCGACCACGAGCCCCGGCCTCGACTTCTACAACACCGGTGTCGCGCTCGTGACCGACGCCCCGCAGACCGGGGTCGACTCGATCGACACGACGAAGGCATCCGGCATCTGCTGGGGCTAGCCAGAGCCGCTACCGCTCCCGTGGGGTGCCGAGAATCGATTCCGGCATCCCACGGGGCTTCCCTGTAGGCGTTTAGGAAACCGGAGCCCATCGTGACCCAGCCCACCCAAACCGCGAACCCGGCAACGGGCCCGCATGACCTGGCCGAGGAATTCCTCGACCGCACCACTCCCCTCAGCCGGCTGCGCGGCCTCATGCACCGCTACCCGGCGATCAGCCCGGCCGTCGTGCTCGTCATCGCGATCATCGTGTTCGGGATGCTCAACGAGCGGTTCCTCAACCCGGCCAACCTCTCGCTGATCACACAGCAGGTCGCCGTCGTCGGCACCCTCGCCATCGCCCAGACCCTGATCATCCTCACCGCGGGCATCGACCTTTCCGTCGGCGCTGTGATGGTGCTCAGCTCGATGGTGATCGCCCAGTTCACGGTGCAGAACGGCGTCTCGCCGGTCGTGGGCCTGCTCGCGGGGCTCCTCGTCGCACTCGCGGCCGGCGCCTTGAACGGCTTCCTCGTGACGCGGCTGCGGCTTCCCCCGTTCATCGTCACCCTCGGCACCCTCAACGTCTTCGTGGCGCTCACGCTGCTGTATTCGAACGGCGCGACGGTCCGCGGCGGCGACATGCCCGACCTCCTCACCTGGACGGGGACCACGTTCTCCATTGGCGGGGTCAACTTCACGATGGGCGTGCTGATGATGCTCGTCCTCTACGTCGTGATCGCCTTCATCCTCTCCCAGACCGCATGGGGCAGGCACGTCTACGCCGTCGGCGACGACAAGGAGGCTGCCCGCCTGGCCGGCATCAGCGTCAGCCGGGTACTCATGAGCGTCTACCTCGCCGCCGGGGCGATTCTCGCGATCGGCGCCTGGATCCAGATCGGCCGCAGTAACGCGGCCTCGCCGAACGCGGGCACCGACCTCAACCTCGACTCGATCACCGCCGTCGTCATCGGCGGCACGAGCCTCTTCGGCGGCCGCGGAACGATCTGGGGCACCCTGCTCGGCGCCCTCATCGTCGGCGTCTTCCGCAACGGGCTCTCCCTCGCCGGACTCGATGTGCTCTGGCAGACCTTCGCGGTCGGCGTGCTCATCGTCCTTGCTGTCTCCGTCGACCAGTGGATTCGAAAGGTACGCAAATGACCCTCCTCGATGGCAGCACATCGTCGGCCGCAGGACCGTCCGTGGTCCGAGAGCCGATCCTCACGGCAACGAAGCTCGTCAAGACCTACGGCCGCGTCGTCGGCCTCGACGGGGTCAGCCTCGAGCTCTACCCCGGCGAGGTCCTCGCGATCATCGGCGACAACGGTGCGGGCAAGTCCACCCTGATCAAGTGCCTGACCGGCGCCGAAGTCGCCGATGAGGGCGAGATCACCCTCGACGGGAAGCCCGTGCAGTTCAAGCGGCCCCAGGACGCGCACGCCGCCGGCATCGAGACGGTCTACCAGACCCTCGCCGTATCCCCGGCCCTCGACGTGGCCTCGAACCTCTTCCTCGGCCGTGAACTGCGGCGTGCGGGCCTGCTCGGTTCGGTGTTCCGCATGGTCGACAAGAAGGGCATGCGGAAGCGTGCGCGGCAGGAGCTGGCCGACCTCGGCATCAGCACCCTGCAGGACGTCACCGTCGCGGTCGAGAACCTCTCCGGCGGTCAGCGCCAGGCGGTCGCCGTCGCGCGCGCGGCGGCATTCGGTTCCAAGGTCGTCGTCCTCGACGAACCGACGGCGGCCCTCGGCGTCCGCGAGTCGAACCAGGTGCTCCAGCTGGTCAAGAACCTCCGCGACCGGGGCATCCCGGTCATCCTGATCAGCCACAACATGCCGCATGTGTTCGAGGTCGCCGACCGTATCCACATCCAGCGCCTCGGCAAGTGCGCCGCGACGATCACGCCGCAGTCGCACTCGATGACGGATGCCGTCGCGATCATGACCGGGGCCAGGAAGGCATGACCATCACACCGCCCACGCATCCCGGCGAGCCCGTCGCCCTGTACGCCGAATTCACCGCCCTCCCCGGCCGCGGGGACGAGGTGGCCGCGCTCCTCGCCGGCCTGACCGTCGACGTTCGCCGGGAGCCCGGCAACGTGACCTTCGACCCGCACCGCCGCGTTTCGGACCCGCTCGAGTTCTTCGTGTACGAGGTGTACCGCGACGCCGAAGCGTTCCAGGCGCACATCACGGCGGCCTACGGGGCCGTGTTCAACGCAGCCCTCGGCGACCTGATCGAGGGCGAGGGATCGGAGCTGACCTGGCTGACTCCTCTCACCGTCTGATTTCTGCGAGGGCCGATCGTTGGGCATCCTAGAAGCGGATGCCCGACGACCGGGCGTCCCGAAAGGTAACCATGCGCCTCATCCTGATCCGGCACGGCCAGACGGTGTCCAACGTCGGTGGTCTCCTCGATACCGCGCACCCCGGCGCCGACCTCACGCCGCTCGGCCGTGAGCAGGCCGGGAATCTCGTGGCCGCCCTCGAATCGGTGACGATCGACGCCCTCTACGTCTCCACCCTCGTACGCACCCAGCAGACCGCGGCACCGCTCGCGGCGGCACGGGGACTCGAGGCCCGCGTCCGCGAGGACATCCGCGAGGTCGCAGCCGGCCACCTCGAGGGCCGCCACGACCGGGCCGCCGTTGACGCCTATTGCACGACGTTCCTGGCCTGGGCGAACGGCGACCTCGACACCGTGATGCCCGGAGGAGAGTCCGGCAGGGACACCTTCGCCCGGTTCGACCGGGTCGTGACGGAGGCCGACGATCTCGGGCACGAGACCGTCGCCTTCGTCAGCCACGGAGCGATCCTGCGCGCCTGGACGGGGTACTCCTGCAGCAACCTCCACGCCGGCTACGTGTCGGACAATCCGCTCAGCAATACCGGCACGATCGTCGTCACCGGTTCGCCGCTCACGGGGTGGACCGCGGAAAGCTGGATCGGCAGCGTCCTCCCCGAGGTCCTGACGAGTGCCCCCGCCTCGTCCGGACCCGCCGGACTGCCGGCGGACCGTGGATTCTGAGCGCGCCCACCGGTTCTCTTTTCGGCGTACCTAGGCTAATCTGATGCAACTGTACGACACCGGATCGCTCGGACTCGGCTTCGCCGCATCCCGAAGAATGGACAACACGATGAGCATTGGCGCCGGAATCTTCCTCCTTGTCGTGGGAGCGATCCTTGCATTCGCCGTCGATCTCCAGGTCGCGGGAATCGACCTGAAGACGATCGGTTACATCCTGATGCTCGCCGGACTTGTCGGAGTCATCCTCGGCATCGTGCTGATCACGCGGCGGCGACAGTCCGTTTCAACGACTCGGTCCGCCGTCGATCCTGCCAGCGGTGAACAGATCACCCGGCAGACGACCGAGCGCGACCCGCTGATCTGAATTTCCCAGGTTCGGGATATCCCGGCGAACCGAAACCTCGACACTGACAGGGTCAGATGACCGCGAAACCCACAGGGCTTCTTGGCCACCGTTACCAGCTCAAGGAGCTGATCGGACGCGGCGGCATGGCGTCCGTCTACCGGGCCGCCGACAACAGGCTCGGCCGGGATGTCGCGATCAAGGTATTCACGACCGTCGCCATCGAACAGGACGACATCCAGCGCCAGCAGGCCGAGATCAACGTGCTTGCAAGCCTCAGCCACCATAGCCTCGTGACGCTCTTCGACGTCGGTGTGCACCGGGCCACGCCCGACCGGCGCCAGATCTTCCTGGTGATGGAGCTCATCGACGGCGTCGACCTCCGGGAGCGACTCCTCGAAGGTCCGCTGTCGGTGCGGAACATCTCCCAGGTCGGCTATGACCTGGCCGAGGGCCTCGAGTACATCCACGGGCGAGGCATCGTGCATCGGGACATCAAGCCGGCGAACATTCTCCTCGCCCAGTACAGCAGCCGGTTCCGGGCGCGCGCCAAGCTCACCGACTTCGGCATCGCGCTGTCCCCGGCGAGTGAGCGCCTGACCAACGGCGGCATGACGTCGGGAACGGCGGCGTACCTCAGCCCGGAGCAGGCCAGAGGCGAGGAAGTGGGACCGCCGAGTGACATCTACGCTCTCGGACTGGTGCTCCTCGAGTGTTTCACCCGGGAACTCGCCTTTCCCGGCCAGCCGGTTCCGGCGGCCGTCGCCCGACTCCTGCGCGATCCGGTGATCCCGGCGTCGATATCGCCGGCCTGGCGCGACCTGCTGTCCACCATGCTCGCCAGGGACCCCGCCGACCGGCCGGACATCGGCGAGGTGGTGCTCGCGCTCCGCCAGGCCGTGATCACGGAGACGGGCAGGCACCGGGGCGAGGAAACCAGTCCCCTCGTGACGGACGAAGCAGGGCGGATGGCTGCGGTCGCGCGCCTGCAGATCCTCGACACGCCTCCGGACGGAACCTTCGACCGGATCACGGCACTCGCCGCCAGGATCTTCTCGGTGCCGATCTCCATCATGAGCATCGTCGACCAGGACCGGATCTGGTTCAAGTCCCATGCCGGGCTCGACCTCGAACAGATCTCCCGAGACCCTGGCCTGTGCGCCTCGGCGATCATGCAGGACAGGCCCTGGGTGATCGAGGATGCGCGCACGGATGTCCGCGCCCTCGCGAATCCCCTGGTCTCCGGTGGTTTCGGCCTGCAGTTCTACGCGGGCGTTCCGCTGCGCACCCGGGACGGATTCAACCTCGGCACGCTGTGCGTGCTCGACTTCGAGCCGAGAACCGTGACGGATGCCGAGATCGAGACCCTGGGCGACCTCGCCGCCCTGGTCATGAACGAACTGGAACTGCGGCTCGAGTACGGCAGGGACCTCACCCGGCCCGCACCGGCATCCGCCGGGGCACCGTAAGGATCGCGAGTCCCGTCACAAGCAGCAGGATGCCGCAGATGGTCGCGGGAGTGAAGTCCTCGTGCAGCAGAAAGATTCCGAGTGCGGTCGCCGTCACGGGTTCGACAAGCGTGAGTGTCGATACCTGCGAGGCCGGCAGGCCCCGCAATCCGCGGGCGAACAGGGTGTATGCGAGGGCCGTCGTCACGACCGCGAGCCACGCGGCCGTCGCCAGCCCGGCCGGTTGGGCGAGCCAGGCCGGATTGCTTGCGAGAAGCACGGGCAGCATCAGCACGGCGGCCGTACCGAAGGTGGCGCCCATGGCTGTGGTGGGCGACCAGCCGCGATCGAGGAGCAGCTTGGTGCTCAGCGTGTACACGGCGTAGGACGCGGCCGCACCGAGTGAGCCCGCGATCCCGAGCGCCGTCACGGGGCCGCCTCCCCCGCTGTAGAGCCCGGAGAGCGCTGCCACCCCCGTCGCCGCAACGAACGTCGCACACGCCCAGCGGATGCCCGGGGGCCGGCGGAACCAGCCCCACTCGAGCAGTCCCGTCAGCACGGGAGCGGATCCGAGCGCGACGAGGGTGCCGACCGCGACCCCGTTCTGCGCGGTCCCGGTGAAGAAAGCCGGCTGGTACGCGGCAACGCCCGCAGCCCCGAGGAGCACGAGCGCCACGCTCGAGCCGCGCAGCCGGCCGCGGACGCGCCCCAGCTCGCGGTCGCTGTCGCCGTCGCGGTCGGCCCCGGCCCCGGCCGACCGCCTCCGGCGCTCAGCGAGCGCCACCGCGAACGCGAGGATCGCCAGGAGCGCGCCGCCGAACACGATGCGGGCCGCGCCGAGAGACGTCGCACTCGCCTGGGCACCGCCGAGGGCGCCGAGGGCCTGAGCGGTGCCCGTCGTCCCGAAGCACACGGCCGCAAGTACGATCAGCCACCTCGAAGCCCGCACGGTCATACGTCATTGTTCCATGCGCCCTGCCGCTGCCTGCCACCGTGAGATGGACGGTCGAGATGCACCGTTCCGGTCGAGTGTTCCCGTTCTGCCGGTGGCTCTCGACCGGAAAAGGTACATCTCGGAGGGCACACTCAGGTCGTGGGCAGCCGCATCCGGTCGAGGTCGGCGAGGAGGGCCCTGACCCGCGCCTCGATCTCGTCGCGAATCGCCCGGACGCCCTCCATCGGGAGTCCGACGGGGTCGGCGAGGTCCCAGTCGAGGTACGTGCGGCCGGGATAGACCGGGCACGCGTCGCCGCAGCCCATCGTGATCACGTAGTCCGCCGCCCGGACGACCTCGTCCGTCAACGGCTTGGGGTACTCGCCCGCGAGGGGAACGCCGATCTCGTCGAGCGCGGCGACGACCATCGGATTGACCCGGCCGGCCGGAGCCGACCCTGCCGTCAGGACCCGCACGCGATCCCCCGCGAGCGACCGCAGAATGGCCGAGGCGAGCTGGGATCGTCCTGCGTTCTGAACGCAGACGAACAGCACGTCCGGAACGTCCGGAACGTCGGGAACGTCCGGAGAGCCTGGAGAACCCGGAATGCCCGACGTGCCCGACGCGCCCGACGCGTCGGACGCGTCCGTCGCGAAGAGACCGTTCGTCGCATTCCGGCCATCCACCGCGGCCAGCGACTGCAGTCGGTCGCCGGCGAAGCGCGCCGTGAACGAGGGAAGATAGCGGGTGATCTTCGCCTGCCGGGCGAGGAGTTCGTAGCTCTCCCGCACGTATCGGCCGACGGTTTCGTGCGAGAACGTGCCCCGGAACCGGGTCGCGAGGTCGTCCGTGATGCGCGCCAGCACGGGCGCGGCCACGACGGCCGCGATCGGGTCGGTGTCGCTCCTGGTCGTCTCGAGAACGTCGCCGACCCGCTCGGGCACGACCGAATACCAGACCTGACGCCCGACCTGATCCCGGGCGAGCAGGCCTTCCTCGGTCATGATGCGCATGTGATGGCTGACGGTCGGCTGGCTCAGTCCGAGTGCCGTGGCGAGTTCGCCGACGAGTGCGCGGCCGTCCGGCCGGCCGACGATCATGCCGAGCAACTGCACCCGGGTCGGGTCGGCCATCGCGCGCAGGCCCCGGGCGATGTCCTCGGCGGCCGCGCGGTCGAGCGGCCGCAGCGCGTCCGGATCGGGGCCGGCAAGGTCTGTTCGCATAGACGCGAGTCTATGCGACCGGGCAGCGGATGCCCCTGGCGACCCGGCGTGCCACCTGGCCGGCGTCCCGCGCGCCTACTGGGACGGGTCGAGGGTGAACAGCTCCGGGTTGGTCTGCCGCACTGCGGCAATGTCGTTGAAGACACGGCGCAGGTGCTCCCGCATGGCGCTCGCGGCCGCATCCCCATCGCCCGCCGCGAGCGAGTCGGTGATGACCTGATGCTGGTCGATCAACACGCTCATCCCGGTGAAGGACAACGACAGGTGCCGGGCCCTGTCGAGGTGCGCCTTGGCCTGGGCGACGGTCCGCCAGGCGGAGCCGTGGCCGCTGATGCCCATCAGGGTCGCGTGGAACTCCTCGTCGAGGGTGAAGAAGCCGGACTGGGTCTTGCGGCTGTCCGCGATCCGCTGAGCGTCGATGATCGCGTTCAGTTCGGCGATGTCGTCGGGCGTCGCGCGGGCGACCGACTCGTTCAGGGCAGCGAGCTCGAGGGATTCCCGCACGAACTGGGCCGTCTCGATCTCGGAGAGCAGGATCGGCGCGACGAGCGTTCCGACCTGAGGGACCACGAAGACGAGCTGCTCCTCGGCGAGGAGGATGAGGCTCTCGCGGATCGGGGTGCGGGACAGCCCGAGCTGGCCGGCGAGCTCGTTCTCGGACAGCCGGGTGCCGGGGGCCAGGTCGAGCGTGATGATCTTCTGGCGGATGATCTCGAGGGCGTGCGTGCGGGCGTTGCGCCGTGTGGTCGCGGGCCTGGCCCGAAACGCTCCCGAATCCATCGTCATCTTTCTAGTATGAGGCGCTGGTGTTCTTGCATGGTACGGCGCAGTCAGGTGGGCCCGGAAGTCCGGGCCCACCAACCGGGCGGCTCAGGCCCTGGAGGCCTTGTCGATGGCTTCCCACAGCCCGTTGAGGTACGCGATTCCGAGCGCACGGTCGTACAGGCCATAGCCCGGGCGCCCGGTCTCGCCCCAGATCATCCGGCCGTGGTCCGGACGGATGTACCCGTCGAAGCCGACGTCGTGGAAGGCCTTCATGATCTCGTAGATGTCGAGCGAACCCATCTCCGAAAGGTGCGCGGCCTCCTCGAAGTTGTCGTTGCCGAGGTGCTTGATGTTGCGCACGTGGGCGAACGGCACCCGGTCGCGACCGGCGAAATAGCGGATGAGCGCGGGAACGTCGTTTTCCGGATTCTCACCGAGGCTGCCGGTGCAGAGGGTCAGCGCGTTGTGTGGGCTGTCGACCATTTCGACGATGGCCTTGAGGTCGTCGAAGTTCTTCACGATCCTGGGGAGGCCGAAGATCGGCCGGGGCGGGTCGTCCGGGTGGATGGCCATCTTGATGTCGTACTTCTCGCAGGTCGGGATGATCGCCTCGAGGAAGTACCGCAGGTTGTCGGAGAGCTTCTTCTCGTCGACATCCGCGTACTGGGCGAACAGGGCCTTGAGGCCCTTCATGCGCTCGGGCTCCCAGCCCGGCATGACGTATCCGTTCGAGTCGCCCTCGACCGATGCAGCCATGCCCTCGGGGTCCATGGTGTCGACGATGGACTGGTCATAGGCCATCGTCGTCGAACCGTCGGGAAGCGTCCTGGCCAGCTCGGTGCGCACCCAGTCGAAGACCGGCATGAAGTTGTAGCAGATGACCTTGATACCGAACTCGGAGAGGTTCCTGATGGTCTCCTTGTAGTTCTCGATGTACGCGTCGCGGCTCGGGAGCCCGATCTTGATGTCGTCGTGGATGTTGACGCTCTCGATCACCTCGAGGCTCATCCCGGCTTCCTCGATCTGTGCTTTCAGCTGGGCGATCTTGGCTTTGGGCCAGACCTCGCCGACCGGGACGTCGTAGAGGGCGCCGACGACACCTTCGACGCCCGGAATCTGCCGGACCTGCCCGAGCGTGATCTTGTCGTCGTCGGGTCCGAACCACCGGAATGTCATTTGCATGATGCTGTCTCCTCTGTGTTGCTTGTGGTGCTGTTGCTTGTGGTGCTCGCGTACTTGTGCAGCGTGCTGCGAACCGCCCCGGGGCCCGCGACGAGTTCTTCGACGTACCCCTCGATCCGCGCACCGAGTCCGGTGTCGTACAGGTTCAGCCCGAAGATGTCCCGGTTGGAGAGGATCGGATGCAGCCGCCGGCCGACGCTTGCCGGGTCCCCGAGCCTGATGTCACTCACGTACCGGCGCAGGTGCTCGTTCATCGGGTCCGGGCTCAGCTCGAACGGCTCTCCCCCGTCGTCGAGTGCGAGCAGGTAGCGGCACCAGCCGGCGATGGCGAGCGGAATGAACGTCAGATCGTCGGCGGCGCCAGTGTTCCGGTAGAGCTTGATCGTCTCGCCGAAGCGGATGCCGACCTTCTGCGAGGTGTCGGAGGCGATCCTCTGCGGGGTGTCCGGGATGCGCTTGTTCGGCAGCCGTTCCCCCACGACCTGGTCGAGGAAGCTCTTCGGGTCGATGATGCCGGGGTTCGTCACGACGGGGAGCCCCTCGCGGTAGCCGATCCCCGTGATCAGGGCCGAAATGTCGGCGTCTGCGGTCTCGTCGGCGATCGACGTGAAGCCCAGCAGGCATCCGTAGATCGCCATGGCCGTGTGCAGCGGGTTGAGGCAGGTGCACACCTTCATGCGTTCGACCTTGTTGACGGTGTCGCGGTCGGTGAAGTACACGCCGGCCTTCTCGAGCGGCGGACGGCCGTTCGGGAAGGTGTCCTCGACGACGAGGTAGTTGACTTCCTCGGTGTTCACGAAGGGCGCCGTCGTCGTGTGCTTCTGCGTGACGAGGATCTCGGTGTCGCCGAATCCCGCTGCCTGCAGCTCGCCGGCGACGGAGGCCGACGGGCCCGGCGTGATCCGGTCGATCATGCTCCAGGGGAATGCGACCTTCGCCGGGTCGGTGAGGTAGCCGAGGTACCCGTCGTCGACGAAGCCCCTGTCCTTCCAGGCCCGGGCGACCACGAGGATCGCGTCGCGGAGCTTCTCGCCGTTGTGCGAGAAGTTGTCGGTGCTGACCATCGCGATCGGGGTCGCGCCGGCCCGGTAGCGCTCGAGGAGAAGCGAGGCCAGGTGCGCCATGGTGTGCCGCGCGTGGTCCGGGCCCGCCTCGATGTCCCCCAGCACGAGCCCGGAAAGTTCGCCGTCCGGGCCCTTCAGGTTGTAGCCCTTCTCGGTGATCGTGACCGTGGCGAGCTGCAGGCTCGGGTTAGCGAAGATCGCCCTGACCCGCGCGGTGCCGGCCGGGTTCGACTCCGCGAGGTACTGGCTCTCGGTGATGCTCGCGATCAGTTCCTTTTCGATGTCCCCGTTCGCCTTCATCACGACGGTCAAAGAGAGGTTGTCGCGACCCTGGTAGATCGTCTCGATCAGTTCGTCGTCGTAGGTGTCGACGACGACGATTCCGGTCTCGCTCTCACCGGCGTTGAGCAGTCGCTGCTGCAGCGAGGCGTGCAGGCAGCGGAACAGGTTCCCGCCGCCGAAGTGGATCCAGGCCGGGTTCGCCGTGGTGGCTCGCGTGACCGCGGCGCGGTCGAAGTGCGGCACGGTGATACCGGCCGATTCGAACGCGGCGAGGTTCTGCATGGTTTCGGTCGTGAGCATCAGCATCAGTTCTTGGCTCCCGCCGTTGTCAGTTCGACCTGGATCTGCTCGAGCGTCTTGCCCTTATTCTCCGGGACGAGCTTGTACGTGCCGGCGTGTGCTTTGGGTTGTGCTGGTGCGTGTGCGACGGTCATTGTCGCCACCTTCCTGGGGATGGAGCTCGTCCCGAGACGGATGGTCCCTGGTTGCTTTGACTACTACCATACTAGTGTTCCACAGGAATGGCTAGGACAGTGCCGCGGGCGTGCCGGACGCACCGAGCGCGGGTGCTCCGCCGCAACGCGGGTGGCGCACCACCAGCGGAACGGCGCAACACCCGCGCTCGGTGCGCGAAGGTCGCCGCCTACAGGCCGGAGGCGACTTCGAAGGCGTCCCAGATCCCGTACATGATGTTCGACACCCTGCGGGCATCGCCGAGGAGGTGGATCTCCTTGCCGGAATCGAGAATGCTCCGGTACAGCGTGTTGTTCGAGGCGTAGCCGACCGAGAGGATCACCGATTCGCTCGCGATCTCCCGCTCGATGCCGCCGACGACCACGACGACGCCCTGCGGTGTCGCACGCAGCACCGTGGCCGACGTCACCGTCGCGATGCCCTTGAACGGAATGAGTTCGTGCAGCATCATGTGGTTCGCCTCGCACAGCGGCCCGGACACGTCGAGGATGTCCTCGGCCTGCTCGACGATCGTGACGTTCACCCCGTGGTCGGCGAGGTGCAGGGCGAGCTCGCACCCGACGAGGCCGCCTCCGACGATCACGGTTGTCGCGCCCGGGTCGGAGACGCCCTCGAGCACGTCGGCGGCCGAGAACACCGGCACGCCGCCCGGCAGCGCGAAGAGCCGTGGCACCGAACCGGTGGCGACGATGATCTCGTCCGCGGCGGATGCCTCGATCATCGTCTCGTCGACCGGCGCATTCAGGTGCACCTCGACTCCGAGCTCGGCGAGCGTGGCCTCGTACCAGCGGATCAGCGCGAGGTCGTCCTCCTTGAAATCGGGGACACCTCCCGGAATCAGGTTTCCGCCGAGGGCAGCGGAGGCCTCATAGATGACGGGCACGTGCCCGCGCAACGCGAGCACCCTGGCCGCCTCGCAGCCGGCGACCCCGCCGCCGACGATCATCACGTTCTTGGCCCGGAGCGCCGGGTGCAGGCGCCATTCGGCTTCGCGTCCGCACTGGGGGTTGACCGCGCAGTTGATGGCGGCGAACGCTTCGATCCGGCCCATGCACCCCTCCTGACAGGAGAGGCATGGGCGGATCAGGTTCTGGTGCCCGCTGTGCAGCTTGTTGACGTAGTCGGCGTCGGCCAGAAGTGGGCGGCCGAGCGAGACGAGGTCCGTCGCGCCGTCCTCGACCGCGGCGAGCGCGATGTCCGGGTCGTCCATCCGGCCGGCGCAGATGACCGTGATGCCGACCGCATCGCTGACCGCCTTGGCGAAGGGCACGTAGAGGCCCTTCTTCTGGTACATCGGCGGGTGGTTCCAGAACCAGGAGTCGTAGGTGCCCACGTCGATGTCGAGGGCGTCATATCCGTACTCCTCGAAGAGGCGCGCGGCCTCGAGACCTTCCGGGAGGTCGCGACCCTTCTCGACGAAGTCCTCCCCGGGAAGGCCGCCCTCTCGCCAGTCCTTCACGAACGACTTGGGGCTGAATCGCAGCGTGACCGGGTAGTCGGCGCCGCAGCGTTCCTTGATTTCGTCGACGATCTCGCGGGCGAAGCGCAACCGGTTGTCGAGGCTTCCGCCGTACGCATCCGTGCGCTGGTTATAGAAGGAGGTCGCGAACTGGTCGAGGAGGTACCCCTCGTGCACGGCATGGATCTGCACGCCGTCGAACCCGGCGCGCTGGGCGAGCACCGCGGAATCGCCCATGCTCCGCACCGTCGCGTGGATCTCCTCGACCGTCATCTCGCGGCAGATGGCCTCTGACCAGCGATGCTTGATCGGCGACGGCGCGACCGGCTGCGCGCCGCCCTGGAGGAAGGCGGTCATGATGACCCGACCGAAGCCGGCGCCGAGTTGCAGCATGATTTTGGCGTCGTAGGCGTGCACCCGCTCGACGAGTTCACGGCTGGTGCGGAGGAACGCACCGGGATTCCGCATCGGCATCGGCACGCTGCCGTTCGGAAACTTCTCCGCCGGGTTGGTGACGGGCGTGATTCCCGTGATGATGAGCCCGACGCCGCCGCGGGCTCGCGCGACGTAGTACTCGATGCCGCGCGAATTCCAGCCGCCCTCCGCATCGGAGAAACCGAGGGGCCCCATCGGCGCCATCGCGAATCGGTTCTTGAGCTCCATCGACCCGAGGTTCGTCGGTTCGAACAGGCGGCGATATCGAACGGATGCGCGGGGCGGCGCCGGAGAGGCGGGTGCAGCGGATGCTGGTGGTGCAGTCTTAATCGTTGGGACAGTCAGGATTGACGTAGCGGTATCCTCCTTGGTTGAGTGGATCCGCCAACATCGTTGTCAAGGGTGCAGCTTCTTCGGCGAAGCCGCGACGGTCCCTCCCTCCTCACGGTACGCTCAGCGCGGCGAGGGGGACCGCAGAAACGGCCGAATCGGAATCTGTCAGGCTCAGTGCTCGTGCCGGTGGTGCATGTCCGGGTAGTGCTCGTGCGTGTGGGTGATGGCTTGGTGCGTGTGTTCGTGCTTGTGCCAGGTTCCCGGCGAGACCGGCTCGGCATGGTCGTGCTGGTGATGCTCATCGTGAGTGTGCCAGTGGTCGTGCGTGATCGGTTCGTGCGTGTGCTCGTGCTCGTGGCGCTCGGTGAGGTGAAGCCAGATCCCGACAGCCATCAGGAAGCCGGCGATGACGAGAGGCCACGTCACGGCGTCACCGAGAATGATGGCCAGCACCGCGCCGAAAAATGGCGCGATCGAGAAGTACGCCCCGGCCCGCGCCGTACCCACATGGCGCATTGCGACGATGAAGAGAACCAGGCTGATGCCGTAGGCGAAGAACCCCACGACGAGGGCCGCAGCGATGTTTCCAGCTGCCGGGAGGTGCGCACCGAGGAGGAAGGCGAGCGCCAGGTTGACCGGGCCGGCGACGGAACCCTTGACGGCGGCGAGCCACGTCGCATCCGTCAGTGCGATCTTTCGGGTGAGGTTGTTGTCGAGGCCCCAGCAGAGGCACGCGCCGAGGATGGCGAGGGACGGCCAGGCGCTTCCGAAGTTCGCCCCGCCGGGAGCGCTCAGGATGACGGCCCCGGCAACGATCGCGAGCATTCCGAGGGCGATGCGCCGGTCGAAATTCTCTTTGAAGACGAACCAGGCCAGGAGTGCGGTGAAGACACCTTCGGCGTTCAGCAGCAGCGATGCGCCCGAGGCCGGCATGTTCGAGAGGCCGAGCATCAGGAGCACAGGGCCGAAGATCCCGCCGAACAGGATCGCACCCGACAGCGGCACCCACTCGGCGCGGCTGAGCCGCACCCGGGGCGACCGGCGAACGACCCGGATCAGGCCGAGGCCGATCCCGGAGCCGCAGTACAGCAGGCCGGCCAGCATCCACGGACTGACCTCGCCGAGGAGGATCTTGGCGAGCGGTGTCCCGGCACCGAACAGCACCGCGGACACCAGCGCCGCCTGGACTCCCCGGTTGGCGAGGGCACCCGCCCTCGAGCCGTTCTCCGGTGATGAAGTATTCATCCGCACAGTCTCTCAGACGCCTGGGCGACCACACTCGCGACGTCGGCGAGACTACCGGTTTCCGAGACGGCCACTCCTCAACAAAGTGCTTCTGACCGGGTTATCCACAGGTGATTTGCGGGCGTGCGGATGCCGGTGGAATGTCGGTGGTCCTCCGTAGAGTGACCGGTATGACAGCTGAAGAACCCTCAATAGTTTGCTTGGACAGCACGGCGGAACCCCCGCCCGGGACCCCTCCCGACCCGTACCTGAACCCCCGGCATCTGAGCCTGGTGGAGCCGCCCCTCACCGATTTCTATGACGCGATCCGGGACGCGGACCGGGAAATCAATCAGGCCACCGCTCGCCGGGCCGCCGCGGTCTACACCGCCCAACGGGTGCTCGCCGATGTCGGCCGGGCCCGGGCGGACGCCGCAGTGCGGGCGGGCGGCCTGCGCCCGCCGTGGTCTCCGGAAGAAGCCACGAAAGAGGAATTCACGTGCGAGGTCAGCGCCCTGCTGCGGCTCCCGCGCCGGACGGCGGAGACCCTGATCGAAGCCAGCCGCACCCTCGCCGAAGACCTCCCCGCAACCCGGGACGCCCTGGCCTCCGGGGCGATCAGTTACCGGCACGCCCAGGTGATCATGGAGCAGGCCTGGGGCATCCGGGTCGCTGATGACCCGGAAGCGGCCGCCCGGGCCCGCGCCGTGTTCGAGGAGGTCCTCGTGCCCGACGCGGAAGTGCTGACCGTGGCGAAGCTCGCCGACCGGGCCCGAAGGGTGCGGGAACGCACCCACCCGGAAACCATCACCGCGAGGCACCAGAAAAGCGTCGAGGACCGGCACGTGGTGTTCCAGGCCCTCAACGACGGCATGGCGTCGCTGTATCTGACCGGGAATGCCGAGAAGGTCCAGGCTGCCTACCACCGCACTCTCGACACCGCCCTCTCACTGCAGGGCCCGGAGGAAACGCGCACGCTGACGCAGTTGGCGGCGGACGTGCTTACCGATGTCCTGATCGGTGGGGTCACCCCGGACGGACTCGGCAAAGGGGTGGCCGCGCAAGTCAACGTCACGGTCCCGGTACTGACCCTGCTGGGGAAGAGCGAGGAACCCGGGTACCTCGCCGGGTACGGACCGATCGACCCCGACACCGCCCGGCGTCTCGCGGCGGGTGCGCCGAGCTTCACCCGGCTGCTCACCCACCCCGAAACCGGCGTCGTGCTGTCCATGGGCAGGGACACCTACAAGCCACCGGCCGATTTGAAAAAGTGGCTCGAGGTGCGGGATGAAACCTGCACCTTCCCCGGGTGCCGCCGCTCCGCCAAACGATCAGACCTCGACCACAGTGCGGAGTGGCAGCACGGCGGGGAGACCGACGCGATGAACCTCGCCCACCTCTGCCCGTATCACCACGCGGTGAAGAGCTACACGCGGTGGTCGCCGAGGCACCTCGGCGACGGTCGTATCGAGTGGACCTCACCGGCCGGGTACAGCTACATCGTCGAACCCTCCGCCGACATGAGACCACCCCGGAAACCCAAACCCGCACCGAAACCACCGGTCCCGATCGTGGACGTCTGGAACCTCGACCCCACACCCGAAGACCCCGACGACCCGACACCGTTCTAGAACCGGCGGGTCCCCCTCACTGGACTGCTACATTGTCCGGCCGCCGCAGCTATCGCTACGGCCCAAAAGCCACAGCAGCCGATACGGGGACCGACCAGGCGACCGACAAGAACGGGATCATGGCCGGAATATGTGGATGGCTTCACGGACCGCGTAGTAGACGATCACATAGCCGGCGAGTGGATCGGCCCACCACCAGCCGAGGACGAGGTCGAGGACCAACCCCGCGAGTACGGCGACGGCCAGCACACCGTCGATCAGAGTGACTCGGCCTTCCGTGACGAGCACGGGATTTCCGAGGGCGCGGCCGGTCCGGGCCTTCCCGAACGCCAGTGCGAACATGACAGCGGCCGTTATGCCCGTCCAGACGATTCCGGCGACGCTCGGCGACGCATGGTGGTTCGACGCCAGGGCCACGGTCGATTGCACGGATAGGTATGCGGCGAGCGCGACGAACGCGACACCGATCATCCGCAGCGCACGCTGCTGACGAGTCTCCCCCGTGCCGGACAGTTCCCAGAGCACGACCGTACTGGCACCGATCTCGATGAGGCTGTCGAGTCCGAATCCGACCAGGGCGACAGACGATGCGGTCACGCCGAGTACGGCCAGGATGGCGACCCCAACGACGTTCCAGCCCAGGGTGACATATTCGAGTCGTCGTCCGCGCCGGAGGAGAACCACCTCGGTATCGACGGCTCCGGTTGAACGCATGCCGTCCAGCGTATAGTGAATGTCTGGGCAGATCACAGGCTCAGAGGGTCGGTGCTGCGCACAGCGCTCCGCTCCCGAATCTCCCGAACCTCCCACATCGCCATCGAAGCCGGTCGGGGTGATGCCTGGTTTCGCCGACTGGACCTGGACGGTCGCGTCGTCTCGATCGAGGAATTCAGCGCATCGACCGCGCTGCACATCTCCCCCGAACTCGTCACCAGCTAAGGACCCACCCATGACAACCTCCCTCGTCGACACCATCAGCATCGCCCGCTGTATTGACCACACCCTGCTCAAGCCGGAGGCCACCACCGCCGACGTCACCGCCCTCGTTGCCGAGGCCATAGAACTCGGCACCTACTCTGTCTGCGTCTCTCCCTCCATGCTGCCGCTCACCATCCCGGAAGGGGCCGACCTCAAGGTCGCGGTCGTCTGTGGTTTCCCCAGTGGCAAGCACCACAGCATCATCAAGGCCGCCGAGGCCGCCCTCTCCATCGCGCAAGGCGCCGACGAGATCGATATGGTCATCGACATCGGCGCGGCCAAGGCCGGCCGCTTCGCCGACGTGCAGGCCGATATCGCCGCCGTGCGTGCCAGCGTCCCAGCACCGAAGGTGCTCAAGGTCATCATCGAATCCGCGGCGCTGACCGATGCCGAGATCGTCGCCGTGTGCGAAGCGTCCGTGGCCGCGGGCGCCGACTTCGTCAAGACCTCCACCGGCTTCCACCCCGCCGGCGGGGCCACTGTGCATGCGGTGCGCCTGATGAAGCAGACAGTGGGCGACCGGGCCGAGGTGAAGGCGTCGGGCGGAGTCCGCAGCTTCGACGACGCCCTCGCCATGATCGAAGCGGGCGCGAGCCGCCTCGGCGTCTCCGGCAGCGCGGCGCTGCTCGCCGGCGCCATCCCGACCGGAGCTGCCGGGTCCTACTGACCCCCTCTCAGGCAAAGAATGACCCGGACTTCCGACGGAGTCCGGGTCAGTGTGGCGGGAGCGGGAATCAAACCGACGACGCCTTCCGAGCTTCCCGGTCAGCTGAACTGGCCGGAGAACTTATATGTGAGCTGCGACCAGGATCAAGGCGCGAGTTCTTGCGATATGCACGTCAGCTACTGCCCGACAACGAAGTGGACGACTTCCCCGGAACAATGCGCAACAAAGGCTTTCCGCTCCGGCATCGCTGACTACGCTTTCACAAAGTCCGCCAGCCGAGGCGGCTTACCCCCATCGTGAAGGACGCATCCATGACCGTTCTCGAAGAAGTCCTGTCCGCAAACAGCGCATACGCCGAAGCATTCGGCGACAAGTCAGAGCTCGCCCTGCCGCCGGCCAGGGGCTTCGCGATCCTCACCTGCATGGACGCGCGCCTCGATCCGGCCAAGTACGCGGGTCTGAGCGAAGGCGACGCGCACGTGATCCGCAATGCCGGCGGGCGTGCCTCCGACGACGCCATCCGCTCGCTCGTCATCTCCTACAAGCTCCTGGGTACCAAGGAATGGTTCGTCATCCACCACACCAACTGCGGGATGGAATTCTTCACCGACGAAGTCATCCGTGGACTGCTCGCCAACAGCCTGGAGACGGCCGCCCTCGGCGAGGCTGGCGAGTAGCCGTAGTTGGAACCGTTAGTCCACTCAGGTGGTACTGATCTTCTGGCGAGGTGGTACTGGCAGCAGCGGGTCGTTGACCGCCGCTGCC